>CANIWY010000041.1 GCA_947471695.1 Nitrosomonadaceae bacterium
ACGCGAGTACCACCGCATACTGATCACTCAGGTGGTGCGTATGCTCTGCGCCGGGGTGGTGCATGGCGACTTATCAGAATACAACATATTGGTCGATAGCGAAGGGCCCGTCATCATCGATCTCCCTCAGGCCATTGATGCAGCGGCCAACAACCAGGCCTGCAAGATGCTGCTCCGGGATGTTGAAAATCTGGCTGTTTATTTCGGTCGCTTTGCACCTGAGTTGTTGACGACTGACTATGGTATGGAGATATGGTCTCTCTATCAAAAGAGCCAACTCCGCCCGGAGAGTGTTCTGACCGGGTGTTTCGAGCGTGTCGAGAAGCCGGTCGATATGAAGGGGGTGATGCGTGAAATTAACGACACACTCAAAGAGGAAGAGGCAAGGCAGCTTTATCGTGCATCACTAGCGCGCTAGCCAACCTGTTTCAGGCGATGTCTCGCCATCCACATAGAACCACCTCCCACCCTCACGAACGAAGCGACTAATCTCATGCAGACGGTGGGCCCGCCCGCCCACCTTGTAGCGCGCGATAAATTCTACAACTGAATGATTTCTCCCGATCTGTGTATGACGGCTGACTTGTAGTCCTAACCATTTCTTGTGAGGACCGTCCGCCAGTTTAAGTGGATCTGGGCGTGTGCTTGAGTGCCAGGTCGCGAGTAGATAATCTTCATTCTCAAAAGTGTATGCAGTGTATCGAGAGCGCATCAACTCCTCTGCAGTGGCAGCATCCTCACGATCGTTCAGATAGCGGGCACAGCAATCGGTATATTCTTTATGGGCGTTCCCACAAGGACAAAGAATGGACTGATTGCTCACATCGATTTTATTTTGACAGAGATTCTGGGTCCGTTCAGAGCCAATGGTTCATGCCTGCCATAGAGGGGGTTCATCCATCAGCGCGATCTGTTCACGCAACTCGAGAATGCGGTCCTGCCAATACCGTTGTGTATTGAACCAGGGAAATGCCTGCTTGAAGGCGGGGTCTTCCCATCTGTGTGCGAGCCATGCTGCATAATGGACTAGCCGTAAGGTCCGAAGCGCCTCGATCAGATGGAGTTCTCGTTCATTGAAATCACAGAAGTCTTCATACCCGGTCAGGACATCTGTTAACTGACGGACCATATCGGCGCGGTCGCCCGATAATAGCATCCACAGATCCTGCACCGCAGGCCCCATTCGACTGTCATCAAAGTCGACGAAGTGAGGGCCCTGATCCGTCCATAGTACGTTACCTACATGGCAGTCTCCGTGCAGGCGTAAGTTAGCCACATCACCCGCACGGGCAAAGCAGTACCGGACCCCCTCGAGTGCCAGATCGACTGCGCTACGGTAGGCCGTATCGAGATCGGCCGGAATGAATTCACGCGCGAGCAGATAATCGCGAGGTTGTTCACCAAAGCTCACGATGTCCAGAGTGGGACGTTCGTGATATTGCTTGAGGGAGCCGATTGCGTGGATGCGCCCTAAGAATCGGCCCATCCATTCTAACGTTGAACGGCCTTCCAGTTCAGGGGCGCGGCCACCATGTTTTGGGAAAACGGAGAACCGAAATCCTTCAAAAGTGTGTAGTGTTTTTCCATTTAATAACATCGCCGGGACCACTGGAATCTCGTGATCAAACAGCTCTTGCACGAAGGAATGATCTTCGAGTATAGCCTCATCGGTCCAGCGCTGTGGCCGATAGAATTTCGCAATCAGCGGTGAGCCCTCTTCAAGGCCGACCTGGTAGACGCGGTTCTCGTAGCTGTTGAGCGCAAGTAGGCGGCCGTCGCTGCGAAATCCTACGCTCTCTACCGCGTTCAATACGCGGTCAGGGGGGAGGGTGGAGAAGTCTTGTGGGGGTCGGCTATTCATTTCTATCACTGATCGTTACTCATGATGGGGAGCTTCAGATTTATATTTTCTGACGATTGGTAATGGGGCAGTCTCATCCGATCAATGTGCAGGGATCTTGATCGGTGCCGAAGGAGTATTCACTCGCTTCCTCTTCATTATTTCAGCCCTCATCTCTTTGAATTGCTCTCGGACTTCGTGCTCGATAAAAATATTTCCTGCTAGGGGGGGTACCCAAACCTCTTGGATGGTGTCGGTATGATAGATGATCCGAGTCTGCCCATTCTCATCAATCAGTCTCGTCATTCCCTCCATCCTTCGCATATTGCCGCTGAGCATGTGGGACTTAATCTTATCGAATGGGGTCAGACGTATCTCTCGAGTAGACTCAAATGGAAAATTGATCGGGCCATAGGCTGCAACCCCTCGCTGGAAAATCTTGAGTGTATTTCCGGAAGTGCTGATCACCCGACTCTCCTTAAGGTTGGAGACAAAGTCTGCCATATGTCCAAAATCGGTTAGGACCAACCAGACCTCGTGACGAGTGGCCGGGACCACAAGGCTCAGGTCAACGGTCACACTCTCTCCATCGATCTTGACCTTAACCTCGATATCCTCATCTGTTGTGGGTGCTGCCATGGCAAGTTGCATAAACAGCGCTGACCATATGAGCAAGAGGCAGGAAATTTTTTTCATGGGCAGGGGTGTGTGCTCACTGGATCCTCATCCTCAAACGCATGATGACCATGCGGTGATGTGTGGTCTCATCAAGGCCATCCATTATCACAGCAGCCGTGCTTTGATTGCGGCGGTTCGGGTCTCACGAACCTGTGCATTGATCGCGGGTGAGAGACGACTGGGGTCGTTAATGGTCTTGGCCAGTTCAGCGGCAATGGCCCCGGCATCGATGCTTTTGGCCGCAAGAAATGCACTACGGAAACGTGCCGACTGGGGGTAGGGTCTCTCAGCATAACCGGGTCGACCATGGAAATCGCACTCACAGGCCTGTAGGAATTCTTCGAACCGCTCCGGTTTGCGGTAGGCATCCACCGACTGCAGCATGTCTGCAATGGTGTCAGGACACAGTTCCGTTGCCCGATGCACATCTCCATGATACCGAGCAGTTAGAAGTGCCAGATCACGCTCGTCATTGGGGGTGCGGATGCGGTCGCTGAGATCCTTAACCAGTTGCACGCTACGAACCTCGTGTCCGGTATGCCGCGGCCACTCGTGAGGTGGGGTGGTCCCCTTACCTAGGTCATGAGTCAGTGCTGCGAAACGCACCGGTAAGGAATAATTTTGTGAGGCGGCATGATCAATCACCAGCATGCTGTGTAAACCGGTATCGATCTCCGGGTGATGCTGCAATGGTTGGGGTACACCGAATAAGGCATCTACTTCTGGCAGAATACGTGAGAGTGCGCCGCACTCACGTAATGCATAAAACATGCGTGAGGGCTTATTCTCCATTAAGCCGCGCGCAAGCTCCTGCCACACCCGCTCCGGCACCAGCGCATCCACCTCACCATTGTGGACCATCTCATTCATCAGAGAGAGTGTCTCTGGGGCAATGTGAAATCCGAACCGTGCAGCGAAACGAGCGGTTCGTAGGACCCTGACAGGGTCCTCGCTGAAGGCCGGACTGACGTGGCGCAGCAATCCGATCTCGAGGTCAGAGACGCCGTTAAATGGGTCGATGATATGGCCGTCCGGATCCTTGGCAATGGCATTGATGGTCAGATCACGACGTGCCAGATCCTCTTGCAGGGTGACCTCGGGAGCGGCGTAGACTTCAAAGCCCTTATAGCCGCGTGAGATCTTGCGTTCGGTGCGGGCTAGGGCGTACTGCTCATGACTTTGGGGGTGGAGGAATACGGGGAAGTCCTTACCCACCGGGCGGTAGCCCAGGCGTGTCATTTCCTCCGGGGTGGATCCAACGACGACGTAATCGTGGTCCTTGATGGGCAGCCCCAGCAACTCGTCTCGAACTGAACCGCCGACTAAATAGGTCTTCATGGAATGGCTATTTATCGTCGTGCTTGATCGCGGAAATGGGTATACCGATCGCGTGGTCGTTGCAGCGCGAGATAGAGTGGGGCGATCTCTTCCAACGGGGTCGGACGGATACCGAATACGTTTGTAAGGTTGCCGCTACCGGCGCAGTCGCAGGTGCTGTCCACCTTCATCGAATAATAGTTATCACGGGTCATGAGCTTGCCCGGAAGACACTCCATGAGCAGTGCCTGCAGGTAGGAGAGCCTGTCATTTAAGCCGATGACAGTGGAATCTCGTCCAGTAACCTGTGCCACATATTCAACCAGTTGATGCAGATTGTAGACCTTGGGTCCGCATAAGTCGTATCGCTTGCCGAAGGTCGTGTGGTCAGAGAGGCTGGCGACAAATGCCTGTGCTACATTTTCCACAAAGACTGGCTGGAACTTCGCATTCGGAGATGCCAGTGGCATCAGAGGTAGTTGCCTCACCAGACCAGCAAAGAGATTGAGAAAGGAGTCTCCGGGGCCGAAGATGACCGATGGTCTGAAGACAGTCGTCTGTAACTCCGAGGACAGTACAACCTCCTCACCCTCGCCCTTGGATCGCAGATAATCGCTGGGGCCGTTCGTGTCGGCATGAAGAGCACTCATATGGACCAGACGTGTGACGCCGTTACGGTGACATGCAGCAACGATCTTGCGTGGTAGGTCTACATGCGATGCTGCAAAATCACCGTGCAGTATTCCGACCAGATTGATGACCGCGTCCATCCCAGTCAGTAACCGGTCGAGCTCAGCATTATTGTGTACATTCGCCACAACCACACTGGCTGTCGGAAGTACCAGCATCTGACGGGCATGCTCATAATGACGGGTGGCAATCCGAACAGAAATCTCCTCTTCGGTCAACCAGTGGGCGATATGCTTACCAACAAAACCGCTTCCACCGATGATGCAGACTTTTCTGATTTTCATGGTGATAGGTCTTCCTCTTCGGGTAATCTGTTCGCAGATGATTTGGGTGCAACCACACCGAGACGATGACGCAGAGTCTGGGTCCGGTGACCGAGTGTGCTTGCGTAATACATCGAGTTACTTAACACCTTCTTCACGTAGTCTCGGGTCTCTGTGAAGGGGATGGTCTCGGCATAAATCGCGCCTTCGAGTGGTCTTGCGTCTCGCCATGCCCGGGCACGCCCGGGGCCGGCATTATAAGCTGCCGATGCCAATAACGGCTGGTTATCGAGCGAGGTTAGGACGTGCTTGAGGTAGTAAGTTCCCAGGGCTAGGTTGGTGTTCACTTCGTTGGCTAGGCCGTGATGGTAGTTCTTAATACTCATTCTCTTCGCCACCCATCTCGCGGTGGCGGGCATTAACTGCATCAGACCCGTCGCCCCGGCACTGGACTTGGCATCGTTAATGAAACGACTCTCCTGACGGATGAGTCCGTATACCCATGCCTCATCCAGTTGCTGCTGCTGAAGGTGGCCCTGCATTGTTTCACGGTGTGGGGTGAGGAATCGCAGACTAAAGTCATGCAGATGGACTGTCCGGTCAGCGGTGCTGATGGCGCGGTCATAGATCCCGCTGCGACGTGCAACCTCTGCTGCAGCGAGCAGACGACGGTCATCGAAACCTCGGATACTCCAGTTCCATTCTCGCATCCCCTCATTACGTAGATTAAGCCGATAGAGGGCAAGAGCTCTTTGGATTCCGGGTAACTGCTGAATCGCGACAATCTCCTTAGGACCTGCTTTATAGGGCTCGTCTGCGGCACCGATCACGATCCCCATCTCTTCTTCGGCCAGCTGTCCGTAAAAATTGTGTTCAGCGCTGAGGGGGGCCAAGAGCGCATTGGCCTCTATATTCTTGCCCGCGGTCTTGAGCGCACGTGCCTTCCAATAACGCCATACACCAGACTGCTGTTCTGCGGCGGACATGGCATCGATACTTCTGAGAACGGTCTTCCAGTCAGCAGCACGCAGAGCTGCTCGGACTTGCCAGGCGAGTTGGGTATCCGAGAGGGGTGCTGCTGGCTGGGTTGCGGCAGACTGCTGAAACCAGCCCAGAGCACGTGGGTCAAGCCGCCTTGATGCCTGACTCGCTAGATGCCCAAGGAAGTAGGACTGCTCCGCGGGATCGAACCGGTCACGGACCTTGGGCCAGTATGCAAAGGCCTGATCCGGGCCACTGCGGAGTAGACGTATCAATGCGTAGAGTGCAGTTTCACGATCGGCACGGCTCTTGATCTCGTGACGGTGTCGGTCCAGGTAGCGGAGAGGATTGTTGGTGGCCTCATCCAATCTACGCTCATTGATTGATTGACCATTCGGAAGGTAATGATTGACATGCTTCGCAACACTCACGTTGCCCGCTTCCAGGGTCAGTCTGAGACGTGTCCATACATTCTCTGTAGTGACTAGGCCGATTGATGAGAGCGCTTCAAAGAGCGGGGTACAGCTTTTTGGCAGGTCGTGGGCATTAAACCACAGAGGATGAGCCTCAATCATCGCGATCTCATCACCGGATGAGAGGCGTTGTTGCAGGGAGTAACAGATGAGCTCAGTATCCTTGCTAATCAGTGCTGGATATTCTGCGGCGAATGACTTCCACTGTTGTTTCTTACCCAGGCTCTTTAACCACTCGCTGTGTAGTCGGTCGGAGAGAGAGCTATCACGGTGTTGAGCGGTAAATTTTTTGATTGAGTCAGGACTGACATTTTCCAGATGAAGACTTAACTGGTAGTAGGATGCATACGGCTCCAGCACATGACCCTGCAACCGTCGAGCATAAGTCTCCAGGCGGGCAGCATTCCCGGACTGGAATGCCTGACGAGCAGCCATGAAATCGTCGTCCTGGCTGGCAGAAGCTGCGCTAGTCAAAGCCAGTAATAATATGACGGGTAGAGACTTTTTCATGGATTGCTATTTAAGATAATGAAGTGGAATGGGGGGGGCGAGCGGCAAGCAACCCCTAGTCAACTCAGGTTCCCTTGTTACCCTTAAAACTTCATCTAGAGGATAGCACATCATGCCTTATATCAGTCTGAACCCAGCGACCAATAGGATCGTTAAGACATACACCAGTTGGGATAGTCACCATCTTGCTACAGCGCTACAGCAGGCTGAAAGCGCCTAGCAGGAATGGTTACAGACTACTTTCGGTGGCCGTGCGGTAAGAATGAGTTGTGCTGCCCGACTACTTCGCGAGCGTGTGGCTGATTATGGCAGGATGATCTCGATCGAGATGGGTAAGCTGATACGGCACTCAGTTCAGATTGGGATCCGGTATTTTAGGTTGTGATTCGATACACGCGGAAAAGATTGTTCGGCAAACTCATGCAGGAAGTGGCTTCATCAATGGGATGGTTAGGTCCGGTCTGAGGGTGCCCTTCGGAGGCGTCAAGTCATTCGGTTTTAGCCGGGAACTTCTCTCCCAAGGCATCCGCGGATTTGTGAATGCTAAGTCGGTCTGGATTCGTTAGATCACGCCTTGACCTAGCATCGCATCCGCCACCTTCACAAAACCGGCCACGTTAGCACCATCAACATAGCTCACACGGCCATCCTTGCGCTGTCCGTACTGCAGGCAGGACCGGTGTATCGCCTTCATGATTTCTAGCAAGCGCTCATCGACCTCTTCTCTCGGCCAGGAGAGTCGCATCGCATTCTGACTCATCTCCAAGCCAGAGGTCGCAACACCACCTGCATTGCTGGCCTTGCCCGGGGCAAACAGAACTGAACTATGTTCGAATAGTTTCACAGCTTCTGCTGTGGAGGGCATATTGGCCCCCTCTGCGACGCAGATCACCCCATTCTTGATCAGGGTGGATGCATCCTTCTCATCCAACTCATTCTGGGTCGCGCATGGCAAGGCCACATCCACCGGAACATGCCAAGGGCGCGCACCAGCAATAAAATTGACCTTCACACGCTCGGCATAGTCATTGACCCGTCCTCTCAGGTGATTCTTGACCTCCATCAGTATGGCCAGTTTCTCTGGGGTGAAGCCCTGTTCGTCAACAACCGTGCCGCTCGAGTCGGAGATTGTGACCACCTTAGCTCCCAGAGACATCGCTTTCTCCACTGCGTATTGAGCGACATTACCTGAACCCGAGACGGAGACTCGTAGGCCATCGAAGGAGCGTCCGGTATGCTTGAGCATCTCCTCAGCAAAGTAGACCGTTCCGTAGCCGGTGGCCTCTGGGCGGATGAGTGACCCGCCAAAACTCAATCCCTTGCCGGTAAAAACGGCATCAGAACGGTTAGAGAGTTTCTTCATCATCCCAGCCATGAATCCGACCTCTCGACCACCGACACCGATGTCACCTGCAGGTACGTCGGTGTCAGAGCCGATATGGCGGAATAGCTCGGTCATATAGGTTTGGCAGAATCGCATCACCTCTCCGGGGCTACGCCCCTTAGGATCAAAATCAGCGCCGCCCTTGCCACCGCCCATCGGTAGCGTGGTCAGGGAGTTCTTGAGGGTCTGTTCGAAGGCCAGAAACTTAAGAATGGATAGATTGACCGAGGGGTGAAAACGGGTGCCGCCCTTGTAGGGTCCGATCGAGGAGCTGTGTTGGATTCGGTAGCCACGGTTCACTTTTACTTCACCGTGGTCATCCACCCAGGATACGCGGAACATGATAATCCGTTCCGGCTCGATCAAGCGGTCCAGTAGACCGTGCTCGGCATAACGTGGGTGACTGGTGATGAAGGGCCAGAGACTCTCCATCACTTCGGCTACCGCCTGAAGATACTCCGGTTGGCCTGGATTACGTTCGGCGATGTAAGTGCCGAACTCTTGAAAGCTCTGATATTTCATTCTGATCTCTCCCTCATGAAGGAACAACGACAACGATGGGGTACATTCTGCCAAATTAATTGAAGAGTCGCATGGTATTTTTTGAGTTGTGTTGAGAGTTCATGATCTGTCCGGTTCTGTAGCGCGACATCTGTCCGGTCGTCATAGTGCCCCGA
>CANIWY010000042.1 GCA_947471695.1 Nitrosomonadaceae bacterium
ACGCCTTAAGCAAACGTACCAGCATCTTTGGTGGTTATCGACGTGTAAGTCAAACTGGAGCTAGTATCGGAACATCCAGATGCAGCGATTAGTCACCAAGGCAACAGAAACACTTGGACGATGGGTATACGTCACAATTTCTAATCGACTCCTGATTAGTTGAAAATGGGGTGCTCAGGCGCTCCATTTTTTTGCACGGTTACTTGATGCATCACGCGACAAAACTGTCTGTTAGAGTCAACATGGAAAATGACGCTCACACTCTATCCAGCTGCCGTATTTAATTGGCGGGGACTACATGAAGTCTTGACCGCGGTCACTATGATTGAGGGGGGACAAGATCCGCGCCCACCTCTCCACCAGCGAGGTCCGGTTCCGTAATATTAGCAACCGCAAGATCCGTACTTACATCGCTACGAACGAGTCCAGTGACAAGGCGGGTGCTTACGCAATCCAAGGCATGGCAGCGGTCTTCATTTCTAACTTTTCTGGCACTTACAGCGGCGTAATGGGACTCCCTCTTTTTTAAATGGCCAGACTTCTGGAAGAAGTCGGCATGGAAATGTTCCATTAGTCCACCAAAAAACCTTGTTGAGTCTTTATTTATGAGTAGTGAAATCCTTGTCAACATTACCCCACAAGAGACGCGTGTAGCCGTGATGGAGCAGGGTGTGGTGCAAGAATTGCATATAGAGCGCACCAGCAACCGCGGCATTGTCGGCAATGTCTACAGCGGCCGCGTCAATAGAGTGCTCCCAGGAATGCAATCAGCCTTCATCGATATCGGCCTTGATCGTGCCGCCTTCCTCCACGTTGCAGAGATCTGGAAGCTTAGACAGGACGGTGAAGTAGATCAGCCGATCGAGTCGCTCCTCCACGAGGGCGAGAGTATCATGGTACAGGTGATCAAGGACTCCATTGGCAGCAAGGGTGCTCGCCTGTCCACCCAGATCAGTATCGCAGGACGCCTGCTGGTCTATCTACCACAAGAGTCTCATATCGGGATCTCTCAGCGTATCGAGAATAAAATTGATCGAGATTTACTGCGGGAGAGATTGCGGCACTTACTGCCTGCTGATGAGAGGGGAGGCTACATCATCCGCACCATGGCTGAGGCCGCCACCGAACAAGACCTGCAAACAGATATAGCGTATCTATACAAGCTATGGCGCAATATCCGGGAGAAGTCTTCCATCACCATGCCCACCTTGCTCTACCAGGACCTGTCACTCAGTCACCGTGTCCTTCGCGATTTTGTGGATGATGACACGGAACGTGTCCTCGTTGACTCGCGCGAGACCTTTCAAAAGATGATCGCATTCTCCCAAGACTACATGGTAAATATGGTGCGCCAGGTCAATCTCTACGCTGGGGAGAAGCCATTATTTGATCTGTATGGGGTTGAAGATGAGATCGAGAAATCCCTTGCAAGGCGCGTTACCCTAAAATCAGGCGGCTACCTCATCATCGACCAGACTGAGGCCCTCACCACCGTGGATGTCAATACCGGAGGTTTCGTCGGCATAAAGAGCTTCGACGATACGATCTTCAAGACCAACCTCGAAGCAGCACAAGTCATCGTTCGCCAGCTACGACTGAGGAATTTGAGCGGCATCATTATTGTTGATTTTATTGACATGGAGAATGAGGATCACAAGAATGCGATACTTACGGAGCTCAAGAAGGCGCTCATGAAAGACCGCACCCGTATGACTGTCAGTGGCTTTACAGCACTAGGGCTGGTGGAGATGACCCGAAAGCGTACACGCGAGAGTCTTGCACACATCCTATGCGAGACCTGCCCCACCTGCCAAGGCCGAAGTGAGATCAGGACAGCGCAAACGATATGTTATGAAATCCTCCGTGAACTACTGCGCGAGTCCCGCCAATTCGATGCACGCGAGTTTCGTATCCTTGCCTCGCAACAAGTCATCAACCTATTCCTCGATGAAGAATCCCAGAGCTTGGCACAGCTAGGTGACTTCATCGCCAAGCCCATCAGTCTGCAAGTCGAAGTTGCTTATACTCAGGAGCAGTATGACGTGATCTTGATGTAGCCGTACCGATGCCCCATCCGCCCACCGAATTGACTACTCACTCCTCAACTAAATCAGTGGCCCCTTCGTCTCATTATCAGGTGGGGCTAGGTGGGTAAACTCTACACTGTCCTCATACGCTAACTCGGTCGTCCCCGTCACCTTAATGAGTTTGCCGGCAAGGAGCCCACATCCCAGTGCGAGCGTCACGCTGACAATGATTCCAATGAACTGAACCCGGGCCACTCCCGGAATGACCATGATCTCAATCAGCGCCCCCAGAATTCCTGGCATCCCATGACCCTGCGGCTTCCTATTCTCGGATAGTTTGTTATACAATCCCGGAACTTGGGCGTTCTATGCATCGACTCGGGTCTTGTCTTCTGCTGATTGACATAAAGATCCCGAGCAATGGGGCATGTGCGTACCAATGGTAGGCCACGTCTATTCAGAACCTTCTCGGCGATTGAAGCTCTGTGCGAATCAGCACATGGTCACACGGAGTATCTGGCACGTGATCTGTCTAGGCAAGACCACTGAGCATACGATTAATTTAGTATTAAATACGGAGATGTTATGAACAGAGTATCTGGATGGGCTGAACGGCTGGGCTGGGCGGTACTGATAATGCTGATGACGTTACCGGCCCATGCGCAGCTAATGCTTGCCCATGAAGGTCATCATTCGGGTGACTGTGTCATTAAGGGTGGAGCCTTCTCCGTAAATTTTAGCGCCTATGAGAAGCCGAAGGGGGAAATCCCTCCAATGCACGCATTTTGTCAGCAAATACCCGCAACCGGGATCATACTCATGTCGGTTGATTTGAACGAGCCCGAGTCTCGCAAGTTACCACTGGCTGTAAGGGTAGTGATGGAGGGCCATGGTCCGAATGGGCATGAGGTACTCTCTCTACCACCTAAGGTATATCCATCCGGGAGCATCTCTCTCGGAGAGGTCAACATGGCTGACCTCGGTCAGTATGTCGTGCTCCTGGAAACTGAGGAAGCAGGAACGATGAAGGAGAAGGTTCGTATTCCGCTCACAGTTGGAGAGGGCGGTGGTCATGGGAGCCATGGATCAGGTCCTGGTTTGATGGAGGCTGCAGTATTTCTAATTGCGGCCGGTCTCGGCGCTTTTTTATGGCTACGTCGTCGTAAGTCAAGCGCTAAGCCGTAACTCAAAAGTAAGTTCAGGGGGAAGGGTTCTCCCCTGAAGTATCCCAGAAACTCTCTCAAGTCAAAACTGCGTGAGCGCTGTGTGGGACCTTGAGGAGTACATACCTCTCTGAAATTAGTCGACACCAGTGATTTAGTATTCACGGAACAGCCACCGAACCCGGTGGCTGTTTGCATTTCATGAATCGCAAAATGTGAGACCCGTCATCAGGTTCTGAATAGGCCCCCTTCCTGTGTCAGATCGGCGTAACATTGTCCGTTGGTGCTTGGTAGATCACCTGCTTACATAAGTCATTGTGTTATACAAATAACCCGGCGCCTCTATATCTCTATCGCCTGGCCCTCTTGGGGAATGGAGCCATTTCTGTGAGGAGGGTGAGTTATATGACTTCATAAGCGTCTGGACATTTAATTAAATAGATTCAATTGGCTACTGTCTTGATAGTTTTACATTTGTGTCTCCGTATTTTTAAGTAATTGATCAAGTTGAATTTTCTAAAAAATAGTGTGGCTTAAAATCTGTAGGATTGTGTAAAGCGAATCATTGGTATTGAGTCGTTTTTTGACGATGGCGACCAAGGCCTAAATTGTGATGGCTATCCATATTTTTGTCTTCACTGCGTTCTCGGTGGCGCCGTAAAAATTCTTGATCCAAAAATGTTGTTTTATCCATTTGAAGAACAGCCTAACCTGCCAGCGACAACGATAAAGCTGAGTGATGGTCAGAGCAGGCAAGTCGAAGTTGTTGGTTAGAAACACCAGATGCTTGTCGTGTTCAGCATCGTAGAATTTGATGCGTCGCAAGTGTTGCAGATAGTCCTTGCATGCCTTCGGATCGTTTAACGAAATGGTCTGGTCGCAACGCAGTCCCGTGCCTTTGTCCACGGCACGTGAGTAAACGCGATGAAAGAGTAGATTGGATTTGCCACGGGTCACGAAGAGTGCCTGTGCTTGATGCAAAGTGAACCAGCGCGCGAAATCGGTGAAACCCCGATCCATGATGTAAAAGCTGCGGACTGTATAGGCAACATGTACCATTTAAAGAAAAGTACACTTGCTGTACAATGTTTTTTCTGGTATTAAAATGTGCATGCACCAGCGCAGAAATCAAAAAAGGATCCAAAGATGCCACAAGAGTCACTCCGCAAACAAGCTGCTCCTTACCTACCCAAAAAAGGGGAGAGTTACATGAGCCCCAAGCAGCTCATGCATTTTCGCAAAATATTGGAAGGCATGAAAATTGAGTTGGGTCAAGATATAGACCGGACAGTCCACACTATGCAGGATGAGGCTACGATCTTCGCTGATCCTAATGATCGGGCCAGCCAAGAGTCTGATATCGCCTTGGAATTACGCAACCGCGATCGCGAGCGTAAGCTCATCAAGAAGATTGATGAGACCATCTCTAAGATAGAAACGGAAGACTACGGTTACTGCAATAGCTGCGGAATTGAGATTGGCCTGAAGCGACTAGAAGCACGTCCGACTGCCACACTCTGCATTGACTGCAAGACGCTCGACGAGATAAGAGAGCGACAAATAGCTAAGTAGGGTCATCCCGCAGATCATCCGTGGTGGACTGTAAAAAAGCCCCGTATCTTGTGATACGGGGCTTTTTTACAGTCCACATTCTCAAATAATAACGGTCACTCGCTACGAGACAGCATCGCTGCTGGCGGCCTCACTATCAACTGCCTTCATACTGAGACGCAACCGTCCCTTCTCGTCAGCCTCCAGCACCTTAACACGAATCGCCTGACCTTCCTTGAGGTGATCGGAAACATTGTTGACCCGTTCACTAGCAATCTGGGAGATATGCAATAGTCCATCCTTACCCGGTAGGACGCTGACAATTGCGCCAAAGTCCAAGAGCTTCAGCACCGTGCCATCATATATCCTGCCCACCTCCACCTCGGCAGTAATGTCTTCGATACGCTTTCTTGCCAGTTCACCACCCTCGGCGCTGATACACGCGATCATGACAACCCCATCGTCAGTGATGTCAATGGTCGTCCCAGTCTCCTCGGTCAGCGCACGGATCACAGCACCACCCTTCCCAATCACGTCCCGAATCTTCTCCGGATTAATTTTTATTTTGATAATGCGCGGAGCGTGCTCTGAAATTTCCTCACGGGTTGAAGGGAGCGCCTTCTTCATAATCTCCAGGATATGCATACGCCCCTCCTTGGCCTGAACCAGCGCGGCATGCATGATCTCCTTAGTAATTCCCTGAATCTTTATGTCCATCTGCAATGCTGTGATGCCGCGATCTGTCCCAGCAACCTTAAAGTCCATATCACCCAGATGATCCTCATCTCCAAGAATATCGGTCAATACTGCAAACCGATTACCCTCCTTGATCAGTCCCATCGCGATACCTGCCACATGTGCCTTCAACGGCACCCCTGCATCCATTAATGCCAAGCACCCACCACAGACCGACGCCATGGAACTGGAGCCATTGGACTCAGTGACCTCAGACACCACACGCAGTGAGTAACCGAATTCCTCAGCCGATGGCAATACTGCTATTAACGCGCGCTTAGCAAGTCTCCCATGGCCGATTTCACGACGTTTAGGCGTTCCTACCCGTCCGGTCTCACCAGTCGCATACGGGGGCATGTTGTAGTGAAGCATGAACCGGTCTGTATAGTCTCCTTGCAGCGCATCGATTCTCTGTTCATCTCGACCCGTGCCCAAGGTGGCTATTACAAGCGCCTGAGTCTCCCCTCGGGTAAAAAGAGAAGATCCATGTGTTCGTGGCAGCACACCATTCCGAATCGTGATCGGCCGCACAGTGCGGGTATCACGCCCATCGATCCGGGGCTCTCCATCAAGAATCCTCGACCGTACAATCTTTGACTCGAGCGAGAAACAAACTTCCTTGACAGCCTGTCCATCCGGCCCACTCTCAGTGCCAACCCCAATCTCAGTAAAGACCCGTTGCCAGATTTTATCTATGGTCTCTGATCGAGCTTGCTTTTGCTTCAGCTGGAATGCAGCACACAGATCCGGCTCTGCCAGCTTGGCAATTCTTTCAGCCAGAGCGGTGTCCCTTTCAGCTGGCACCCAATCCCAAGCAGTGACACCCGCCTCATCCGCCAATTCATTAATCACATTGACCACCGACTGGAGTTGCTGGTGACCAAACATGACCGCACCCAGCATCACATCTTCCGGCAACTCCGCTGCCTCAGACTCGACCATCAATACCGCTTGCTGTGTCCCGGCTACGACCAAGTTCAGTTGGGTCTGCTTCAGTTCGGTTGCGGTTGGATTGAGTACATATTCACCATCAATATAACCAACTCTGGCTGCACCAATGGGTCCACCGAATGGAATGCCGGACAGCACCAACGCGGCGGAAGCGCCGATCATGGCCGGAATATCTGAATCGACTTCGCTATCGGATGACAATACCGTTGCAACGATCTGTACTTCATTATAAAAATTGTCGGGGAATAGCGGGCGGATGGGGCGATCGATCAGGCGTGAGGTGAGTATTTCTTTTTCAGAAGGGCGCCCCTCTCGCTTAAAAAAACTACCGGGTATTTTACCAGCAGCGTAAGTTCTCTCCTGATAGTCCACGGTCAGAGGAAAGAAGTCTTGACCGGGCTTTGCGTTTTTTGCACCCACTACCGTCACCAGCACCACGGTATCGTCCATTGTCACCATCACCGCGCCATGGGCCTGCCTTGCAATCTCACCGGTCTCTAGTGTGAGTTGATGACGTCCGTAGGAGATACTTTTCTTGATCGGTTTCAATTAACTGTCCTTTTTCTATGAAGACACTACCGCTCTGTGCCCAGTTACCCTATGCAATACGCAGCCCAAATCCTTGCTGGCCGCAACCCTCACTCAGTGGGGGTCGGTCTATTTCCGAAGACCCAACCGCTCGATCAATGTCTTATAACTATCGACACTTCTGCTCTTAAGATAATCCAATAATTTGCGGCGACGGTTTACCATCCGCAATAAACCTCGGCGAGAGTGGTGATCCTTGACATGAGCCTTGAAATGGCCGGCCAACTCATTAATGCGGGTAGTTAACAGGGCCACCTGCACCTCAGGAGAACCGGTATCACCAACAGCTCTTTGATAACTGAGCACCACCTGTGCTTTTTGATCGGTTGTGACTGGCATATGTGTTCTCTCCAATAAATGCCTGATGCGAAAGGCGGACATTCTACCCTTTAATGGGGGGAATTCTCAAGTAACTCGCTCAATTTATTTCGAAGACAGGGACCCTCCCAGAATAAAATGACGTCCGACCCAATCTGAAATAACGAAGCCTTACACAGTCAAGTCTCCTCACATCGAGACCAAGGCCCTTGCAGCATCACTCGGTTGCAGCTCGAATCTGAGATATCTAGCAATCCCTCATCACATACCGAGATTCACGCGCCATGTTGCCGCTCGGCAGCGGATTGCTACCTATTTTCTGAAAAACGGGACTGGTTTAGGGGTTGACCAAAGACCGACTAACCGTTACTGTGCTTAGCTCAGCGCATCACTCATTGATGTTTAATATTAGGGCTAGCTTAAGGTATGAATATGGATTTAACAGGCGCCGAAATCACGATCCGCTGCTTGCAGGAAGAGGGTGTGGATTATATTTTTGGCTACCCCGGCGGCGCCGTTCTCTTCATTTATGATGAACTGTTTAAGCAGGACAAGGTTAAACACGTCCTAGTCCGTCACGAACAGGCGGCAGTTCATGCAGCGGACGGCTATGCCCGTTCGAGCAACAAGGTCGGGGTTGCTCTGGTGACATCGGGCCCCGGCGTAACGAATGCCATCACAGGTATTGCTACTGCTTATATGGACTCGATCCCAAT
>CANIWY010000043.1 GCA_947471695.1 Nitrosomonadaceae bacterium
GGCGAGTTACTTCTTTTCTGGGCATGTGATCGATCCAAAAACGGGTCAAAGTTTGACCGATGGACGGCTGCAGCAGATCAAAGAGACGCGACGGATCAGCATAGACTCATTGCCACTGGAGCTGGCAATCAAGGCTGTACGAGGCAACGGTAAACGACGGGTGGTTGTTTTCTCAGATCCGAATTGCCCGTACTGCAAGCGTCTAGAGGCTGAGTTGAGTAAGGTCACTGATGTAACCATCTACACGCTACTGTATCCAGTGCTCAATGGCTCAGTAGCAACAGCGACTGCGATATGGTGCTCCGCAGACCGGCTCAAGGCTTGGGATGATTTCATGTTAAAGGGGACTGCCCCAACCGCAAAGGCTTGTGAAACGCCGATTGATAGGATTATTCAGGTGGCTCAGAAACACAGTGTGAGCGGTACTCCGACATTGATTTTTGCTGATGGCTCAGTTGCACCGGGAATGATAGCTGCTGAAATGATTGAAAAGAAACTAGCTGTTATGCCAACAAAATGACGAAATCATCAGTCTGATCGTGTTATGGCGTATAGCCGCTAGGCATTAATACCCACATTTTTCCACTCTGCTTCATTTTCCCAGCTTGATTCCCCGCATCTGGACCGAAGCCCCAGAAGAAATCAGCGCGGACGCCTCCCTTAATAGCGCCACCGGTATCTTGTGCAATCATCAACCTCTGTAGCTGCTTGTCGCTGTTGGGCCAGGTAGTGGCAAGGAACACCGGTGCCCCCTGAGGGATGGATCGAGGGTCAATGGCAAGACTCCTGCCTGCTGTCAGAGGTACGCCAAGTGCACCCAATGGGCCAGGTAGATCGGCAGGTAACTCACGGAAAAAAACATAACTGGGGTTCTGTCGCAGCAATTCGTTTAGTTTATTCGGATTTTTCTGCCCCCATGCCTTGATTCCTTGCATAGACGCTTTCTCCAACACTAACTCACCACGATCCACCAGCAGCTTGCCGATGGATTTATACGGGTGGCCATTCTGTTCCGCGTAACCGACGCGTACAATTTCGCCATTTTCAAGTTCCACACGACCCGACCCCTGAATCTGAAGGAAGAATAATTCGACTGCATCTTCAACCCATACAAGTTCACGCCCTTGCATTGAAGTTGCACCTTTGCCGGTATCATTTTCTAATTCTGCGCGACTGTAATAAGGCACCACCTTGCGTCCCTGCAAACGTCCACGCAGCCTCATATTCTTGAGCTCTGGATAGATATCACCCAGTTCGACCACGATAAGCTCATCAGGCGTGGCGTATAGCGGAAAACGATACCGTCCAGAGGGTTTGCGACTGCCTTTTAGCAGAGGTTCATAATAGCCCGTGATTAGACCATCACTTCCGCCATCAGAATTTAGCACTTGATGGGGGACAAAACGGTTCTCGAAGAATTGTCTTAGTTTAGTGCTATCAGGCTGTTGCATTGAAATAGCCTGGGTGCAGGCTTCCTGCCACAGCGGCCGGTTCATTAATGCTGTACAGCTGCGCAGGAATGCGTCCCATGCCGGTAAAATATCGTCATCCGTCCAACCGGTTAGAGAGCTCCACTCTGTTGCTTTGAGTATGCCGATGGGGGGTAGAGAAGTCGCGGGCAGCTGGGATTTCCCCGAAGTGACCGGGACAATCGGGACGACAGTACAGGCGCTGACTAACAGCAGCGTGATACCAATCAAACTTAATTGGTTTTTCATTGGATTATGGTTAAAGTCACATTTGGTAAATATACAATGACGGCAAAAATATGTGGATACTCTTAGTGGAAGCAGGTGTGGTTCTTGTGTTGATGTTTATCATTGTATGGTGCACGAAGCCGCGTAAAAAAGATGATGAGAAGAAAGATTAAATCGATTTTGCACTGATACGCAAGTCTAATTTACTTTCTCAAGCGAAGATAAGTGGTCTGTGATCGCCACAAACTGTGCTATGGATAAATTCTCTGCCCGTAGTCTTGGGTCAATATCCAGCGCAATAAAGTCTTCTGGTCTGAGATGAGCGTGCAGCGTATTGCGCAGAGTTTTACGCCTCTGTGAGAAGGCGGCAGAGACGACCCCAGCAAACAAATTTTCTTTACCGGGCTCAATGAGAGCCCCCCTGAGAGGGGACATGCGAACGATGGCCGACTCAACTTTCGGAATCGGATGAAAGGATTCTGGCGGAACGGTGAAGAGTTGCTCCATCTCAAATTTGCATTGCAGCATCACGGAGAGACGGCCGTAGTCCGGAGTGGAGGGTGCTGCGACCATACGGGCCACTACCTCTTTTTGCAGCATGAAATGCATGTCATGGATACTCTCTGCAAAGCGACTCAGATGAAACAGAATCGGGGTGGAGATGTTATAAGGCAGGTTGCCAACCACTCGTAGACTTTTCCCGAGTAGAGAGAAATCAAATTCCAGGGCATCGGCTGAGTATATTGTCAGCCGCTCTGCAGGAAACTCCTGACGCAGCCGTTCAACAATATCGCGGTCAATTTCAACAACTTGTAGATGATGGAGCGATTGTAGTAGCGGCCGCGTGAGTGCACCGAGTCCTGGGCCGATTTCTACTAATAGGTCGTCTTTGACCGGGTGGATGGCGAAGATAATATCTGCGACGATTCTGGTATCAACCAGAAAGTTCTGACCGAAACGTTTCCGGGGCGTGTGACGCATGAGTTAAGTTTTCTTGTTGCTAGCCAGCGTTACGGCTAGTTCAATTGCTGCAAGTAGGCTACCCGGATCGGCGCACCCAGTTGCAGCGAGATCCAGCGCGGTACCGTGATCCACTGAGGTACGAATGAAGGGCAGTCCCAGCGTAACATTAACTCCGGTGCCGAAGCTCGCGTGCTTCAATACTGGCAGTCCTTGGTCATGGTACATGGTAAATATACAATCAAAATTTTTCAGATGCAAAGGGTTAAACAGAGTATCGGCCGGGAGTGGGCCGATCAGCTGAATTCCTTCGGTACGTAGTTGATTCAGTACAGGGATGATGATATCTATCTCTTCTCTGCCGAGATGACCAGACTCACCCGCATGAGGGTTTAGTCCCGCCACCGCAATGCGTGGTCTATCGATGTTAAAGCGCGAGATTAAGTCATTGTGGATGATGCGCAGCTGTCGCTCCAAACTCTCATGCGTAATGGCTGACGCTACATTTTTGAGAGGCAGGTGTGTGGTAGCAAGCGCAACTCGCATCCCGCCTCCGACCAGCATCATTACGGTTTGACTGTGAGAGCGGTGGGATAGATATTCAGTGTGGCCAGTAAAAGAAATACCAGCGTCGTTGATGACGCTTTTATGCACCGGTGCGGTTACCATCGCAGAAAATTCGCCGCTACCGCAACCCTCGATAGCGCGATCCAGGGTTGCCAGTACATAGGGAGCATTGGCAGGGTTGAGCCGGCCAGGAAGGGTGGGTTCATTCAGCGGTATATGAATTACTTGCAGTCTTCCTGCCTTGTGCTCAGCCGAGACACCCGGGAGATAATCCGTCAATTCTAGAGGGAGTCGTAGTAACTGGGCCCGTTGATACAGTAAATCACGATCGGCGATGACTATTAGTTTGCGAGCCGGGCGTTGTTGCGCAATTTGTACACACAAATCGGGGCCGATTCCAGCAGGCTCGCCAGCGGTGAGGGCAAGGGTTGGGGTGCGCAGTAGATTGAGCGGCGTCATGGATGGTGGGAAGTGAGACCTAACGCTCTTCCAGTCGGTATTCGACATAGGCTCGATCACGGAGTCGCTGCAGCCATTCCTGAAAATCTGTGTCAGCTTTACGTGCATGGATAGACTGACGAGCAGCTTTTCGTTGCTGTTCGCTACTCACGTCTAAGGTTCGACGCTCGACCACTTGGATCAGATGCCAACCGAATGCAGATTGCACTGGCTCACTGATTTGTCCGGGCTGGAGTGAATTGAGGGCTTTCTCGAATTCGGGTACGGTATCTCCGGGCGAGATCCAGCCTAGACTGCCGCCGGATGAAGCGCTGGCATCTTCAGAGTGAAGTTTCGCCAATTCCTGAAAACTGCCGCCATTGTCCAGACGTTCTTTTAGATCAATTGTGCGACGTTTGGCATCGCTGGCAGAAGTGAGTTCGTTGGTCTTGACAAGGATATGGCGGGCCTGAGTCTGGGTGATTATCACGGTGGACGCTTTCTGCCCGCGCCGTTCGAGTAATTTAAAAATATAAAACCCGTTTGGACTCTGGATGATCGATGTCAGTCCGCCTGGCTGCATCGATGCTAACACCTCAGCAAACTTTGTTGGCAGTTGAGTGCTCGGGCGCCAGTCAAGTACGCCTCCCTTCATCGCATCTGCAGCGTCTGAAAACTCGGCAGCTACCTGAGCAAATTCAACTCCATTCTTCAATTTAGTTAGGGCCGCTTCTGCGCGACGGTACTTGATCTCAATTTGCGGTCCTTCCGCCCGTTCTGGGAGCTGTACTAAGATGTGAGCAAGACGATATTCAATGACGCCAGCACCCGAAATCTCTTGGTTATGAAGGAAGTTGTCGACTTCACCCTCGGTCACGGTGATCCTGTTGTTTACCTCGCGTTCTTTTAGGCGGGTCACGATCAGCTCATTACGAATTTCATCGCGAAACTTATTCAAGTTAATTCCATCACGCTCAAGTGCGGTATAAAGCTCGGGCAAGGACATCTTGTTCTCCTTAGCGATACGGCGCAGGGTGTCATCTAGATCAGAATCACTCACTGCCAAGCCGGTTTCCTTCGCCATCTGCAACTGTAACCGGGTGATGATAAACCGCTCCAACAGTTGCTTCTCCAGAACATCATGTGCGGGTGCTTGCACTCCGCGTGTTTGCAGTTGTCTGATGGTGTGGCCGAGCATCTCATCAAGCTCTCTCTGTGTGATGACCTCTTCGTTCACCACCGCAATGATACGGTCTATCGGCGCAATTCTGCCGATATGAGCAACCTGTTGGGCATTAGCAATCTCGACTGCTAATGTAAATAGCAGGGTAAGGAGGTGACGAGAGTGGGTTGTACTCATACGTGCGAGAGTTTTTAGTGGTAACTGCGAGATAAGCACTTGGTGCGTTGGGTTCGCGATTGGATGATCAAGGTCTCATAGAGGCCCCGGAATTTTTTGCGGTCGGACTGGTATCGGTGTAGCCAGGGATCTTCTGTTGAAGGGCTTTCAGCGGACTTATGCCGAAGCCCATCAGACCATTTAATTCAAGCTGCAGAAAGCCTGCTTGGGTGGTATGCAAGGGAACAAGGGTTATCTCCGAGTACATAAATCGCAGCGACCAGCAACAGGCATTATACTCAAACCCTAAGAGTCTCTCTAGAATTCTAGAGTCGAGAATGGAGTAATTTATTTTCCCGACAGCCTGCCACTTTTCATTGAACCGCCACTGGGCTGAGATATCCGCCTGGTGGAGTCCAAAGGGATTCACAGGATATAACGGTATCACTGTTGGATTTAGCAACGCACCTGGTCCAAAACGGGAGTATCGGTAGCCGAGATTAATAATGCTGCCGAGTTGTGGGCTGTAACTTAAGGCGGAGCGTACGACATCAACCTCGCCCTTGCTCTGATCCATCTGAACAGTTGTGTCGGCTTTAATTTGCGACGTAAGATTTCCCGTGACTGCAGCAATAAGGTTTATTTTACTATTTGTCGGGGCCAATCCTGCCAAGGTTACTCGCGTCGGTGTGAAGAAGATCTGTTGGCCTATACTCAAGCTTAGACGTTGATTACCGCCGCTGGCCTCAAGGAAGCGTGAAGTAAGCCCTAATGTCACTCGGTTCGCGTCATTGATGCGGTCACTGCCACTGAAACGATTTTCATTAAAGATTTGTGCGAAACTAAAATCTGTAAATGCCGAATCAAAATTAGGCAGGGTAATCTGGTCACGGTAGGGGATGTAGACATACATAGCTCGGGGTTCGAGAGTCTGGGTAAAGCGTTCTCCACGCACCGCAACGTCTCGGTCAAAGATGAGGCCGCTATCTAGGCTGAGTACGGGCAGAGTCCGATCCGGCTGCAGGGGGCTACCCAAGAGGGTTGTAGCTTGGCTCGAATTGAGGTCGTAGCTGGTGTAGTGAACGCCAATCTTGGGGATGATGAAGCCGTACTCCTTGCGCAGAGGAAAGCTGATACTGGGATTAAGAACTAGGCGATTACCAGTGGGCATAGTGACCAGTGTATGAGAGAAGCTCGTCCAGCTACTCTTAAGATCAAGTTCTGCCCCGAATACATTTGGCTTTGTTATGTTAAGTGCGAACTCTGGTAGGCGTCGATAGACGCTACCGCCGCGGATATTCTGGAAGCTTTGGGCTGTTGCTTTGAAGTTTATAGATCCGTCGTTCCACAGGGTATTCTGGTAGGCGAGGGAAGCCTCTTGCCTTAGATTTGCTAGACTGGTTTGCCTGACATCATAGGCTAGGTCAAGGAAGTAATAATTATCAGATACCTTATTGTATTCAAAATTTCCTTTCCAGCCATAACCAAAGTTTTGCGCATGTTTGAATGATAGGTAATAGCGATCCAGATTTGGGGGGGCGGAGCTTGGTCTGGCTTTGGTGAAACCTGGGATCGCCCCGGAGGTTGCACTCGGCAAGTACTCCAGCAGCAGATTTCCAGTTGCATTCTTACCTATATAACGTAACTCATTTTGCATCATGATGCCTCGATTCGACATCATCCGTGCCGAGAAGGTTGCATCGATATTGGGTGCAATATTCCAATAAAATGGGATTGTGAGCTCTTCTCCGGTCCTTTTGGTATAACCCCCTTCTGGGGTGAGGAGTCCGCTTTTGCGTGTTTTGTTATCAAGTGAGAAATTTATCCATGGTGTATAGGCGATTGGAATCCCCTTGAAAGCGATCGTGACATGGTGGCCGGTGCCCACCTCTTCCTTATTATCAATTTTCAAATCATCTGCCAGGAGCATCCAGTCATTATCTCCTTCTGGACAGGTGGTGTAGCTTCCTTGTCGGACACGGTAATTATCCTCGCCCTCGAACATTAGTAACTTGGCGTTACCTCGAGCACTACCAGCGTCCTTATCAAGGCCCTCCAGGAGGCGATAGTTGACTTGACTCAACTGTCCGGTTGTATTGTCTAGATTCAGTCTGAGTTCAGAGCCTTCAATCAGGTCTTTCCCACCTCGACGCTCGATTCGCACGGTATCTTCGACCGTAACCTCATTGGTATTTGGCAGATACCTTATTCGTTTTGCAGTGATGAATTTATCATCGCTACGTACTTCGACATTGCCAATCGCCTCGAACATTTCGTCGACAGTCCCTTCTAGCCTGTCGGCATCGATGTATACCAGCTTGTTTTCCGATTCAGCACCCCGTAGCTCATCCTCATATAAGAGGCCGACCCCGCGTTCCTGATGACCCTGTGCCCGGCCAGCCTCCGCGAATACGAATTTATTGGGATTGGCGATTTTCTTTGCGATAGAAATTGCCGGTCCGATCGGGGTGGTGGGCGTTGGTGGTACGGGTGCGGCCACAACAATTGGGGTTACGCCTCGCAGTTGGATCTCGCTAACCGATTCAATGTTGCGATCATAGTGACCTTGCGTGCGACTAGTCTCAATGAATGATGGCGCGCTGATACTTTTCGGCGTCTTTCGCACCAGTGGCGGCGAATCGACAATCGCGTTCAGGGTGGGTGAAGAGGTCTCGGCTAATGCATTGAACGAGATACAGAGTAAACAAATGAGCCAATGGATAGGGCGGGGAGAATAAGAGCCCATTTTTTGGATGCTTGCCGTGAAAAGGCTGTCCGACCGCGGATCAATTGCCATTTTCAGGTTTCTAAATATCGCATTACCGGTATCGAAGTACGACGGCATGTATCCTTTCGCGGTCGGCTTCCAGGGAAGGGAGCATTTATTGGTCCTGCCACTTAGTCTGCCAGACGATGCTGCATGGGCGAATAAGGTTGTAAGTGTAACAAAAAACAAGGCACAAACCACATGCAATCCTTGATAATCTGGGTATTAGCGGGGGGTATCGTCTTCAGTTGAGGGGGGTGA
>CANIWY010000044.1 GCA_947471695.1 Nitrosomonadaceae bacterium
CTTCTTGGTGTAGATATCTACGTGGCAATCAATACAACCGACTTCTTTGAGCTTCTCACCTGAACCCAGTCGGCCCATAGAGCGGAGATTCTTCTCAACAGACTCTAGCAATGCCTTCTTGTAGAAGGTGGGGTCGGTAGGCTTGAGTGCACGGACCTTGTCCAGATTGGCATGGGTGCTCTTCTTCCAAGCATTTACCCAGACTGGTGATTCATCGGTATGGCATTTCACGCACTCTTGGCGTGAGGCCACTTCCTTCATTGAGGTTGGGGGCTTGTAGAAGGAGGCTGGGTCCATGTACATGCTAAATGGAATTGGTTCCCAGTACTGAGCCAAGGTACCTCGTCCGGCGCCTTGCGCTGGATCCTTGTACCGCTTGCTCAGTGCATCGTGTAATTGCTTGGGTGTGGCTGACTGCTCCAGACTCAGTGCTTTGTAGGTTTCCTTGGGGACGCTGGGAAAGTTCGCGTACGATGAAGCCGCCAGCAGTGTGCCGCCGACCAGCAAAACTAACTTAAGCCAAAGCTTGCCAACCATGTCTTCTCTCCTTTGTTGTTCCGTGTTACGTAGTTATTTATTATGTGATTCTTGGGCGTTTAGGACTTCACAAGTCCCTTCATAGCCCATTCCAACGACCCTCGTAGCCTAACCCCTCCCCTTTTACCTGTCAAGAAATTTGCGTGGAGGGAGGAGTCTAATAAGTCCTTCAAGGGAATGGAGTATTAACGCATCAGAGCGCGTATCCCTGCCGTGTTGCAGCTGGGGGGTGAGGCGGCATGTTACTGAATAGTCTGAGCGGATTGGGTTGGGGTATTACGAGTTCGGGGGGTATGTGCCGATAGCAACCCAAATCAGCTAATTCCCTCTCTTGTCCTTGCGAGCAACCGATAAGTCTTTGATACGCAGATTGAAACCAAGAGATGGCCACTCCTCAGCTTCGGCGCTTATAGCGGTATTGGTCAAGGGGTTACGTTCTAGCCACTGGTGCTCAATGCGTAATACACACTCGTCATCATCAAGAAAGACTTCAAGCCGAGGCAGCTCAATTTCACTGCGACTACGGTGAAAGAGTGTTGCCAGTCTCAGTGCAAACACTAGCTTCAGGTCCGATAATGTTGCAACCATTCCCCGTGCCTTGCTGAGGTTTCCCCGGTGAACCAGTGCTAGCAGGCTTAGGCGTGACTGTTCCATTTTTGAGAACCCTGGCATGTCAGCATTGCCAAGAATATATGCAGAATGCTTGTGGTACCCCGAGTGAGCGATCGAAATGCCAACCTCATGCAGTCGTGCAGCCCATGACAGGATTCGGAGGGCATCCTCAAGGTCGTCAGGAGAGTCCTTCAGCAACTGCCGAGCCAGCACCAATGCGAGCGACTCAACTTGCCGCGCCTGGGTAGGGTCTACTTGGTAGCGCCGCATGAACTGCAGCACCGTCACTTCTCGCATGTCGTGATTATGGAAGCGTCCTAACAAGTCATACAGAACGCCCTGACGGAGCGCGCCCATTACCTGCGACATACGGCGAATATTCAGTTCTGAAAATATGGCGGACATGATGACGAAACCGCCGACGATGACAGGGGCACGCTCTGCGCGTAGACCGGCAATTTCTAATTTACGACTGTCTCCAGCCGTGAGTAAATAATCACGAAATTCCCCCAGCCCCTCTGTTGTGATGTCATCGCTAGTACTCTCACTGCCAAAGTTATTCAGTTTTAAAATTTCACCTAGTGCGCGGGCAGTGCCGGATGAGCCGAATGCATCTTGCCACTGATCAGATGAGAATTCAGTAGCAATTGTCTGAACCTCAGTGCGAGCAGCAAGCTCCGCTTGTTTCATCGCAGACTTGGTGATTTTCCCATCCGGGAAAAAACGAAGACTGTGGCTGACACAGCCCACATATAGACTCTCCAGCTTGGCAGGCTTTAATCCGCTGCCAATAATGACTTCGGTAGAGCCTCCACCAATATCGACAACAAGTCGGTTATCGCTTGAAACAGGCAATCCATGAGCAACACCCAGATAAATGAGACGAGCTTCCTCGCGCCCCGCAATAACCTCAATAGGAAACCCAAGAGCAGATTCAGCCTTCTTAAGGAAGGCGGGGGCATTCTTCGCGACTCTCAGTGAGTTTGTGCCTACTGCTCGCACGGTATGTGGTGCGAAACCTCTCAACCGTTCGCCAAAACGTTTTAGACAGTCAAGTGCGCGGGCTTGGGAGTCCTCATTCAATCGCGCATCGGCAGTGATTCCGGCGGCAAGGCGTACCATTTCACCTAGGCTATCCAGCGGATAAATTTGTTCGCCCACCACCCTCGCTACCTGTAGACGAAAGCTGTTAGAGCCGAGATCAACCGCAGCCAGAGTGGAATATTCAGGCATGTTTCCTGGTGGATTTTTAGAGCTCACTGGAGCAACTACTGCAGAACCTCGCGCTCGATCTCCTCAACAGTAACATGGCGGACATCCTTACCCTTGACTAGATAGACAACATACTCGGACATGTTTTTAGCGTGATCGCCGATACGTTCAATGGCCTTCGCAGCAAACAGAATTTCAAGAGAGGTCGAGATCATGCGAGGATCTTCCATCATGAAAGTGATCAGCTGCCTGATGATTGAACGAAATTCTTCATCCACCAGTTCATCCTGACGAACCACCTGAGCCGCCGCCGTTAAGTCAAGCCGGGCGAAGGCGTCCAATGATTTACGCAACATCTCTATTGCGATATTGGCGACATGCCGAATCTCTATAAAGCGCGGCATGTGCTTCCGCCCCGCCCCATAGATAAGTTTTGCCATACGTGCGATCTTGGCTGCCTCATCACCGATTCGTTCCAGATCGGTAATCGTCTTAATGACGGTCATGATCATACGTAAGTCACCGGCCGTTGGTTGCCGGCGCGCAATAATCTGACTGCAAATCTCGTCTATAGAGACCTCCATGGCATTGACGCGGTGGTCATCTACGATGACTTGTTCGATCAGATCTATATTGCCAGTGGTAAGCGCTTCAATGGCGCGTTCAATCTGCTCCTCAACCAGTCCACCCATTTGGAGAACACTCGAGCGGACGGCTTCGAGCTCGGCATTAAATTGTTTGGATATATGTTCGCTGATTGACATTATGCGCCTCTTGGTTGATCAGAAACTGGAAAGGATACTCGATGATTATGACAATTTTGTTGTCTCTCAGTTTAAATGGCAATCGTTCGCACACCGCTATCGGTGCCAATTAATAGTACATCGGCGCCGCGTCTAGCAAATAGACCATTGGTTACCACACCAGTTATCTGATTGAGTGCTGTCTCAAGTTCCACCGGGTTGAGAATATTCAGACCGCGTACATCGAGAATTAAGTTTCCATTGTCAGTGGTGAATCCCTGGCGAAGCATCGGTTGCCCGCCTATTTTCGAGATCTCGCGAGCGACATAGCTACGTGCCATAGGGATCACTTCGACCGGCAGGGGAAACCCACCGAGGATATCAACCAGCTTGGTTTGGTCGGCGACACAGACAAACTTTCTCGCGACCGCAGCAACAATTTTCTCGCGCGTCAAGGCGCCCCCCCCGCCTTTAATCATGTGTAAGTGCTCAGTAACTTCGTCAGCACCATCTACATAGAGAGGGAGATCATTAACGCTATTCAGATCCATAACCTCGATGCCATGCCCCTTGAGGCGTTGAGCAGTCGCCTCGGAACTTGCCACTGCCCCCTTAATCTTATGCTTAATCTTGGCCAGCTCATCTATGAAATAATTAGCGGTAGAGCCGGTTCCAACCCCGACAATGGTACCGGCTTGAACATGCTGAATGGCGGCTTGTGCAACAGCACGTTTTTGTTCATCTTGTGTCATGGTGTCCCTGCTCTGATAAAAATATTTAACTGCCTATTAGGATAGCTCGATCCACAGAATTTAACAATTGACCTGAACTAGATGCGCTCTTCAACATGCTAGAATTCGGTTCAGACTATGGCCCCTCAGGTGAATGTCCAGATGAAGAATGATTATCTTGAAAAAATTCTCACTGCTCGTGTTTATGATGTAGCGGTAGAGACTCCCCTTGAGCTTGCTCGCAATCTCTCATCGCGCATGCATAACCAGTTGTTACTGAAGAGGGAGGATATGCAGCAGGTATTCTCATTCAAATTGCGCGGCGCCTACAACAAGATGGTCAGGCTCTCGCCTGCCCAGCTCAAGCGCGGTGTGATAGCGGCCTCTGCGGGCAACCACGCGCAGGGAGTGGCGTTGGCAGCGCAGCGGCTTAACTGTCGGGCCATGATCGTGATGCCAGTCACCACCCCGCAAATCAAGGTACAAGCGGTCGAAGCACGCGGTGCGACTGTATTACTACACGGTGACGCCTATGATGAGGCGTATACGCACGCTCTGAAACTCGCAGCAGAGGAGCGTGCCACCTTTGTACATCCCTATGATGACCCAGATGTCATCGCGGGGCAGGGTACGATCGGTATGGAGATTCTGAGGCAACATACCGGCCCGATCCACGCCATATTCGTGCCGGTCGGCGGGGGCGGCCTCATTTCTGGGATTGCCGCATATGTAAAGAGACTGTACCCAGAGATCAAAGTGATCGGGGTTGAGCCGGTCGATGCCGACTCTATGTCTCGCTCACTGCAGGAGGGTCGACGTGTAAAACTGACTCAAGTGGGTCTATTTGCAGATGGTGTAGCAGTGAAGCAGGTAGGCGAAGAGACCTTTCGCCTGTGTCGCGAGTGGGTGGATGAGATCATCTTGGTGGACACGGATGCCATTTGCGCAGCGATTAAGGACGTGTTTGAAGACACCCGCGCTATTCTGGAGCCTGCTGGTGCACTCTCCATTGCAGGTGCTAAGGCCTATGCCAAGCGTAGCAGGATTCGCGGCAAAACTCTGGTGGCAATTGCCTCCGGTGCTAACATGAACTTTGATCGGCTGCGTCATGTATCAGAACGAGCGGAGCTGGGCGAGCAGCGGGAAGCGGTGATGTCGGTGACTATTCCGGAGGAGCCGGGTAGTTTCAAGAAATTCTGCGCCATGCTGGGGACGAAGAGCATAACGGAGTTTAATTACCGCTACTCTGACCCAAAGCAGGCGCATGTGTTTGTTGGCGTATCTGTACGCAACCGCGGCGAGTCGGCACAACTGATCAAGAGTCTAAAAAAGAGCGGGCTTTACGCAGAAGATTTTAGTGATAACGAGATGGCGAAGCTACACATTCGCCATCTCGTAGGTGGGCGGGCGAGCGGAGTAAAGAATGAGACTCTCTATCGGTTCGAGTTTCCGGACCGTCCTGGCGCACTGATGAAGTTCTTAGACAGTATGAGCCGACACTGGAATATAAGCCTCTTCCATTATCGTAACCATGGTACTGATTATGGCCGCGTCCTGGTGGGGATGGAGGTGCCGCCTGCAGAGAAAGCCGAATTTAAGTCATTTCTCAGCCAGTTGGGTTATCGGTACTGGGATGAGAGTAAGAACCCAGCCTATAAACTGTTCTTGGGATAGGTGTATCAATATTTACTTGGATTTCTCGCATTGAGGAGTAAAGTGATCACCACTCCCGTCCCTGCACTTTCCGTTGATTTTACTGAGCGTCTCGGGTGAGTACCCCCTGTTTATATCGGTCTGCTGTAATGTGGCAGGTCGCCCCATCTGGCATAGTTGAGCCTGTGAATCTGGGTCTTTGGAGACTCTAAAGCACCCTTATCAGGTTCTTAGTCTGCCTCATCTTAGGACTTTGTTATCTTTATTTAATCTGCTTACGCGGGACGTACCTGTTCCATGAGGGGTATTCCCCATTTAGTCAGATTGATTAGAGCAAGCCCCGCGAGGGCGCTATCGCCGTAGAGTTTAGTCTTATCACCGTGCAAGAGGTTTCACAAACCTTGACTATAATGTCAATCAGTTACAGAAAAATAGGCGGATTCCTGTGGAAGAATCTGCGCAGCCAGAAGTTAAGAAAGAAGCGTTACGGCAAGGTGGAGCAGCGTGGCACGCTATCCAATAGGGTTTCCATCGATGATCGGGCTGCTTAAGCCACACCGAAAGAGGGTGCGCACGATCACTTCGGACAATGGCAAGGAATTCGCTGGGCACGAAGAGATCGCCAGCAAGTTGAAGGCCGATTTCTACTTTGCTCACCCCTATTCGTCATGGGAGCGAGGTACGAACGAGAACACGAATGGATTGATACGGGAGTACTTCCCAAAAAATCGGGACTTCACAACGATTACGCAACAGGAGATCAATATGGCGATGGAGCGATTGAACAGCCGACCGAGACGGAGTGTTGTCTATTCCTTAACTGAAGGTGGCCAGAAAAGTGCAATGTAAAACCGTACGCAAGAATCGTATTCGTATATCGGCGATGGTAGCGGGTGGAGTAGTCCTTCTTTCGATAGGCATGTCGGGCGCACAAGCGGCGATGAAGGTCCGACAATCGAATGGCCTGCTGAATTCTCTCATCATGCCAAAATTTTTTAAGGATAATGGAATAGAGGTTGGTGGATGGATGAATGGGGGGGCGACGCTCAATCCAGGACACTCACAATTTGGATACAACGGGCCGGTTACATTCAGTGATCGTGCCAATCAAGCTCAGTTTAATCAGTTTAATTTATTTCTGAGGCGTAATGTAGTGAACGTAGACAATTCGTGGGACTTAGGATTCCGCGCAGATTTTATGTTCGGCACTGATTCCATTTTCACCCAAGCTTATGGCAATCCTAATGCAGACGTGAATACGGGTGTCCCCCTGACAAACCGAGGTGATTGGGATCTGAACATATTAAATGTTGGGCGTAACTATGGCGTCGCTCTGCCGCAGGCCTTTGTTGAAATATATGCGCCGATTGCAAATGGTCTTACCATCAAGGTGGGGCATTTCTATACACCAATTGGATATGAATCAGTGCCCGCACCTAATAACTTCTTCTACAGCCATGCCTACACCACGCAGTACGGAGAGCCTTTCACCCATACTGGCGTATTGACTACCTACAATGTTGACAAAAATATCATGTTCAAGAGCGGTGCCATCACGGGGAGCGGCACCGGTGGCTGGGATGGCAGCTTTAATCGGCAGATGAGTAACTGGGGGGGTATCGGGAGCATGACCTACACCACTGACGACAAGAGGAGCTCTCTCAATGTCGCGGGTACAGGTAGTCATACATCAGCACGGAACAATGCTTTTTGGGGCATGTACAGCATTGTGGCTAAGCACATGATTACCCGTAAAACTCATATGATACTTCAGCACGATCATGGTTACGCTGATAATGTATTGACGCTGGCTAACCCGGGGGGAAGCCAGGCGCAGTGGTATGGTATCAATATGCACTTATACCAAGATGTTCTGAATGATCTCTCGATCGGTTTCCGCGGGGAGTGGTTCCGTGATCGTGATGGCTTCAGTGTCACGAGCCCGGGCCGAGTTAGTGCCGCCACTAATGCGAATGCAGATGGCTCGTTTAATAGTTTTGCAGTGCATGGTGCAGGGGCACTGTCTTTGGCGATGCCCGCTGATTATTTTGCGATTACATTTGGTGCAAACTGGAAACCAGCAAAAAGACTGAAGATTGATCCCAAGGCGCTGCAACAGTTTAATGTTCGCCCCAATATCCGTTACGATGTGGCGCACAGTCTTGGCCAAGAAGCGTACTTACCCTTCGGGGGCCGGAAGGATCAGGTCCTATTCTCGATAGATTTTACGATGCCATTCTGATTTGGTCTTTACGATAAGTTGTGCTGGGCCGTCCATCGGAATAATGGGGGGTGTAAGAAATTTTGTGTAAACGGTCATCTGGCAGGAAACTGCCTAACCTTGAGAAGGAGTGAACATGACCGCAACACAGAAAGCACCATCGCCAGATCTTATTGATCAATTGCTAGCTGGCTACCAGAAACCAGAAGACTTGCTTGGCGAGCATGGCTTGCTAAAGCAACTTACAAAG
>CANIWY010000045.1 GCA_947471695.1 Nitrosomonadaceae bacterium
CATCTCCCTGATCTCCCTGCTGGGTATCACGCTCGGCATGACCGCCCTGATCACTGTGATGTCGGTCATGAATGGATTCCAGAAGGAAGTACGAACCCGTATCCTCGGTGTGGCGTCGCATGTCCAGGTGAGCGGCATCGATGGCACTCTGACTAACTGGCCCCAAGTTGCGCATGAGACAACCAATCACCCACAAGTAGAATCTGCTGCGCCTTATGTCGGCGCTCAGGGAATGGTATCGGTCGGTCAGGTCGTTCGTGGTGTCATGGTTCGCGGGATCCTTCCAGCTCTTGAAGACAAGGTGGCCGATCTCGACCGGATGATGGTGAACGGAAAGCTTGACGAGCTGGTGCCAGGTGAGTTTGGTATCGTCGTCGGTACAGAGCTGGCTAGAACCTTGGGCGTGTCTAGAGGCGACAAGATCGTGCTGATCTCACCGCAGGGGCAAGTGACTCCCGCTGGGATACTGCCTCGTCTCAAACAGTTCACTGTCACAGGCATCTTCGAAGCAGGACATTTCGAATACGACTCCTCACTGGTGCTCATCCATATCGTAGATGCGCAAAAGCTCTATCGTATGGAAAATGATCAGGTCTCGGGTGTGCGACTCAAGCTACACGACCTCTTCCTGGCACCGCAAGTGGTAAGAGAGTTGGCCCCACTGATCTCCCAGGACACTCACATCACCGACTGGACCCGCCAGCATGCAAATTATTTTCGTGCGATCCAGATTGAAAAACGAATGCTGTCACTGATCCTGGCCCTGATCATTGCAGTTGCCGCATTCAATATCGTCTCTACCTTGGTAATGGCGGTTACCGACAAGCAGCCCGACATTGCGATTCTACGAACGCTGGGAGCAAGCCCCCGCAGCATTATGAAAATTTTTATTGTGCAAGGAACGCTGATCGGCGTTTTCGGTACGTTATTAGGGGTCGTTGGGGGAGTTCTTCTAGCGTACAACGTGAGCGACGTCATCGCGCTGGTTGAGCGCCTGTTCAGCGTTCAATTCCTATCTCGTGAAGTCTACTACATCAGCGAGATTCCATCTGACCCGCAGATGGCTGATATCGTGACAGTGGCGACTGTGTCATTTTTATTGACTTTACTAGCAACGATTTACCCCAGTTATCGTGCTTCCAAGGTCAATCCAGCAGCGGCTCTAAGGTATGAGTAGGCCGATCATCTCCTGTCGTAACCTGCGCAAGAGCTACTATCAGGGTGAGCTAGAAGTTCCCGTGCTGATGGGTATCGACCTCGAGGTGGCGGCGGGTGAGACACTTGCCATTGTCGGCGCATCGGGCTCCGGCAAGAGCACTCTGTTGCATCTACTCGGCGGACTGGACGCCCCTAGTGCAGGTGATATTCGTATCATGGGACAGAACATCGCCACCATTAACGAGGAAGAGAGATGCCGACTGCGTAATCAGTCTCTGGGTTTTATTTATCAGTTTCACCACCTGCTGCCCGAGTTCAGTGCGCTTGAGAATGTTGCCATGCCACTCCTGATCCGACGCATGCTCAGTAGCGAAGCCTATGGCCGTGCAGAGACCGTGTTGAAACAGGTTGGCCTTGGACATCGTCTCACTCATACCCCGGGTGAGCTTTCCGGTGGCGAGCGCCAACGTGCTGCGGTGGCTCGCGCGCTGGTCACACAGCCCGCCTGTGTTCTTGCCGATGAGCCGACTGGCAATCTTGACCGACATACCGCTGGTGGTGTGTTCGAATTAATGCTTGAGCTCAACCGCAATGTAGGTGCAAGTTTCATCATTGTCACACATGATTCGCAACTGGCAGCTAGGGCAGGGAAGGTCTTACAATTGGTTGATGGGGTATTAATCAAATAAGTATTCTGGCCACTCTCAATCTGACTGGAGATTATGGTCTCAATACTCTACCTGTATCGGATCAAGACCTCTCCACAAGTACCATGTCGCGACAGAAGACCACGGCTGCCAGGGCCTCGCAATTGCAAGCATCTGGAGCCGACTCACCGGTTGACTGTCATTGTAGTAAAGGCTGATCGCGCGCTGCAGACCAAGATCATCCAGTGGTAGCACATTCGGGCGTAGCATGTGAAAAATCAAAAACATTTCTGCAGTCCATCTCCCAATACCCTTTACCTGTGACAGCTCGGCGATAAGAGTCTCATCATCATCCCCCTTCCACAATGCCTCATCCAGCCTCCCACTATTAAAGTGCTGCGACAAGTCTTGCAGGTAGGCAACCTTCCGGAAGGAGAGACCACAGCTGCGCAATGAACTACTGTCCATTCTCAGCAAGGTCGTGGGTGAAATCATGGGGGCTACTGTGGTCAGCCTCTGCCAGATAGTTGCAGCCGCCTTGATCGAAATCTGCTGTCCAATTATGGAGCGCACTAAGGTAGTGAATGCATCGCCATGTGAGATAAGGGTACTCCCTGCCGAGTTCTGAATGAGTTTATGCATCACCTCATCACACTCGGCCAGTTCCTGCGTTGCTTGTTGCCAGTATCCTGGAATCATGGACTTTCATTATCCTCGGTGACGCCGCCTCGCCCGCATGCGCCATTCATAGATCATGTATACCCGCCACGCACCACGCACGGCTACATAGCTGGTGATTGGCAGAATGAGTGCAAGTAATAGAAGACCTACCAGCACCGGCTTACCAAGGGAGACTACCCAGTCTGCCAACGCAGAGGCCCACTCGCTGATACTCTTATCCATCAAGTTTAAGTCGATGATGGGCATAGTGCCGTTACCACCGCCCAAAATAACCTCACCGATAGAATACGCCGCCATATAGATTGGTACGATAGTAAAGGGATTGGAGTAGAGGGTAGTGAATACCGCTACCGGCAGATTCACCTTAAATATACGAGCAAACAGCGCAGCGAAAAAGAACTGTACCGGGTTGCTGCCCGGGATCAAGCCGGCGAAAAAACCAACCGCGACCCCACCCGCCACCGAACGACGGTGCAGGTACCACAGGTTATGATGTTGCAGTAACTCACCAAACAACCCGACAAAACGGTTCTGCCGGATGCTCTCGTAGGAAGGCAGGTATTTCTTGATGTATTTTCGGAGCACGAGCTACCAATGTGACCAATGACTACGATACTGCTCTGTAACTTTATTTAGGCGAACTGATGAGCCATTTATACGAGACTGAAGGTTACCGACCCAAGTAGACAGTCTAGCACCTGCTCTAGAAAAGGGTTTTCTTAAGCGGCAACCGAATCGGTGAGGTTGCTGGGTTGGCGGGTGAGTAGCTCCGCCTTACCCTTGGACAGCGTAAATATACGGTCAGCCGCATTGATCACAGCAGGCTGATGCGATACTGCGATAATGGTAAGGCTCTGAGCGAGCCTCTGTAGCGTCTCGCAAATTATCTTCTCGCTGTCCGGATCTAAAGCACTCGTTGGCTCATCCAGCAGCAAGAATAGCGGCCGATGGGCTAGCGCTCTGGCGATTGCGATGCGTTGACGCTGGCCTCCTGAAAGAAGTCCACCACGCTCGCCCACCACCGTCAGCAGACCTGCCGGAAGACCGCAAACAAAGTCCCAAGCACCTGCTTGCTGCAACGCCTGCTCTGCATCTACTTGCGTTAGATCGGGGGCGCCAATCAGGATATTACTGAGAATTGTGTCGTGCAATAGGATCGTGTCTTGTGACACATAACCGATCATGCGCCGCCAGTGGCGAAGGTCTATTTCATGTAGCGATATCCCGTCAACAAGAATTTCGCCCGACTGAGGTTCGGCCAGTCCGCACAACAGATCAAGTAGGGTGCTCTTACCCGCTCCTGATGGTCCCGTGATTGATGTAAATGAATTCACGGGTATTTCAATGCTCATATCCTGAAATATCGATTTCTTATCATAATTGAAGTCGATGTGGCGAAGACTGATTCCTTGTTGCAGGGTCGGTTGCTGCGTCCCTCCCGTTCTTTCAGCCGCATCCCGAGCATCTTTAATCGCTGCGCGTAATGCCCAGTAGGCACTCTCCTGCACCACCAGATGCTGGTAACGTCGCTGCGCTTTATTCAGAAGACTCTGGACACGTGTCAACAGAAAGACCATCACCATCACCGCAGCTAACGAGAGTTGCCACACCACCAGTGCCAGATACAAGCCACCTGCGATCAGAGTGGCGAGCAGGGGTTCCTGCATAGCCATCAAGGCTTCCCTGCTCATGACTTCACGACGCGTGGCTCTTTCTAGTTGCTTGGTCTCATCGCGAAGGATGGCATCAGCGACGTTATCACGCGCCATCGCTTTCAGCGACTTTATCGATGCAAGCACATCGGCGAGGTAAGACAGTAGATGTCGAAACAGATGCGTTTGCTTATTCCCCGCTCTACTTGCAGCCCGTACGAGATACTGCAATACCATCAACATGCCCGCACCAATTAGAAGAGAAGAAAGCGTTACCTCCCATGAGATGAATAGCGCGACCACGCTATAGACCATGACCTGGATTGACAGTGCCATGACATTGGCGGCATGTTCAAAGCCTTGAGCAGCTCGGGATGCTTCGGTGGCGACTGAGTTGGCAAGTGCGCCCGCAGGTTGCCGCAGATAATATTGCCAGCGACTGGCGAGTAGCGCCTCGATCAGTTCCTGCCTCAGCTTGCTCGCAACATGAGCTACGGTATATCCAACCTGGCGGTTGGCTAACAGTAATATCAAGCTTTTGGTAATCATTCCCCCGACGATGATCAGTAACATCGTGCCAATAGTGGGCTCAATGCCAATCCTTTGCATTGCCTGTACCACAGTCCGTCCGGTATCAGAGCTGCTGTCCCCTACGGCAACTGACAGCAAAGGGAGGAGTGCGGTTAGGCTTAGCCCCTCAGCAATACCCGCCGCCAATAGCGCAATCAGTACAAATGCACTGCGCCGGGGGAAGACCATGAAATAGGTGACTAGGGTATGCATCGACGGGTCTCGCAGATCATCAGTTTTCTACTTGTTGGGTCTTCAAGCTGATACGAGGCGATGCCCAATAAACAATTACCAGGTCGACCATCTTTTGGCTGGGATAAAAACGTATGCGTATCCCGTGGAACGGAAATTCCACCCTCGGTCACTCAGGACTTCATTGGAAGATACTCTTGCGCAGCTCTGCAAAAATATTTCCAACATGATCCATCTGCTCGCTGGTGTGGGCAGCACTGACGCTACAGCGCACCAATGCCTTTCCTTCTGGCGCTGCAGGTGGCAGTATTAAGTTGACGTAGATACCGTGATCCAGCAACCCCTTCCACAGCATCAGAGCCTGCTGAGGGCTATCCAGTATATTTGCGATCACCGGCCCGGGCTGAGGCCCCAGTCGATAGCCGAGTCCGTCAAGCCTCGCATAAAGCTGCCGCGAATTTTGCCAGAGTTGCCGGCGTAACTCGGTACCGTCGCGCAACAATTTAAGTGCCGCCCGAGTCGATGCAATGGTGGCCGGTGAGGGGGATGCTGTAAATATATATGGACGGCTGACATAGCGCAGTTGATCGAGCTGAGGATGATTACTCACACAATAGCCACCGATACTTCCGAGGCTCTTACTGAAGGTTCCCGTAATAAAATCAACCCCATCTGTGAGCCCTGTTTCTTCTGCCAGTCCTTGGCCAGTTTTACCCAAGACTCCGAGCGAATGTGCCTCATCAAGAAGGAGAATGCTGTTGTAAGCGTTCTTGACTCTGACAATCTCTGCCAGTGGGGCCTGATCACCCAGCATGCTGTAGATACCCTCAGCAATGATCAGTGTGGACTTCGAACGCTCCCCCAATCTCTTGAGGCGTTTCTCCATATCCGATACATCGTTGTGCCGGAACCGAATTATCTCGGCACCACTCAGGCGACAGCCATCATAGACACTTGCATGCGAGTCACCATCAATCAGAACCACATCCCCTGCACCTGCCAGACCAGAGATCATGGCAAGATTAGCCTGATAACCGGTGGTGAATACGATTCCAGATTGGCAGTGGTAGAACTCTGCAAACTCGCGTTCTAGTGCTCGGTGCCCACTATAACTACCATTCGCCATGCGTGACCCGGTGGTGCCGGTCCCCTCCCGATCAATCGCTTCATGCGCCGCTCGTAGGCACTCTGGTGCAAAAGTAAGCCCGAGATAGTTATTCGTACCTAAAAATAGTATGCGACGGTCCCCGATCCTGGCCTCTGTCGCAGAGTAGACCTCTTCTATCGGAGTACCGAACACCTCGAGTCCTTCTGGCAATAATGCTTTTCGGGCTGCTGCTACTGCGTCTAACTTGTCTAGTAAGCTCATTATTTATTCTGTGATTTGATTTGATAAATTAAATTCGCAAGCTCGTGCACGGTCTGAACATCTGCTAGGACATTCAGTGGGACGGAGATATCAAACTCATCCTCGATCTCCATAACCAGACTTAGTAGCTTAACTGAGTCAATTGCTAACTCATTGATCAGATCTGTCTCGGGCACAATTACCACATCAGGGCTAGAGAGTTGCTTGAGGTGGAAACAGAGCCTAGACAGGATATTGTTGTAATCAGTTGACATATGTTGAGTGACTTTAAATGTTATGCGGGCTATGCCGTCTGTGGCAGAGCATCGCGTAAACGCATGGAAGGCTGCCAGTCTGGCAATGCTTTCGTCAGTGGGGCGATATCACATACCCAGTTCGGGTGCTGTAGCTCCCTGACTTTTCCAGGCGTCAGCATCGGCGAGTAGTGCAGCAGTCGCGCCAAGTACAAATTAATATTAGCAGTCATCGAAACCAGTGACCCCGGCAAAAAGAAACACCGTACCGGCCTCTTCCACACATCCTGTGCAATGGCCGCTACAGATTGACCGTTATACCCCCCCGGCATCCCATCATCAAGCTCATAGATGCCGTGTATAGGAACTCTGGTGCCAAGCCAGCAGAGGATCGCTGCGACTAAGTCATTAACGTGTAACAAGCCAAAACGCATGTCAGATCCTCCTACCATGGGCAAGACACCACGCTGAGTTGCCCTGAAGAGTGGGCTCATCTCCTTATCCCCAGGTCCATAGACCGCGGTCGGGCGAAAAACTGCACACGGCATAATACCTGAGTGGTCTGCCACGATCTGCTCTGCCAGATGCTTGCTGGTTGCATACCAGGAGAGATCCGGCTGCCTGGCTGCAAGTGAGGATATGAGAAGAAATCGAGGGGCTGAGTCCTGCTCTGTCGAGGCCTTCACAAGATTGGCGGTTCCCTCTGCGTTGGTGTGGGTGAATTCATCGAGAGAGCTTCCCCGAACCTGACCAGCACAATGCACAACGGCCGAAACACCTCGTACCAAATTCTGTAATGCGACTGGATCGTTCAGATCACCCTGAATCCATGTGATTGGTCCGCCACCAGTTTGTGGGCGACGGGTTAAAGCTCGCACCTTCCAGCCATCTCTGACTAAGGATTGCAGCAATACACCACCAATAAACCCGGTAGCACCAGTGACTGCTACCGACAGTCCAGTCATATACTGACTACTTATCTCCGGACTCGACTGATAGCTGATGATCTGTCAGGTTTGTCCGTTGTATGAAGCCCTGGCGTGCGGCAGATCGAGACAGCTTCCCGGAAGAAGTACGCGGCAGAGTGTGCGGCGGGACTAACTCCACCAGACAGTTAACGCCAAATGCCATATACACCATCCGTTGTAGCCGGTTAATAAGAGACTGACGATCCTGTACTGAGGTCAGACGACATTCTATAACCAGTACGATTGTGGTCGAGTCATTAGCATCTGTTACCCCAAAGGCGGAGGTCTCTCGGGCTCTGACCTCGGGCTGCTGCTCAGCGAGCTCTTCTATATCCTGAGCCCGTATATTACGACCATTGACAATGATGACATCGATGCGGCGTCCAGTAACAAAAAGGTCCCCTTCAAACAGAAA
>CANIWY010000046.1 GCA_947471695.1 Nitrosomonadaceae bacterium
ACAGGATGAGAGATCGCCCATTGTTTCTGACATCTCCTTGTTCGATGTTTATCGTGGAAAGGGTATTGAGAATGGCAAAAAAAGTCTTGCATTCCGTGTGTTATTGCAAGATACTGAAAAAACATTAACAGATGCAGAGGCAGACTTAGCCATCACAAAGTTGATGGATATTCTGCGAAGTCAGTTTAACGCGGTGCTGCGTAACTAATTAAATAATAGCATCCGTCAAGAAATCAATAGATAGGGGGGGGTATGACCTTAACAAAAGCTGAATTGGCAGACTTGCTGTTTGAGGGGGTCGGATTAAACAAGCGCGAGGCCAAGGATATGGTAGACGCCTTCTATGAGGAAGTCCGTGTTGCATTACAGAGCGGTGTTGGTGTCAAGCTCTCAGGTTTTGGCAACTTTCAATTGCGCGATAAGCCACAGCGTCCTGGGCGCAACCCTAAGACGGGTGAGGAGATTCCGATTACCGCTAGGCGCGTTGTGACTTTTCGCGCGAGCCAGAAGTTAAAGGCAATGGTCGAAAAGAATCATCAGGGAAAACGTGCTGGCTAGCACCACCCTGCCGATCATCCCGGCAAAGCGGTACTTCACCATCGGCGAAGTCAGTGAGTTATGTGGCGTTAAGCCGCATGTCCTTCGTTACTGGGAGCAGGAGTTCACTCAGTTGCGACCAGTTAAGAGGCGTGGCAATCGTCGCTATTATCAGCATCACGAGGTATTGCTGATTCGCCGTATTCGAGAGTTACTGTACGAGCAGGGGTTTACCATCAACGGTGCACGTGGACGCTTGGGTCAGAGTGCGGTGGAACCCGCTGCTGCAGCCATAACCCCAGACATTTCAACTCACCTACCGTTTGATCTGGCACTTCTTCGGGGAGAGATCAAGAGTGTTCTCTCCTTGCTGCAATCGTAAGTCATTCATCTGTTCCTCTGCTCCCCCGTACTCTTCATCCCTACAACGCCGAAAGCAATTTCTAACATCGGTGCCTGTGTTTGCTATAATCGCGAGCTTCGGGGCGTAGCGCAGCCTGGTAGCGTACTTGCATGGGGTGCAAGTGGTCGGAGGTTCAAATCCTCTCGCCCCGACCAATTGGCTCAGTAAAATGACATGGTGCACACCGATCAATCAGATTGAACGCGGTGAATAAGCGCCTGGCATCATTCCCCGGCTAGCCTGAAAATCATCTGGATACTCCGAGAATGCGCATACTGCTAAGCAACGACGATGGATACTTTGCGCCTGGTCTTGCCTGCCTTGCAGAAGCGCTCTCCGCCATTGCGGACATCATTGTAGTCGCACCCGAGCGAGACCGCAGTGGTGCTAGCAATTCGCTCACACTTGACCGCCCGCTTCATCTACACAAAGCTCACAATGGCTTCTACTATGTTAATGGCACTCCGACCGATTGCGTTCACCTGGCAGTCACAGGAATGCTAGATAACTTGCCCGATATGGTGGTATCCGGAATTAATGCTGGAGCAAATATGGGTGATGACACAATTTACTCTGGAACGGTTGCCGCTGCGACCGAAGGTTTTTTGCTTGGAATACCCTCTCTGGCAGTATCTCTTGATAGCGCGTCCAGTGAAAATTTCTCCACCGCTGCACGTGTCGCTGCTGACACGGTGAAACGATTTAAAGATAATAAATTCCATGAGCCAGTTCTGCTCAATATCAATGTGCCAGATATTCCATATGATCAGTTGCAGGGGATCGAAGTGACTCGACTCGGTCGCCGTCACAAGGCAGAGGACGTGGTCAAGTCACAGACTCCTCGCGGTGAGACGGTTTACTGGGTGGGGGCAGCCGGCCCTGCTCAAGATGCAGGTGTGGGGACAGACTTTTTCTCCATCCAGCATAAACGGGTATCACTGACGCCGTTACAGATCGACCTGACACGGTATGGGCAGATGGATGCAGTGAAAGACTGGCTAAAATAATGTTGAAGATCTGACGGGGTCTCGTATGCGTAGCAAATCAAATCCTTCAGGAGTGGCAAGCTTGAGCGCTGATCACTCAGGTATTGGGATGACCTCTCAGCGGACACGGGCGCGGATGATTGAGCGACTGCGTGCGCAAGGAATTAATGATGAGGTGGTGCTGGCTGCGATGAATGCGGTCCCTCGTCATGTCTTTGTCGAGGAGGCTCTATCGAGTCGTGCCTACGATGATGTTTCCTTGCCAATCAATTTTGGGCAGACCATCTCAAGTCCATTCGTCGTGGCTCGGATGAGTGAACTGCTGCGTGCGGGTACAAGACTCCCTAAGGTGTTGGAAGTGGGCACAGGATGTGGATATCAAACAGCGGTACTGGCCCAGCTTGCAGATGAAGTGTATTCGGTTGAGCGTATCGGGTCGCTGCTCACTCGCACGCGGACCCGGTTACGAGAATTCCGTCTGAATCATGTTCGCTTGAAGCATTCTGATGGGATGCTGGGACTGCCTGAAGTCGCGCCATTCGATGGCATCATCATGGCTGCCGCAACCTCGCACGTGCCCTCCTCACTGCTAGAGCAGTTGGCAGTGGGTGGTAGAATGGTCTTTCCAAAGGGGAGTCAGGAACAGTATCTGTGCCTGATCGAGCGCAATGAGCAGGGGTACACCGAAACGATCTTGGATGAGGCGAGATTCGTGCCGATGCTGTCCGGTATCGTGGGGAGCTAATCGGTGCGAAATAAGGGATGAGGAGTAAAGGAATTAAATTGCAGGATTGGGGTAACGGTGAGGGCCTTCTGACTCAAGTTGTGCGTCAAAGGCCGGACTTGGATTCATATGGGACGGAGCGCTCGCTTGCTTGTCTCTTGCCGGTTATCTTTTGCCTATCGCTCTCGAGCTGTAGCGTGACACAGTCCCCTGTCTCAGTCTTCGACCGCGCTCCGGCCTCACAGAGGTCTTCCGCAGCATCCACGGAAAATGTTAAGACCTACACGGTACAGAGGGGCGATACGCTTTATGGGATCGCGCTCAATAACGGCCTCGCTTACAAGGACCTAGCGGAGTGGAATAGCATTGGTAATCCGAATGCCATTGATGTTGGTCAGCAGCTCAGCCTATCCCCCCCCCCCCGCATCTGCGCAGCCTTCTCTATTTCCATTATCCCAGACTGCACCATCAACGGTCAGCGAGGCCCCCATTCCCAGGGCGGTTACGGAGTCAAGAGGGAGATCTGAAGTCAATACTGAGAAACTGAAGACCGAACCCAAGGCATTCAGAGTGCCCTACTCTGATCAGGCGCTGGCGCAGGTGAGGGGGTCGTCAGATGCCCCCCAAGCTTTAACCGATAGACCCGAAGTGGCGCCTGAAAGAGTTGCCAGGATCAACCCCGAACCACCGATGCAGATTGCTGAGGCGAATCCAGATGTGAATGTCGAATGGGCTTGGCCCACGCAGGGCAAGGTGCTTGAAGGCTTTTCGGAAGGTGGCAAGGGGGTAGATATCGCGGGTAAGTCGGGGCAAGCGGTATTAGCTTCTGCACCGGGTAAAGTGGTTTACAGCGGCAATGGCTTACGTGGTTATGGCAATCTCATCATCATCAAGCACAATGATACCTACCTCAGCGCCTATGCTCATAATAGTAAGCTCCTGATGAAGGAGGGACAGGCAGTTACACGGGGACAGAAAATTGCCGAAATGGGAAGCGTTGATGCCGGCCAGATAAAGCTTCATTTTGAAATCCGCAAACACGGTAAGCCGGTAGACCCGTTACAGTATCTTCCTGCAATGGCCAAGTAAGATGTGCGGGTTTGTTTGTTATTAGACAAACAGGGTGACCCAGCTCGAATGCTACTTAATCAGAATAGCTGAATCGAATAATCACTATTGAATCACTCATGACTATGTCACAAACAGAGTTTGAAATACCCGACCCGAGTCTCTTCGGTGAGGAGGAGATCTCGCAGCTGGTTCATGCCTTCTATGCAGAGGCCAGGAAGGACCCCGATCTGGGTCCGATCTTCGAGGCCCATGTCACCGACTGGGATGCTCATTTTGTGCAGATGACTAACTTCTGGTCGATGCAGTTGCGCGGAACTGGCCGGTTCCGCGGAGCGCCCATGCCGAAGCATCTTGCCTTACCGGAGCTGTCTGCGAGTCTGTTCGAGAGGTGGCTACAAATCTTTAAACAGACCACACAGAAGATGGAGAATCCACACCTACAATTACATGCCAATTCTCTGGCCTACCGCATCGCGAGTCGGCTTTGGTTGGCATACCAGATGGAACGCCACCCCGATCAGTCGTTAGTGGAGCTGAAGCCCCTATAGGGCCTCTCTATGAAGTGGTGCTTGGCGTGAGAGCTCGGGTCATGCTTTGATCGAGAGTCTGAGCTCGTGGCTAGGAACTTTCATCGGTCAGGCCAAGGCTCTTCAGTTCTAGCCCTTCAATCTCTTGCAATGATTTGCCTGCAATACCCTGCAAGTCGCCATACATCCCGATCGTAGCCCCCGTCACGCGTTCGATCTGTTCCCCACGCTTGGCCCATTGTTTCATGATCACACGCCTCTCCTTGTCGAGATCTTCCTGCATGGTGGAGAAGGCCTCGACGATGGCCTCAACTCGTAGGCGAAACCGTGGGCCGGTGAGGTACTGGTATACCATATCAGTCTTGGTCTGATGGCCCTCATGGGACTGTCTCGCAAGGGCAAGCTCCATCAATGACTGGCGCAGGATCATTGCCACCGGCAAGGAGGCTCGTGGATGAGTGACCCAGATGCCCTCCACCAGATCAAAGGTTTCAACGCCCTTAGGGAGTACTTGACTCACGATTACGGCGATCTCCGCTTTTGCAGCGCGCTGATCATCACGTAGCTTTACCAGCCAGGAGTCGCTCCAGTTCTTAGTGCGCTTGAATTCCCACAGAATGGTGCCGTTCGGTTGGCCACTTGGGCCGATGATCCGGTGCAGTATGTCTCCACCAAATTCACCTTTAGGGACCGGCTCGATCACATCAAAAGGAAATTTACTGCGTAATAGATTCTCCAGCTCCAGCTCCTGTACCTCTCCTTGCAACTGTTGAGAGCCCTGTTCGGATCGGCGCTTGAGATCCTCAATTTGTTTTTGCATGGCCACAATGGTCTGCTCTTTTTCCAGCACCTTGAGCCTCTGCTCATCCTCGGCCTCTTTCCGGGCCTGATGGCGGGTGACAGACAGGCCTTCCTGTATCCGCTTTTCAATCGTGAGATCCAGTTCACGCTTCGCGTCATCTAACTCTCGTTGCTTTCTCAGGAGGTCTGCCTGAGTTTTTTGGGCCTCAGTGAGTTTTGCTTCTTGACTTTTGAGTATCGCTTGCAGTTCGGCGACTTCACGGGATCTTTGTTCAAGATCGTTTGAGAATGCTTGTTTAGACTTCCTGGATTCTTCTATCGTAATCTTGGCGCGGTCAATCTTCAGCTGATCTTCAACCTGTTGTGCGACCTGCTCATCAAGTTTATTTTTGGCGGTAGTGAGTTGTCGTTCCTTTTCAAGAATACCTTGCTCGCGTTTGGTGATCTCATCATCCTTCTGCGCGAGCTGTTGTTGGAATTGCCTGCGAGTGGTCTCGATCAAGGGCGCGGCAAGGGACTCAGTCAGTCGAATCTCGGTCTTGCAATTAGGGCAGGTGATAGCAGCTTCGGTCATGTTTTTCTCAGGAGAGCGGAGGGGGTAGATAGGAGCCGGACACACAGGTCAGCATGGGTTCAGTCCGTACCAAAGATTATAGGTTAAACAGCTATTCAGAATTGCCTTGAATGGCCCTACCATCTCATAGGGTTCAAAGAATTCAGATATACTGAGCAACGAGAAGAGAGTCAGATTATTAAGTCACCTATAGGAGCTAAAAAATGAGTAATGTCCACGTTTTGCCAGCACTTCCTTTTGCAGATAATGCACTGGACCCTGTGATCTCAGCCAATACACTGAGCTTCCACTATGGCAAGCACCACAAGACCTATGTGGATAATCTGAACAAGCTGGTGACCGGGACCGAGCTTGCGGACCTCTCGCTGGAACAGGTGATCGCTGCATCGACTGGACGGGCTGACAGGGTTGGAATATTTAACAATGCAGCACAGATATGGAACCATACCTTCTACTGGAATAGCCTTACCCCGAAAGGTGGTGGTGAGCCCCCTTCAGCATTAAAGCAAAAGATTGAGGCCGATTTCGGCACCGTGGAGGCGTGCAAGCAGGAGCTGGTTGCTGCGGCCACGACGCAATTTGGCAGCGGATGGGCATGGCTCGTGCAGAATGAGGGGAAGCTCAAGGTGGTCAAGACGGCCAATGCTAATGTGCCTTCAACAGACGGGATGAAACCGCTCCTGGTCATTGACGTGTGGGAGCATGCTTACTACCTCGATTATCAAAACCGGAGAGTGGATTATGTCAATGCGACGATCGACAAGTTGATTAACTGGGGTTTCGCGGAAAAGAACCTTGGTTAGTCGTAGCCCTGAGGGGAGTGTCGATCAGTCCGTGCTAGACCAGCTGGAAGTCATTAAGAGGGGGTGTCACGAGCTGCTGGTAGAGGAGGAGCTCGTGCAGAGACTTGCTACGGGCAGCCCACTTCGGATTAAAGCTGGGTTTGATCCCACTGCCCCGGACTTGCATCTGGGGCACACCGTGTTACTCAATAAGATGCGTCAGCTTCAGGACTTAGGTCATCATGCCCTATTCCTGATTGGGGACTTCACCGGCATGATCGGGGACCCCAGCGGCAAGAACATTACCCGCCCCCCCCTGACTCGTGATCAGGTGATGGATAACGCTAAGTCCTATGCCGATCAGGTCTTCAAGATACTGAAGCCCGATCAGACCGAGGTGGTCTTCAATTCGACTTGGATGGACAAGATTGATGCTGCAGGACTGATTAAATTGGCGGCAACACATACGGTTGCTCGTATGCTGGAGAGGGATGACTTCGGCAAGCGCTATCAGGGTAATCAACCCATCGCCATTCACGAGTTTTTATATCCACTGATACAGGGTTATGACTCGGTAGCACTGAAGTCGGATATCGAGCTCGGGGGTACCGATCAAAAGTTTAACTTACTCATGGGGCGGGAGTTACAGAGGCATTATGGGCAGACACCTCAGTGCGTGCTCACCATGCCGCTTCTGGAGGGGTTAGATGGGGTCAATAAGATGTCCAAGTCATCGGGTAACTATATTGGAATCGCGGAGAGTCCGAGCGAGATATTTGGCAAGCTCATGTCGATATCTGATGAGTTGATGTGGCGTTATATCGAACTCTTGTCACTCGAGCCGCTGGAGGTCACACGGCAGTGGAAGAGGGGAGTGGAAGAGGGTCGTAATCCACGCGACATCAAGGTGATTTTTGCTCAGGAGATTGTCTCGCGCTTTCATAGTAAGGCGGATGCGGAGGGCGCATTAGAAGATTTCGAGGCTCGGTTCAGTCGGGGTAGCATTCCGGAGGAGATGCCGGAGAAGACGCTGTATGCGGATGCAGGAGGATTGCCCATTGCACAAGCACTCAAACAGGCAGGAATGACCGCGAGTACGACAGAAGCACTACGCATGATCAATCAAGGTGGTGTAAAATTAAATGGTGCAAAGATAGGCGACAAGAGTATCAAACTAGCCTGCGGTGAGACCACCGTAGTGCAGGTCGGAAAACGTAAATTTGTGAGGATCAGCATTGCAAAGCAGGCGGAATAATTAAGTATATTTCATAAAGATTAGAAATCTCTTGACCCCCTGTTCTTTAACTGTATAATCCCGCCTTTCCTTGTGCGACCATGAATCTCTCGGTCAGCACCGCTCTTTAAAAATTTACAGCCGATAGGTGTGGGCACTTGACTAGGGTGTTCGGTATTTTATCTTTCGGGATAGGGTATACGAACAGCTTATGAGTTGAAGTGCTCG
>CANIWY010000047.1 GCA_947471695.1 Nitrosomonadaceae bacterium
GTCTTAGGAAGTTAAGCACTTATTAAAGTGTGTTAACTTCTTGAGATGAATGCCAAAAATTGGTACTACCGTTGTTCCCGAATCAGCGAAAAGAAATTCAGACAGCTTTTGCGCTGTTTCGCCATGGATCTGACGGCTACAGTTACGGCGACATTGGTCGGTATCTCTGTGCGCTCGATTAACAGCATTTACTTGAAACTGAGATCTCAAACGCTACTTCGTGTGAACAGCAATCGCCGTTCCAAGGTGCGGTTGAAGTTGATGAGTCGTACTTTGGTCCTCGCCGTGTCAGAGGTAAGCGTGGCTGTGGCGCCTATGGCAAGACGATTGCATTTGGATTGTTGAAAAGAGACGGTAGAGTCTATACCGAGATCGTACCCAACGGTACCAAAGCCACACCGCAAGCGGTAATACAGGGGCATATAGCGCCCGATACGGTGATATCCTCAGACGGTTGGCGTGGCTATGATGGACTGGTAGACATAGGTTTTGATAAGCACTTTAGAGTGAATCATAGTGCCAATGAGTTTGCTCGGGGCAAGTGCCATATCAATCTCATTGAATCGTTCTGGGTTATGCTAAACGCAGGCTACAAAAGTTCAACCGAATATCCGCTGCTACTTTCCACCTGCATTTGAAAGAAACTGAATTTCGATTTAACCATCGCGGTGATAATCTGTATCTTGAGTTACGTCGATTATTGAGATTAAACTCGCTTTAGCTTCCTAAGGCCCTGTGTGAAAATAATTTGCTTAAAAGGAGACATAGGTCATGCAGGTAAAAATAATTTTTTTAATTCCTATTGTTCTTTGTTTATTAATTTCTTGCGTACAAATGGAGCGCGGATCATCAATGGGTATAGATACAGTCACCCAGAGCTCTAAAACAATATCTGATCACGAGGTACATGCTAGGCATTATGAAAGTGCAGCCAAAATACTGTTGGCAAAAATACAAGATCAGAAGATATTAGTAGAAAAATATGCTGAAGAGATTAACCGCTATGGGCAAGAATCTGAGAAAGGCATAGTCAGCACTCATCGCTTCTTACGAGGATATAATGAAAATTATTTTTTTGCTAAACGAGCCGAAGACAATAAGTTAAAAAGCCAAGATTTGATACGGTCTTATGAAAAAGAATTTGAAGAAAATATGAGTAGGGCTGCTGTACATTGGAAAGTAGTCAGAGATTCTAAATAACACGGCACTGAAATACCTAAACCCCCGATGCTGCTTTCTCTAGGAGCTAGCTGGGGATAGGTAGAACTTGTAAGGTAAATACCATACAGACCTATCCCCTCTCGCAGAAATTACTTTACCCCTAGGATCGTCATCAGCCTTGCTGAGTGTCTCTACTGACTCCTTATGTTTTCCTATCTTATGACGAGACTCGCCAGCACTCCGTAGTTTCTGAACATATGTCAAATGAGTAGAGCTCGGCCTTGGAGTAATTTCAAGTGTCACGTCAATTTTTTCATATTGACCGGACATTGATCCAAGTCTCTTATCTGCTCCGGACTCCATTGCTCTAGCAGCCTGTCTTGTGTGAATTGCCATGTCGCATCGTCTATGCGTCCGAGCGTTGATCGATTGCCGTTCCACAGACTTACTATGTGCCTGTTTTGGCCGATAGCCACGTCGTCCACAGTTTCGTGACAGCTCTTTACTGATGGCTGACTTGCTTCGCTTCAACACTTCAGCCATCCCGTATTGTTTGTGTCCTGCCTTTTTAAGGACGTAAATTTGGTATCGTTCTTCTCGGGGAGGGCGTAGCGAAGGGGCGTAGCGAGGGGGGGCGAATCCTGTGTGTAGTTCATTTGTGTAATTTCGATTTGCCGGTCAAAGGACACCGATGCTACCGCATCTCCCCCACTTGACCTGCGTTATTCAAAATCGCACTTCATCTTAGAATCCGCCTTGATGTAAAATGAACTTTATCATCCGCCGGTATTAGCCTTATTTCGTCATTAAAGGAGGCCCCCATTTCTCGAATTAAATCAAGATGCCGCGGCCTATTAGGCATCGCTCTTGTCTTGCAATTTACGGCTGTATCAGCAGAGGAGTCTGCCGCCCTGTCTATTAAGGTGACCTCCTCTGGATTATCTATTGAATCACTGCAACGATTAGGACTTGAGGCCAATGGACTAGTGAGAGCGGCACGTTCTCAGGTCGGTATGGCTGAGTCGGGTGTGATCTCTGCTGAGGCCTACCCTAACCCGCAAGTGAGTGCGATTGGGGGACCTCAACAGGCACGAATTCCGGCAGCTAATCCAGCGAATACTACCCGTGAGATTGGTGTTGTTCAGCCCATAGAAAATCCATTCATGAGGAGTGCTCGTATCGGTGCTGCTTCAGCAGGGGTCGATGCCAGCCGGGCCAGTCTCAACCAAGTGAGAGCAGACTTGGCAGCACTTCTTCGGGTACGAGCATTCGAACTGCTACAGAGGCAGGAGATTGCGCGGATAGAGTCTGAAGTCTTCGACCTGATGGATGATGTACGCCGGCGCATCAAGCTGGCCGTGGATGTGGGAGAGACGGCGAGATTCGAATTGATCCGAACGGATGCCGAGGTATTAAATGCAGCTGTTCGGAAGGAGGCTGCACAGTTAAATGCACAGCGGGCAAGGATTGCGCTGGTGCAACTGACAGCCGGCGCATTAAAGCCCGATTTTGAACTGAGTGCAAAGCTACGAGACCCGATTCAGATGCCTGCACTGGAGATGCTGCGTCAGGAAGTGTCCTCTGTTAATCCGGAAATATTGCGTTTGCAAGCCGAACAGGAGCGTACCCGTCTACGAATCAGCCAGGAACGTGCGTCAGTCATTCCTTCGGTGGATGTCTTGTTCGCAAATTATCAGGATGCTCAGTATAACGAGAATAGAGGGGGTCTCAGAGTAACGGTTCCTTTGCTATACCAACGTCGAGGCGAGATTGATGCGGCCATACACGACTCTGCCCGTGTGCGCGAGACACTCGAATACCGTCTGTTCGAGATTGGTCAGTTGCTCGAGTCTGCCTGGCAGGGCTATCAGATAGCCCAACGCAGGGTGGAGATGTTCGAAGGTGGCCTTATTAAGGAGGCCGAGTTAGCGTTCCAGGTTGCTCGGACCGCCCACCGGTTTGGCGAGCGGGGATTGATGGAAGTGCTCGACTCGCAGCGGATCTTACGAGGGATACTCGTAGATTCATTGTTGGCTCGTTTTGAATTACAGTCAGCAGCTGCCGAGATCGACCGGTTGCGTGCTTACTATCCGAAGGAGCAAACCACCGAATGAAAACAGACATTCTGGCCGCCGGTATTGCCGTGCTGATTACATTACTGATAGCGGGATGTAAGGGCGAGCCGCCAGTACCTCCAAAGAAAGAGATCCAGGATGTGAATAGCATCACACTCAGACCAGAATTAACCGAACGGATCATCATTGGTGAGCCGATGATGACAAGTCTTGCAGATAAGTTGCAGGCCCCGAGTAGGGTCGAGGTTGATGAAGAACGGCTTGTTCGTATTGGTTCCTTTGTGACCGGACGAATTACCGATTTATACGTTAAGTTGGGGGATACTGTTAAGGCGGGCGACCCTCTGGCACGAATTACCAGTACCGACCTGACTCAGGCGCAGCTCGCCTATCTGAGAGCTTACTCAAGAACGATCCTGACAGAGAAATCGGCCGACCGTGCACACCAATTACGAGCTGCGGATGTGCTGCCGATGGCAGAGGTGGAGAGGCGGGTATCTGAGTTAGAAGTTGCCCGTGCTGAACTGGAAGCGGCGAAGGATCAATTGCGTTTGCTGGGAGTGGGTGGTGAAGTACTCAAAGAATTGACAAAACAGGGACATATTCTTCCGTCCATTGCAATCAAGGCAACTAGGAGCGGCATCATCATCGATCGGAGCGTGATCGTAGGCCAGGTCGTTCAGCCATCCGATAAATTATTTGAGCTGGCTGATCTATCCTCTGTCTGGGTGGCCGGTGATGTGCCCGAGCAAATTGCGCGTGATGTGAGGGTGGGCCAGCATGTTGAGATTCACGTTCCCGCACTGGGTGAGGAGATCAGTTTCGATGGACTCATCATCTTTGTTGCCGATACACTTAATCCGCTGACTCGTACCGTGATGGTACGGACGATGGTAGAGAACTCATCTCGTAAACTAAAGCCCGATATGCTGGCGACCATGCATATTGTTGATAACCCGACTAAGAGTTTGGTGGTGCCGATATCGGCAGTGGTACGGGATGCTAACCGTGATTATGTTTTCCTATCTCAAGGTAATAATCAGTTCTTACGTATCCCAGTCGAGCTTGCGCCAGAAGTTGCCGATATGCGTCCGGTACTGAAGGGGGTCGCCCTCGGTCAGAAGATTGTGGTGGATGGTGCTTTCCACTTAGACAACGAGCGCAAGCTCGCTGAACTGGAGTAAGCAATGCTTGCTGCAATTGTGCGCGGTATGCTCAACCAGCGACTGCTGGTGGTCGTGATCGCACTTGGCTTGTGTGCTGCCGGTATATTTTCTGCAAAGAACGTCTCTGTTGATGCCTTCCCCGATGTAACCAATATCCAGGTTCAGATCGCCACCGTTGCGGTTGGACGTAGCCCGGAGGAGGTCGAGCGTTTGATCACGGTCCCCGTGGAGATCGCGATGACCGGCCTACCGGGTCTGGTAGAGATGAGGTCTCTAAATAAGAGCGGACTCTCTCTCATCACATTGGTATTTACTGATAAGACAGATGTCTATTTCGCTCGTCAGCTCGTGATGGAACGGCTGATCGAGGTATCTTCAAGGATGTTACCAGGCATTACGCCGGTACTCGGACCTGTATCAACGGGTCTGGGGGAGGTATACCAGTACACCATCGAACACCCCGATGACGGTAAACGTGCACTCACGTTCGATGAACTGATGGAGCGGCGTACGATTCAGGATTGGGTTGTTCGACCGATGCTGCGCTCGATACGAGGTGTGGCGGAAGTCAACTCTATCGGTGGTTATGTTAAGGAATATCAAGTGTTGGTTGACCCAAACCGGTTAAGACACTATGACCTGACACTGGCTGCAGTTGACTTGGCCCTTTCAAATAACAATGCAAATGCCAGCGGCAACATACTGCCACTTCACTCTGAACAGTATTTAATCCGTGGTGTTGGTCTGATCCGCTCATTAGACGATATCCGCAACATCGTACTTAAGGAGTTGGATGGTGTGCCTGTGTATGTGCGCGACGTGGCCCAGGTAGAGTTTGGTGGGGAGGTCCGTCTTGGGGCCAGCATGAAGGATGGCTATACCGAATCTGTCACCGGCATCGTGATGATGCTACGCGGTGGAAATGCCAAGGAGATTGTTGGACGGGTTAAGGAGAAGGTTGCCGAGATCAATGATCGTGGGCTATTGCCAGATGGACTCAAGATCGTACCCTTTTATGACCGGACCGAATTGGTGGACTCGGCATTGGGAACGGTTTATAGCACCCTGGTCGAGTCTCTGGTGCTGGTTGTCGTGGTCTTATTTGTTTTCCTGGGTAATCTACGGACCAGCTTGGTCGTATGCGCGACACTCGTTATCACCCCGCTGGTGACATTTATCGTAATGAACCAGCAGGGCATTCCAGCCAACCTGATGTCTTTGGGTGGGCTAACGATCGCACTCGGGATGATGGTCGACCCCACCGTGGTGGTGGTTGAGAACATTTATCAAAAGCTAAACCAGGCTCGCGGAACGGGTGCTTCAAAGATCGATATTATTGTCAAAGCGACTGCCGAGGTGGGTACGCCGGTGATCTTCGGTGTGATTGTGACTGTGCTCGTATTCCTTCCGTTAATGACCCTGGAGGGGATGGAGGGCAAGATGTTCGGCCCTCTTGCAATTACTATCGCCATTGCACTGATGGTGGCGTTGTTTGTGTCGGTACTACTGTCTCCGGTACTGAGCGCTTATATCCTGAAGGGAGGGTCGGATCAGGATACTAAGATCGTTGCGTCCCTTAAGTCACGGTATCTGGCCTTACTCAATTCGGCTCTGGGGAATCAGAAGGCAACCATGATGATATCTCTAGGGTTACTCGCTCTGGCATTCGTCTTGTTTCCGTTTCTGGGTAAGTCTTTTATTCCGATCATGAAGGAGGGTTCAATTACACCGGTCATCATACGGGTCCCCTCGATCTCTCTGGAAGAGTCCATGAAACTTGAAACAGAGGCGATGAAACTGGTTGCCACTGTCCCCGGGGTAAAGTTCGTGGTCTCTAAGCTCGGTCGTGGTGAATCACCTGCCGATCCAGCATCTCAGAACGAGTCTGACCCGATTGCGGTGCTAGACCTAGAAGAGTCCGGACGCACCCAACCAGAGATTGAGGAGGATATCCGCAAGGTTCTGACGGCCTTACCCGGGGTCAATATCGTGCTATCGCAACCGATTGAGCAACGGGTAGACGAGATGGTGACTGGGGTGAGGTCACAGGTTGCGGTTAAGATTTTTGGTGATGATTTAGAAGAGTTAAGGAAATTATCTGAGCAGGTGGCGCGTATTGTTAAGTCTACCCGTGGTGCGAGGGATCTCCGTATTGAGCGATTGTCAGGACAACAGGAATTAACGATTGATATCGATCGACGTGCCATCGCTCGTCATGGTCTCAATGTCTCAGAGGTGAATGAGCTGATCACCACCGCGATCGGTGGCAAGGCGGTCACTACAGTCTTTGAGGGGGAGCGTCGGTTTACGCTCCTCTTACGGTTCCCCGCGCATTTCCGTAACGATGTCGAGGCCATCCGTGATCTCTTGTTGCGTCCTGCGGGTAATGCCGTTCCAGGTGGATTGATGGCGCGCGGAGGCATACTCGTACCACTGAGTGCGGTGGCGGATATTAAGGTGATCGATGGTCCTGCGGTGGTTGCGCGCGAGTTCGCTAAGAGACGTGTGGTGGTTGGGGCGAATGTACATGAACGTGATTTGGGCGGGTTTGTTGCCGAACTGAAGGAGCGGACCGCGAGGGAGGTAAAGCTCCCTCCCGGTTATTATTTTGAGTGGGGGGGGCAGTTCAAGAACATGGAGCGCGCCATGGAAACCCTCTCGGTGATCGTGCCGATTACACTTGCTTTGATCTTCTTCCTGTTATTCATGTTATTTAATTCGGTCAAGCTCGCAACATTGATCTTCTTGGCCTTACCATTTGCTTCGGTGGGTGGTGTTATCGGTCTATTCATTACCGGTCAGTATCTATCAGTCCCAGCATCGGTCGGATTTATCGCGGTCTGGGGAACATCGATATTAAATGGAGTGGTATTGATCGAGTTTATACGACAGCTACGCTATGAAGGTCTGAGTGTAGCTGAGGCTGTGAAGAAGGGTTGCGAGCAGCGCTTTCGTCCGGTCATGATGACTGCTGCAACCACGGTGCTGGGTCTGGCTCCATTCCTCACCGCGAGTGGTCTTGGGTCTGAGGTGCAAAAGCCACTGGCCATCGTAGTGATCTGTGGATTAATGACCGCGACCCTGATGACGATGGTCTTAATGCCGATGCTGTACCGATGGTTTGATGATCAGCCTACCGAGAAGCCTGAGTCTTTAGCTTAATCTCGATTGTAGTAATGCCCCTTTCTGTCAGAGACTTTAACGGCCCCA
>CANIWY010000048.1 GCA_947471695.1 Nitrosomonadaceae bacterium
AAGAGTTGAGTATGGTGAGACAGTGAAGTTTATACTCAGGAATATTGGCGAGAAAAAGCATGAGATGATGATCGGTTCGTTAATGCAACTGGATAAGCATGCCAAGATGATGAAGCAATATCCCGACATGGAGCACTCAGATCCCAGCGCAATAAGGGTCGACCCGGGTAAGACTGGGGAGCTGGTTTGGGAGTTTACTGGAAGCGATATAGTTAATTTCGCCTGTCCTCTACCAGGACACTACAAAGGGATGCGTGGTAGAGTTATAATTGAAAACAAATGAGCGCATCCATCCATACACTTCTCTCCAGATCATTTGCTGCCGCTGTTTTGTTCGGCGCGACCTCTTTTGCTCTCGCCGCAACAGTAGAGGTCTACAAGAGTTCGACCTGCAAGTGCTGTGCGAAGTGGGTTGATCACATGCGAGCCAATGGTTTTACCGTAAATACCAATGATGTTGGCAACAAGGAAGTGCGGGAACGATCAGGTATTTCGACTGCGCTTGGTTCATGCCATACTGCACTAGTCGATGGCTATGCTATCGAAGGGCACGTGCCGGCGGAGGATATCAAGCGACTCCTTAAGGAGCGTCCACGTGCTACCGGACTGGCTGTTCCAGGCATGCCGCATGGATCTCCTGGCATGGAGGGTGCACGTAACGAGCCCTACAATGTGCTGCTGATCGATAAGCAAGGTGGAACGACCGTGTTTAGTCGCCATGGCCCGGCTGACCCGCGAGATTCAGTGATGCGACTGAAGTAAGGGGCATGGATCTCATTTATTAACCACAGTTGTCATATTGTGCTGAACAAGAAACACTTATTCATCTTACTCTCGCCGAATTAGTCACTGCAACAGACCGGCACAGTCCCCATACCTTTTTAGTTTCTACTTCGATAAGCGGGCGATACCATGAACTACGATAGAAGGCAGAGCCAGAGCCTTGGTAATTTTTCACAAGGTATAGAGAGGGCGTCTAACTTGAATGGCTCTCAGTCATGAGAGCCCATTATTTACTTGTGCTGGGCATAGTTACCGGCTTAGTGGCGGGTTGTGGTAAATCAGACGCACCTACAACGCCGCCCGTCACAACGCCGGCCCCATCTGTTGCTGCACTACCGCCATCTGCCGCAGTTCCTGTGTCATCGAGTACCGCACTGCCACCGCCATCGAGGGAGAGCATCGCAGCGCGTAAGCTAGATCCGGAGAAGATCAGGAATGGTGCGGCCATTTATAGTAAGAATTGTGCATCTTGTCATGGTCCGAATGGCGAAGCCATCTCTAACTGGCGGGAGCGGGGAGCGGATGGAAGGTATCCGCCGCCGCCATTGGATGGAAGTGCGCATGCTTGGCACCACTCGACTGCAACTCTAGAAAGAATGATCCGGGAGGGTTCGCCCGGTGTCGGCGGAATGCCGGCGTGGAGTGGAAAGCTATCTGATCAGGAGATTGGTGACGTGATCGTATGGATCAAGACACTCTGGCCGGATGAGATTTATGATATCTGGCACAAGGAAATTGAAGGCAATCAGAAGTAATCAGGAAGCCCCGGTTTACTTGATTCATCGGGGTTGAGCTTACTAAGCAGGGCCACCTTATGGTGGCCCTGTGTGAAGTTTGACTTAGGCTGGTTTACTTTCCTGAGTGATCTTTTTTGCGGTTGCGCGCGCAGGAAGCTTCTCACGGATGCGAGCAGATTTTCCGGAACGATCCCGCAGGTAATAGAGTTTGGCGCGGCGTACTGCGCCACGACGCTTGATCTCAATACTGGCAATTAGGGGAGAGTAAGTCTGGAAGGTCCGTTCTACCCCCTCGCCGTTGGATACTTTGCGTACAGTAAATGCAGAGTTGAGGGAACGGTTACGCTTGGCAATGACAACACCCTCGTAAGCTTGAATCCGTTTGCGGTCGCCTTCAACCACATTTACATTAACGACAATGGTATCTCCAGGGGCAAAGTCCGGGATGGTCTTGCCGAGGCGATTGATTTCTTCAGTTTCAAGTTGTTCGATTAGATTCATTTTCTGCTCCTTAATTTGTTACGCTTGCTTTGAGTTGTAGTCTTGTTTGAATTCTTCTAGCAATTTATTTTCTTCCTCAGTCATACCCTCTTCAACTTTTGATGCCAATAAATCCGGCCGTCTTAGCCAAGTTCTGCCCAGCGACTGTTGCAAGCGCCAGCGATTAATTCTCGCGTGATTGCCAGACATCAGAACTTCTGGGACAGCACTCCCTTGATACAATTCGGGCCTTGTGTAATGGGGGCAATCCAGTAGATTCTTGCGCCCATCCGCAAACGAGTCTTGGATAGCCGACTCGGGGTCACCCAGCACCCCAGGCATCTGTCGCACCAGAGCATCTATCAAAACCATTGATGCCAATTCACCGCCGGAAAGCACGTAATCGCCAATGGAAATTTCATCATCCACTTGGCGGGTTATTAGGCGCTCATCCACTCCCTCATAGCGACCACACAGCAGTACCAACCCTTGTAATTTTCCTAAGTCCATCATGGCTGCCTGGTTGAGAGGGCGACCTTGTGGGGAGAGGTAAATTACTTTTGTTCCGCTGGCGCCGCTTGTTGCCTGTCTTGCTTTGGCAGCTTCAATTGCCCTTTCCAGCGGTTGCGCCATCATCACCATACCAGGGCCGCCGCCATATGGTCGGTCATCTACTGTACGGTATTCATTCTCGGCGAAATCACGAGGATTCCACGTGTTCAGCTGGTAAATCGTCCTTTCTCTTGCTCTGCCAGTTACCCCATATCTAGCAATAGCATCAAACATCTCCGGAAATAGGGTAATAACATCGAATTCGAAAGGCATGGTTAGTAATCAATGCCCCAATCCACCGTCAAACGGCAATCTGTGAGGTCGACCTTCATGATCACCTGGGCAGTAAAGGGAATTAGCCTTTCTGTCGAACCTTCTTTTTCATCCTGTACCTGTAGCACATCGTTAGCACCAGTCTCCAGCAAACCGATCACTCTTCCAAGGCATTCGCCTTGCAGGTTAATCACTTTTAGGCTAATTAGATCTGACCAGTAGTAACCATCTTTGCCGTTTTTTTGCAAGGATGGCAATTGGTTTCGAGGGATTGCGATCTGCAACCCCTTTAAACGCAATGCTGCGGTACGATCAGAGCACTGATCAATGGCAGCAGTCAGCATCTTTGCATGTACTCTGCACTCGCTAACTTTCACCTGACGCCATTTTCCGTCACCCTCACCCAGCCACCACACCGGGTAGTCAAGCAAACCATCCACATATTCTGTGAAGGCGAGAGCTTTGATCCAACCGAGTACGCCAAAGGGGCCGACAATGCGCCCCATCACCACCATGGGCTCGGCTACTTCGCCTTGCTTAACTGTTTGTTGCGGCTTGCTGTTTTGCGCCAAATTGTTTGACCAGTCTTGTCACAGTGTCGGATAACTGCGCGCCCTGCGACCGCCAATGGCTGATCCGATCTAGTTGAACACGTAACGCCTCTTCGCCTTTGGTTGCCCTGGGGTTATAAAAGCCTACGCGCTCAATAAACTTTCCGTCACGAGCATTACGGGAATCCGCCACAACCAAACTATAAAAAGGACGTTTCTTGGCGCCACCTCGCGCCAGTCGAATAATGACCATATCTGTGCCTATACCTTATGAAGGTCCGAAACCGAAAAGGGTGTGATTTTACGGCAATTTTCCTGTTATTAGCAAGAAATAAAGAGATTGCTGGGGACTGGGGTGGCAAGGGCGCGTTTCTATCGGCTAGTGCGCCCGTTCCCAGTTGGGCCCCGTACCTGTTTCTACCAACAGTGGCACATCAAGATGTGCAACACCACACATGAGTTTTGGCAGCTCTTGTTTCACCAGTTCGATTTCATTATCTGGGACTTCCAGTACCAGCTCATCATGGACTTGCATGATGAGCTTGCCGCACAGTTTTTCTTGCATCAGCCAATCGTGCACTGCAATCATCGCGAGCTTGATGATGTCCGCTGCAGTGCCTTGCATCGGAGCGTTGATGGCAGCGCGCTCTGCACCCTGCCTGCGGTTGCCGTTGGGGCTGTTGATTTCAGGCAGCCACAACCTGCGGCCAAACACAGTTTCAACATAGCCGTTTATTTTGGCATCCTCTCGGGTGCGTTGCATATAATCTGCCACACCGGGGTAGCGTGCAAAATAGCGGTCCATGTAGGCGCGTGCGGCAACTCGTTCAATTCCTAGTTGTGAGGCGAGGCCGAATTCAGACATACCGTAGATTAGGCCAAAGTTAATAATTTTGGCATAACGGCGCTGTTCATTGTCTACTGCCTCCAATGGCACGCTAAACACTTCTGCAGCGGTGGCGCGGTGGATATCTTCCCCTGCAGCAAAGGCTTTGAGAAGCCCCGCGTCTTGTGCGATGTGGGCCATGATACGAAGCTCGATTTGTGAATAGTCAGCGGAGATGATGCTGTGACCGTTCGGTGCAATGAATGCTTCCCTGATACGACGCCCTTCGGCGGTACGTACCGGGATATTTTGCAAGTTTGGTTCGTTGCTAGTGAGCCGCCCTGTTACAGCTACCGCCTGGGCATAATTAGTATGCACACGCCCGGTATTACTGTCGACCATGCGTGGCAGCTTGTCGGTATATGTGGACTTAAGTTTGGCAAGGCTACGATAGTCAAGCAGTATCTGTGGCAGCGGATAATCCAATGCAAGCTTTTGCAAGGCATCCTCGTCAGTTGACGGCACTCCGCCCGGTGTTTTTTTTATGACGGGGAGTTTGAGTTGGTCAAATAAAATTTCCTGTATTTGCTTGGGTGAGTTCAGATTGAAGGACTGTCCGGCGATGGCATATGCCTGCTGCTCCAGCAGCAGCATCTTCTCGCCCAGTTCACGGCTCTGTACTTCTAGAAGTTTGATATCCAGTAAAACGCCGTTGCGCTCCATTTCAAAAAGCACCTCCAGCACCGGCATTTCGAGTATGTGGTAAATATGACTAAGCTTCGTGTCACCGGCAACTTGCGGGTACAGGTGCTTATGTAGTTGCAGGGTAATATCGGCATCCTCAGCTGCATAGTGCGTAGCCTGTTCGATATCCACCTGGTCAAAACTGATTCGGCTGGCGCCCTTTCCGGTCACTTCATCGTAGCTAATCGTCTTGGCGCCCAGATGGCGTAGTGCAAGGCTGTCCATGTTATGCGGACGGTGTGACTCAAGTACGTAGGACTGCAACAATGTGTCATGGGCGATGCCGTTTAATTGTAAGCCATGGTTAGCAAAGATATGTTTGTCGTATTTGAGGTTCTGGCCCAGCTTAGGTCTGTCTGGGTTTTCAATCCATTGCCTGAGTGTGTCCAATACGAGATTGGTTGCCAATTGTGGCGGAGTGCCGGCGTAACAGTGGCTAAGTGGTAAGTAAGCGGCTTGGTGCGGCGCAATGGAAAATGAAATGCCGACGAGCTCTGCTTGCATCGGGTTTAGGCCGGTAGTCTCAGTATCTAATGAGACTAGAGGTGCGGCATTGAGACGCGTGAGCCATTCATCTAACTGGGACTGGGTGAGTATGGTCTGGTAGTCGATAGGCGCTGACTCAGCAGATGTTTGCTGGCGGGGAGTGATTCCTGGGTGTTCGCTTGCAGAGGGTGTTGCGTTATTTTGTTCTATGCCTGGAGCCTGTCGTAACTCTCGCAACCAAGTTTTTAAATCTAACCGTTCATATAATTCGGCAAGTTTGACCGTATTCTGGGGCTTTAAGCCAAGGTCATATAATTCAACTGGCAATGTTACATCGCATTTAATGGCGAGTAGCTCGCGTGATTTATTCAACCAATTTAGTGACTTACATAAATTCTCCCCCACCACTCCGCTGATTTCGCTGGAATGGGTAATGATATTGTCCAGCGTGCCATATTGTGTGAGCCACTTCAATGCCGTTTTGGGACCAACCTTCTCTACTCCAGGAATATTGTCTGCCGTATCTCCGACGAGTGCGAGGTAATCAAGCATACGTGCCGGCGGTATGCCAAATTTAGCAAGCACTCCCCCCTCATCAAGGACCTCATTGCTCATTGTGTTGATCAGCGTGATCTGTGGGCTGACCAGTTGTGCAATATCCTTGTCACCAGTGGAGATTATGCAGCGCATATTCTCCTGCACGGCTTGTTTTGCTAGGGTTCCGAGGACATCGTCAGCTTCCACCCCATCGACTATCAGCATTGGCCACCCCATGGCGCGTATGCATTCATGTAGTGGCGTAATTTGCGCCACCAGATCATCCGGCATGGGTGGACGGTGGGCCTTATATTCCGGATATAGATCATTGCGAAAAGTCTTACCTTTTGCATCAAATACACACGCGCTATAATCAGCTTGGTAGTCCTTATGCAGACGCCGCAGCATATTGAGAACACCATGAATTGCACCGGTCGGTTCATTAAAGCGATTTCGCAAATCCGGTAATGCATGGAAGGCGCGATACAGATAGGAAGAGCCATCAACTAGCAGCAGTGTTTTCATTTAATTCTTCTAAGGGTGTCTGCATGAGTGCACAAGATAGACTGTCTGGTACTGCTGGCATTGATCTTCCAGAGCAATCCTGGTCCGCAAAAGAGTCTTGGCGAGTATTCGGCATTATGGCAGAATTTGTCGAAGCAACTGAGCGCCTCAATACGATTCAGCCGGCAGTAAGCATCTTTGGCAGCGCCCGCACTCCTTCCGATCATCCTCACTATAAACTGGCCGAGCAGATTGCGCGACAGCTATCTGATGCAGGCTTCTCTGTTATTTCAGGCGGGGGCCCCGGCATCATGGAGGCAGCTAATAAAGGTGCTTTTTCTGGGAGATCGCTCAGTGTTGGTCTCAACATTCAGCTGCCGCATGAGCAACATAACAATGCTTATCAGGATGTCAGTAGAACTTTTCGTCATTTCTTTGCACGGAAATATATGTTTGTAAAATTTGCTACCGCCTATGTGGTTATGCCTGGGGGGTTTGGTACACTGGATGAATTAATGGAAGCGCTTACACTGGTTCAAACTGGTAAGACTCGGAAAATGCCGATCATCCTAGTCTGTTCAGATTTTTGGGGTGGTATGCTCGATTGGTTCCGTCAGGTATTGGTAGCTGAGAATATGATCTCTGCTGAAGATATGGACTTGGTGCAGGTGATTGATGAGCCTCGTCAGGTGGTTGATGCGATCTTCAAGTATTATGAGACCCGCGGTTTTGAACCTTCGGCGGTGGAACGGGAAATACAACTCAATTTGTAACTGTTCAGGTCATTTCGGCTAGAATAAACGTATTGATAAAGTCGGGAGTCACCTTGCGTCGAATGATTCTTGTATCGTTGCTGACTCTTGTGCTGCCAGTCGCCGCACAGTCTACTCAGTCCAAGAAGCTGGTGCCGATCCCGGAGTCGCCCGAATTGCCGCTGCCACCACCATTGTCTGACTCGGAGCAGGATGCCTCATTAGAACCCCAAGTCACCATCATCAAGCGCGGGGAGGACTCGGTCGAGGAGTATCGCAGCAATGGTCGACTATATATGATCAA
>CANIWY010000049.1 GCA_947471695.1 Nitrosomonadaceae bacterium
GGCCGAGGATTCAAGTTTTATTTTCTCGCGCATGAAGATTCCTTGAGTTATTTATTCGTTTGTTAGATGCTGTCACCATTAGCTCGCATCCCAGCGAGTACGGAATCAATACCATTCTTATCAATAGTCCGAAGGGCTGCATTGGATAAGCGTAATCTGATCCAGCGGTTCTCGCTCTCAACCCAGAATTTACGACGCTGCAGATTGGGCAGAAAACGTCTCTTGGTCTTATTGTTAGCGTGGGAAACATTGTTTCCGGACATAGGCTTCTTGCCGGTAACCTCACATACTCGTGCCATGATGATGCACTCCAGAATTCGCAAAAGGGCGCATTATATCCCGATTCCGGTGGTTTCCTCAAATCAAATCAAATACACGACGAATAACCAATAGCGTACGATCCTAGGAAAGTGGGCAATGATCTCTCTGCAGTCGATATTGTTTTTAGTTTAGAATCTTGCTCCCACGCCGGACGGTAAGAACTGATTATGAACGACGCATCCCACACAACAAACAATCGTCTGCTCCTAGGATTAACAGGAGGAGTGGCCGCATACAAGGCGGCAGAACTTGCACGGATGTTGATTCAGGGTGGTGTTGATGTGCAAGTAGTGATGACCCAATCGGCCTGCCGATTTATCGGTACGGCTACGATGCAATCACTGACCGGAAGGCCGGTCTTCACCGACCTGTGGGATGATCGTGTGGCCAACAATATGGCCCATATAGATCTCTCTCGTAATGCAGATGCAATCCTAATCGCCCCCGCCAGCGCTGACTTCATCTCCAAGCTCGCCCATGGTCTAGCAGATGACCTGCTCTCGACACTGTGTCTTGCGCGCAAGTGCCCACTCCTGATCGCACCCGCCATGAATAGCCAGATGTGGGACCACCCCGCAACTCAACGAAACCTGGCCATGCTCCGTCTTGACGGGGTGACGGTGCTCGATCCAGATACTGGTCAGCAAGCCTGCGGTGAGATGGGTATGGGTCGCATGCTTGAACCTAATGTGTTGGCGGAGGCAGTGAAAGCGGCTTTTCAAACTGGTCTACTACAAGGGAAACGTGTTCTGGTGACTGCTGGGCCGACCTTCGAGCCGATCGATGCAGTTCGCGGAATCACCAACTCAAGTTCGGGAAAAATGGGTTATGCAGTCGCTCGTGCTGCACTGCAAGCCGGCGCGAATGTCACGCTGATATCGGGCCCGGTGAGCTTACAAGCCCCGTCTGCGGCTCGCCTCATCAAGGTGGTGAGTGCTCTGGAGATGCTAGAAGCGGTGAAGAATGAAGTCCCACAGGCTGATATTTTTATAAGTGTCGCCGCCGTGGCAGACTACCGTTCGACCCATGTTAGTAAGCAAAAAATTAAGAAGACGGGTGTCGGTCTCACCCTTGAGCTCACACCCAATCCAGACATTCTAGAGTACGTGACAGACCTTCCCAGGCCGCCATTCTGTGTTGGTTTTGCGGCAGAGACGGAGAATCTTGAGGAGAATGCATCCGCCAAACGGATCAAGAAAAAACTACCCCTACTGGCTGCCAATCTGGCACAAGATGCAATCGGATCTGATGAGAGTGCATTGATTCTATTCGACGACGAGGGTCAATACCCCTTGGCAAGAGCACCGAAGATAGAGCAGGCCCAACGCCTGATTCAACATATCTCATCGTTGTACGGAAAACAACGCTCCTGATAACCCCTATATACCACGAAACCCTACAATCTTCACCACCCCACAACTGAGATCAGAATGATTCATCGTCTTGTAATTCTACTCACTCTTCTTGTATCGGCACCGGTCGGTGCTGAGATGCCGACAATCCAGATCAAGATTGCCAATCACGCCCTATCCACCGAGGTCGCCAATACCCAGCAGTCTCGTATGCAGGGCCTAATGCACCGTCAATCGATGGATCAGGATCGGGGGATGCTATTCGTCTTTCCGGAGAACGGTTATCACAGCATGTGGATGGTCAATACGAATATCCCGCTGAGCGTCGCCTTTATTGATGAGAAGGGTATGATCCTCAATATCGCAGACATGGTTCCCCATACTCGGATGGCACATGGCTCGGCAGGATTAGCTAAGTATGCGATCGAGACGAATCTTGGGTGGTTCTGGGGGAGAGGAATAAAGGCAGGAAAGTATGTCACTGGGCTGGGGAGAGTCCCAGCAGCAGAATAGCTTTAGAGAGTCTCGCATTACCGCCTTCCCGGGATCATTCCCTTCAGGCCTCGCATCATCTTTGCCATCCCTCCCTTGCTAATCATCTTCATCATCTTCTGAGTCTGCTCAAACTGAGCCAGAAGACGGTTCACCTCCTGAACGCTGACACCTGCCCCGACAGCGATACGACGTTTGCGTGAGGCCTTCAGAATTTCAGGCTTAGCGCGCTCCTGACCGGTCATGGAATTGATAATGCCCTCAGTACGGTTGACCACCTTGTCATCCATCTTTACGTTCTGAGCTGCATGACTCAGCTGGGAGGGGAGTTTGTCCATCATTGCACTCATGCCGCCCATATTACGCATCTGCTGAAGCTGCATCTTGAAGTCATTCAGATCGAATCCCTTCCCCGACTTCATCTTCTTTGCTAGCTTCTCAGCCTCATCCAGATCAACCCCCCTCTGGGCCTCCTCGATCAGGCCGAGAACATCACCCATACCGAGGATACGAGCAGCCATCCGGTCTGGGTGGAAGGGCTCGAGGCCGGTCAGCTTCTCAGCTACACCGACAAACTTAATCGGCTTGCCAGTGATATAACGTGCAGACAGGGCCGCACCACCACGGGAGTCTCCATCAAGCTTGGTAAGGACAATACCGGTCAAGGGGAGTACCTCTGAGAAGGCCTTGGCTGTATTAACCGCATCCTGTCCCTGCATGGCATCGACTACAAATAGCGTTTCGATCGGTTTCAGGAGAGCATTCAGATCACTGATCTCCTGCATCATGGCTTCATCTATCGCTAAACGTCCAGCGGTATCCATGATCATCACATCGTGGTGATGCCTACGGGCAAAATCGAGAGCGGCGTTGGCAATCTCCTTGGGCTGCTGACCAGGATGAACCGGGAAGAAATCGGCACCGGTCTGCCCCGCCAAAATTTCCAGCTGATGAATTGCAGCCGGGCGGTAAATATCGCAGGAGGCCAGCAGTACCTTCTTCTTTTTGTGATCGATCAACCACTTGGCCAGCTTACCGCTGCTAGTCGTCTTACCCGCCCCCTGCAGCCCCACCATCAGTATGATTGCGGGGGGGACAGTGGCCAGGTTGATATCGACCGTCTCACCTCCCATGATGGCGATCAGTTCCTGATGGACCACACCCACCAACGCCTGACCAGGCGAGAGGCTGCTCATCACATTCTGCCCGATGGCCTTCTCCTTAACGCGGGCGATAAATTCTTTAATTACGGGCAGCGCGACATCGGCCTCCAGAAGGGCCATACGTACCTCACGCAGTGCCTCCTGAATATTGTCCTCGGTCAGCCTCGCTTCGCCACGGAGGGTTTTGATGACACCAGAAAATTTACTGGTCAGATTGTCGAACATGCCAAATGCCTCTCAAGAAAAATTGGTGTAAACTAGGTACACGTTCCCGCTTTAATCTGCAATATCAATTCATGTCCGGTATTCTAGCTTATCTCGCCGCCTTCCTGCTTTATGGACTGATCGGTTGGCACTTATGGCGCACCAAATGGAATGCGTCTAGACAGTCCCACAATACCCCCATATTAGCTGCCGAGTGGGAGAGATATGCCATCCTCTTGCCCCTGATACTTCATGGATTTACACTCTACCAATCAATATTCTCAGATGGAGGACTGAGCTTTGGACTAGGCAATGCGGTCTCCTCCATTGTCTGGCTCACTGCACTGATCTACTGGCTGTCCAGCTTCTTCTACCGTATCGAGGGCTTGCAGACCCTGGTCGCGCCTGTGGCCGCTGTGGCGGTCCTGCTGCCTCTGGCATTTCCTTCCCTACGACCACTCGCCAATACCGAGCTACCAGCATTCAAGGCGCATATTCTGATCGCGATGCTGGCATACAGCCTACTCACCATTGCAGCTCTGCATGCTCTGATGATGGCTGTGGTGGAGAGACGGCTTCACCAGCCGACCAAGCCCTCGGTGTTGACCAACCTGCCTCCTCTACTAGACATGGAGAGGCTTCTCTTTCGAGTGATCTGGGTTGGGTTCATACTACTCACTCTGACACTGATCAGTGGTGTCATGTTCTCGGAGGAGGTATTCGGACAGCCCCTCAAATTCACCCACAAGACCCTATTCGGATTAGTTTCTTGGGGCATCTTCGCAGCCCTTCTCGCGGGCAGACAGCTCTATGGCTGGCGAGGACGGATCGCCATCCGATGGACGCTGACCGGATTCGTCATCCTATTGCTAGCCTATATCGGCAGCAAGTTTGTAATCGAGGTCATTCTTCAGCGTTAACGAGGCCGGTTAAATAGTAACTGCAATGGGGTGAGTCAAAATTTAGAAATACCTCACCCGTTGCGCCCTTGACAAAATTCTCCCCCGATTCGATACTGAAAATTCCTCATAAGCATAAAGGCGCTTCTTGGAAGATATGCCGTTGTATGCGCTGCTGATCGCGCTGGTTGTATTATTGATTCTGTCCGCATTCTTCTCACTCTCTGAGACCAGCATGATGGCCATCAACCGTTACCGGTTGAAACATCTCGTCAAGCAAGGTCATCATGGAGCACGCCTGACCACTCAGTTATTAGCCAATACCGATAGGCTGTTGGGTGTGATACTGCTCGGCAATAACTTACTAAATGCAGCAGCAGCGACCTTGGTCGCGGTAATTGTCTCGAGCCTGTTCGATCATAGCGACCTGGCGCTGCTGCTCGGAACGGTGTGCGTCACATTCGCCATCTTGGTGTTCAGTGAGATCACACCCAAGGTCATCGCGGCGGCCTACCCAGAGCGGATCGCACTCGCTTCGAGTTATGTTCTATCACCTCTTCTGAAACTGTTCTACCCGATTGTGTGGTTCGTCAATCTCTTTGTACAGGGACTCTTGACCATCCTCCGTCTTAAGCCTGGGGCGGATAGCAATACCCACAAGATCAGCATGGAAGAGCTGAAGACTCTGGTCTTAGAAGCGGGTCACTTCATTCGAAAGAAACACCAGAGCATGCTTCTCAATCTATTCGACCTAGAAACGATTACCGTTGACGATGTCATGGTCCCCCTCAGTCAGATCAAGGCGATCGATCTAGATGCAGATGATGCCTCGATTCAGAATCAGTTACTCACCTGCCACCATACCCGACTGCCTGCCTATCGAGGAACACTAGACAATGTGACCGGGGTCATTCATACAAGGAGAGTTCTGAACCAGATGAAGGGTGGAGGGATCACTTCAGCTGATCTCGAGAAGATTATTCGCAAACCTTACTTCATCCCATCAGGGACCCCTCTCTTCTCTCAGTTACAACTATTTCAAGAGAACCGAGAGAGGGTCGGTCTAGTGGTCAATGAGTATGGGGAGTGGATGGGTCTTGTGACTCTGGATGATATTATCGAGGAGATTATCGGTGAGTTCGCCACCCACTCACCCTCTCAGGTCGGCTCGTTTCTGTCGCAGGAAGATGGAAGCGTTATTGTCGAAGGTACTAGCCTTTTGAGAGATCTGAACCGAAAGCTTGAGATGAGACTCCCTCTGGACGGCCCAAAGACTCTGAATGGATTAATTCTGGAGTACTTTCAGGATATCCCAGAGTCCGGCACCAGCCTCAAGATCGCCGGTCACCCGATGGAGATCATCCAGACTCAGGGACGGGTGGTTAAGGTGGTTCGAATTCTTGCTGCACCCACTGAATAAAAGGCATGGGCAGTGGACGATAACCATCTCAAGTCCTTTATCCGATGCCACTGATAATCGGTCTCACGGGAGGAATCGGTTGTGGCAAGACTAGCGCCTCAAAACGCTTCTCTGAGCTGGGTGTCTGCGTTATCGATACAGATCAGATCTCGCACCGACTGACCCAGCGAGGTGGTTCCGCCATTATCGAAATCAGGCGAGGGTTCGGTGAATCCTTCATCACGAAAGAAGGGTCCCTGGATCGGGAGAGGATGCGTACTCTGGTATTTAATGATGAATCCGCTCGTCGGAAGTTGGAGTCTATCCTGCACCCCTTGATCCAGACAGAAGCCTTTCAGATTGCCACCTCCGCCCCTCCCCCTTACATCGTTATGGTGGTACCACTCCTTCTTGAGACTCCTGGCTACCGTGACAGGATAGACCGCATCCTCACGGTCGACTGTGAGGAAAAGAGTCAGATTAAGCGAACAATGAAACGGAATGGATTTTCGGAGCAAGAGGTCCGCTCAATCATGTCTGCACAGGTTATGAGACAGGATCGAATACAAAAGTCGGATGACGTCATTATTAATGATGGTGACTTAGCACATCTAGAAGGTCTGGTAGACTCCTTACATCTGAAGTACCTCTCCCTATCGGATCAGAGGTAGAGGAGCCACTACCCGCCAGCAATTCTATGGATTAAGTTTAATTTGTAAATTTATATTTTATAAGGCAGAATTCGAAAAATTTGTTCTGACCTTAGGGCCACGCTGACGTGATCTGCTACGAACACCCTCTCAACGAACGCATTCGCACCCTTCTGCGGTTAGAAGACCTGTTCGATAAGGTAAACTTCCTGGTTGATAAGGATGATGCGGTTGAGCATCACTCCGCACTTGTGACCCTATTTGAAATTCTCGATGTCGCCAGCCGTGCAGACATGAAATCCGATCTACTCCAAGAGCTAGAACGGCAGAAACAAGTCTTAGATGCCTTACGCAGTAATCCAGACGTCTCAAAGGAAGCACTTGATCAGGTTTTAAGTAGTATCCAGGTCACTTCCAAGAGCATACTCGACATGGTCGGCAAGATTGGTGAGCACTTACGTGACAATGAATGGCTGACTGGCATCAAGCAGCGTGTCACACTCCCCGGTGGGGCCTGTGCATTTGACCTACCCTCATACCACTACTGGCTGCAACAGAGCCCAGAGATGAGACGTAAGGATATTAATGAATGGCTCTCTCCGATGCTGCCGATCCAGAATGGATTTAGAATTGTGTTACACCTTCTACGCAATAACGGAAAGACATTCCGTCACAAATCCGTGAATGGCATCTTTCAGCAGCCTGAGATGGGCTTCGGACGTGCAGCCCATCTGCTCCGACTTAAACTCGAGGATGACCTCCCCTGTGTCCCAGAGATCAGCGCCAACAAATATGCACTCAACATCCGCTTCATTGTCTCCAGTTCAAAACAAAAGACCAAGATATATGAGGGTGATGTCGAGTTTGAATTGATCTTCTGTAACCTGTAACCGATACACCATCTTGCACTCTCAGTGCA
>CANIWY010000050.1 GCA_947471695.1 Nitrosomonadaceae bacterium
GGATCTCAGTTCGATCACCTGTTCAGAGATGGTGATGAATTCCGGTTTGGGAGATTGACTGGGAAAATTCTCTTCGTTCCAGGGCACACCCCAGCCTGCGTTGCCTATCAGTTTGATGATGCGGTCCTTGTGGGAGACACCCTCTTCATGCCGGATGTGGGTACGGCACGATGTGACTTTCCTGGGGGGGATGCGAAAACGCTCTACACATCCATCCAGAGGATCTTGAGTATGCCCCCTAATACAAGGCTATTCATGTGCCACGACTACCCGCCGAGCGATCGGCCGGTTGCATTTCAATCAACGGTCGAGGAGGAGCGCTCTCAGAATATTCATATCCGTGATGGAGTCACTCAGGAGCAGTTTGTAGAGATGCGTAATACACGAGACGCGAGTCTGGAGATGCCGGTCCTGATACTTCCTGCCATTCAAATCAATATCCGAGCAGGTGAGATGCCACCCAAGGAGAGTAACGGAGTTGCCTACGCTAAGATCCCTCTGGACCACCTCTGATAACTGGTGGCCTATTTCCTACTGTTTGAGCCTTTTCGCTTAGATTATTTTTTTAGAAGACCGCTAAGGATACAAGAAGCCGTATGTAAGTAGATCCAAGAGACTGTATCTCCGATATTAATTCTCTATCAACCCACCGCGCTTAACCCTACTGTATTTGATTCGACATTCTTCAATATCCCATTCAATTGGCATGGACAGTCTATGCTGATAGCCAGGGTACAAACAATATGCCACGAGACGACTTGATCGCATCTGCCAAAGGTGCTGAGACGATTAGCCTATTTCTGGATACATGAATATATTTCAAAAAGAGTCATGCTGATAGCGGCACGACGAAGCCGTCATCAGGAGGCTCAATTGCTTGAGGATAGAGATAGGGTATTGGTGAGTCACTAAATGGATCTATTGATCATTCAAGACGAGTTGCGGTCCCCACCCAAAAAGAAGGACCTGACCAGTAATGCTGTCCTGACATTACTAATATCAGGACTTCTCGCGGTGGTGAGCCCAACCCATGCAGAGTCTATGACGGCACGTGGGGAATACCTTTACGGACCTGAGACCTCTGAAGCTGATGCATGCAGGCTCGCAGAGGAGAGAGCTAAGGCGAGTGCTCTGGGAAGGGTGTTCGGTGAGAGCATCTCGATGGAGGAACAGGTCTCCTGCCGTGAGATTCGGGGTACCCGGTCAGACTATAACTGCGAGATGAACCGTGTCTCCTGGTCCTCCATTGAGGGTGAGATCAAGGCCGTTACGATTAAGCAGAGATCGATCGAGTCTAGGGTCGGTGCCAAGGCCTGCCTTGTGACGATCACAGCGGATATCGTTATGCCAGACCGCAGGCCAGACTCAAACTTTGATCTCAATGTCAGTATCAATGGGAAGATGTACCGAGAGGGTGAAAATCTAATCATCCAACTTGAGCCAACGGTGCCGATGCATGTCGCCATCTTTAATTGGGCCCCCTACCTGGGTAAGGATGTCGTGACCAGGATCTTTCCAAATTTAATGGACCTTCAAAACTATATTACTAAAAAGGTCGATATTCCAACAGGGGAGAGAGCTACACCGTATTCCTTTAAGTTGACTTGGTTGGACACACTCCCCAAGAACAGAACCTTTGTGGATGAGTATCTGATCGTGATCGGGACAAAGTCTCCCATCACATGGTTATCAAGCTACGAGATTGCTGACTTTAAGACTAGGCTACGTGAAATCCCACTGGATGAGAGACGAGTCGTCAAGCGTGGATACCAGCTCATTCGTAAGATGGATCGGTTGGCGCCACTCTGATGAATCTGTCATTAATTCTAATCATCTTCTTACTCGGAATGACCGGGTGTGCAACACGCTATGTTGAGAGGAGTGCGGATTACGCTAACCGTAATCCGGAATCAATCAAGACAACAGACACCATCATCGAGGCGGTCAGTGATGTGGTCGTATTTGAATCGTCTCCAGAGCTAAAGTCGAGGCCACTGTCCTGCCTCGCGGTATTCCCACTCACCTCGAATCAGAGTGATATCAAGGGCGCTGTGTCAATCCGTAATGCGATGCATGCACACCTCGCACCGACTGGAATCCGTCTGATAGCCCTCCAAAGAGTCGATTCTGCACTCAAATCGGATAATGCTCCTAAGGGAGAGCTTAATACTTTAGTAGCTCAGTTAATTGGATGTGACAACGTCATGCTCGGTGAGGTGACAGAGGACACCTCACGTTTTTATGGCGTGTATTCGGAGGTCCGTGCCGGTGCACGTATGAAAATTATCAGGGCATCCACAGGGGAGCTCCTCTGGCAGGGTAACCATACCGCAGTCCTCAGGGGGGGAGGGGTCCCCTTTGGGATGGTGAGCCTCGCGATGAATGTCATCTTTGCGGGGCTGAATCTTTTTGGTGATCAGGGGGTCAGGGTGGTCCATGACCTGGCAAGAAGGTTAGTCCTCTCAATCCCGAACCTTGCCTATCAGAATGAGACCCTCCCCATTACAGACTCTCCCATTCTGGCACGGGTTGAGAGCCATTCCCCACAGACTGCATATGGACTGATCGCTTCGTTGGAGTCACTGACTGCTGATCAGGCTAGGTTAAGATTAATAGAGGAGCTAAAAAGTAATCGATGGACGGATCTTCGTGACAAGGTCCTGATCGCAGAGGCCCTCATCAGGGTTGATGATGGACAACCACTCGGTTACTACGAATCTGCACTGGCGAGGCTGCAGCTCTCGGAGCCTGGGGTGGCACTTTCCAATGCCCAACGTGCAGCCATCCTTCAGCCTGAAAGTGCAGACAGCCAGTTCCTGCTGGGGAGGATACAGCTGGCAATGGATCAACCCCAAGGGGCGATTGCCCCCCTGGTCAAGGCGGTTTCACTGGGAGGGGGCAAGGGGATTTATTTAATTGCACTGGGGACAGCTTATAACCAGATAGGGGATTACCCAAGAGCGGCAGCATCATTTGCAAGCGTTCTAGCAAGAGATGCGGATAACGGGTATGCGTTGATGCACGGTGCGATTGCACAGGTAGGGGTGGGTGCAAATAAGGAGGCCGTCAGAATGCTTCGAAGGAGCATGATCGTTGGGATCGCCAGATTAGATCAACCCAGAGCGAACCGTGCCCTGAATATACTGCGAGCAATGGATCTCGCTAAATTAATGCCCGAAGGTGAGATTGATGTCTTGGAGAGCAAGATCAAGTCACTGAAGGTTTCTTAGAGGTAGTCGTTTAATTTTTAAAGGGAGTTGATCATGAAATTTAGTAAAACAGGTTTTATAACATCTGCAGTTATCTTGACCGGGTTAGCTGGGTGTGTCGGCCCTCAGCCCGGGACATCGAGCTTTGTCGCGATGCAGCAAGAGGATCAACAGAAGGCCGCAATCAAGGCCGCTGAGCAGTCCGTTGCCAAGGCACCATCCTGGTACACAGAGCCGCCCGTGGATGGCAACTCAATCTATGCGGCAGGGAGCGAAATATCGAGCGATATGCAAATGTCGATGGATATGGCGGCACTCTCTGCCAAGCGTGCCCTGGCATCTCAGATTGGTAATCGTTTGTCATCAAAGATGAAAGAGTTTGCTATGCAGGTTGGATCTAATGATGACGTCCAAGTCAACAAAGAGATCGAGAGGGTGACGACGAACGTGATCACAGAGGTCAATCTGGCAGGCTTTACCCGTGAGAAAAGTGAGCTCATCTCTCAGGGTAAGGGATACAGAACGTATGTTCTGCTCAGATACCCACTCGGTGAATCTAACCGCATGATTCTGGACCAGATGAAGAAGAGCGCGGTCCTTGATTCAAAGCTACGTGCCTCTAAAGCATTTCAGGAGCTCGAGAAGGAGATCGATACCGCACGGTCAGGTCGTTAATGACGGATTGACTCTGAGGGGCCGCATCAGTAGGGAGTCATGATGTGGCCAGCCCTCTCCTCATGTCGGGTAATCCGATGTCCAGGAGTGCCACATCAAAACTTGCTATCTGGACGAGTAGTAGTGCCTCCTCAGCACTCGCTGTCTCGCTCGCGATCTGGATCGGAGGTCGTATCGAACATCACCAGTATCCCATTACGAACGATTAAGAGATTGATCTTTTTGGTATTCAATCGGGTCTCTCATAGTGAATTATTTGTTTCGGCTCGGAGGGGTGATCCTCATAGTTTAAAAAACTATTCGCTGCAAAGGCCGATGTCAATGCCAGAGCAGATATAAATGTCCGGTCGACACATAACCTCACTGCAATGACGATGGCATCTCAGAGTGGCCATCAAAGAATGGTCAATCTACTTAAGGAGGTGGGTGCGAAGCAGTAACCCCCCCTGACAGATCTCTATCTCAGGTTATTGATTTAGAGGCTCTATGATTAATTCGATAGTGATCTTGAAATTAATACGGACACTGTCATATTCTATGGCTTCGATAGCTACCGGCAATTGCCATATATGGGAGGGTCGATTTATTTCGGTAAGACTTCTTAATCGCTTCGATGATCGTCCAGTTCGGACTCCTTTTGTCGATGATCTCGGCTATGGTTGCTACATGTTCGATCTTCTCAAGCAAGGAGGCATTGTCCAGACCTGCTAGGGCTAATATTCTTGCGGTACTTACTTCTTGTATTCTGGCAATGGCAGAAGATCCTGCATCAACATCTAAATCTAGATCGAGAAGAATCACATCAGGAGACAATCCTTGAAACTCTGAGAGCATCGCCTGGTAATCATTAAATATCTTGACGACCTTCATCTTGGACTTTTTGCTATTGACCAGATCTTTAAGTCCGATCTGAACGATTGGACAGTCACTGACTATTAGGACTCGAATTATTTTAGACTTGGAAGCCATGAATTATTCTCCTTGATATCTGGTTAAGAAATTATCGAGAGGGTCTCTCTCATTTCAAACAAGATCAAAATATATCTTCCTGATTCTCGGATGAAGGCTCTCCATTCAATACCGATTTTAGGGCTAACCCCGCCAAGAAGATGCCGTTATCCTGTTAAATTTAACACGAATTCCTTAGCGATAGCAACACTATTTTGAACAATATAAAGATATGATGATGACATGTATTTAATATATTTTTCAATGGGTTAATGTGGATGATTAGTACTTTGATTAATAGCGATTTTGTAGATGATAACCGCATAAAAATGGCCTGGGTGGTGGGTAGGCCAACTTAAAGGGAGGAATCTAACCGGCGTGCTGATCAGTCAAATAAACTAAAAAAGATAATGTAAATCGATGATCTTGGAGGGTCGAGGATTGAAACAAGAAGATCAGATAGTAATGATCTGTTCATGCGGAAGAGGGGGGGGGGGCAGATCAGACTAAGGTTGCGTTATTTTTACGGGAAGCTCCATCATTGAGAGTAATCACAAAAGTGGTGCGCTCTTCTGATAGCGAAAAGGTCGCAAGCATGCGGTAGGGCCAGACGAGAGTATGGGCGGGGGCATCGGTCAGCAGGCAGGGCTAACAATTGAGATGTTTTGTGAATTTGAGTATACTGCCGCGGTTGGTCGATTTAATGCATTGTTAGTTTGGTGCTTAACTACTAACAAATGACTTTAGATTTGGTGATATAAAACACGTCTAGAAGTTAGAATGGCTGCTGGCGGGGATTTTGCTGTGAGATGTGGGCATTCTTATCCCGACCAAACCCCAGTAACAGAAGTAGCGTAAAAATCTTTTAGTCCCCATCGTCTAGAGGCCTAGGACATCACCCTTTCACGGTGAGTACGCGGGTTCGAATCCCGCTGGGGACGCCCCCTTAACCTGCGTTGCAGGGGCAAATTGATAGTGAATTTCACAGGATAAATTTGCTCCTGCAACGCAGGTTAGCAACGCATGGCCCTGGGGACGCCAATAAAATCCAGGCGTTATGAAATAAAGTCATGGACATGTTGCCTTCGTGTCGCACAGACATCACGGAAACAGGCCACCGCTCCCACCTATGCTGGTGAAGTCGGTATAGGCAGGAGACGCGAGAAATACTGTTAGAAACGCTGAAGCAATTGCATTTGTCGCATAGGCAAAGGACCAATTAGCAAGCTTAGGAAGCCCTAAGCTCTTCCAGGGGATGGTTACTCAGCTAGGCTTTATCAACTTACGGATGACGTACAGCGCGTATGACGCAACAGGTGTTGCTGCCAGCAAGCGCAAACCGATCTCGCATTTGCGCATGGCAAAACAGCACAAAAGCTGTTTGAATTTCTTTTCGCTGATTCTGGAACAACAGTAGTACCAATTTTTAGCATTCATTTCAACAAGTTAACACACTGCAATAAGTGCTTAACTTCCTAAGACCCTTATTTCATATTACAGATTGTTAGATTCTGTTTCGTCGGTAATCTGATACTCCAACAGGGCAGCCGTATCTTGCACCGTAGCAATCGATCCTATCTCGCCATTTTATTTTCAATTTCATACGCGTAATGCCCACCAAGTTCGTTATATCTGCTTGTTCCGATTTGCTTCCTGAGATTGACCGGATACCCGTTCACGAGTAACATTCGCACCCTTTAGGGACAAAGACGGCTATGCGCTCAAAGCTGGTTGCGGGCAACTGGAAGATGCATGGCGGAATGGCGCAGAATAGGCTCCTGCTCGACTTGATCGTTGGTGGGACAAGAGGTCTGCATGGGGCAGATTGTGCCGTGTGCGTACCATACCCTTACCTGTCTCAGGTTCAGTCATTGCTGCAAGATACTCATATCCTCTGGGGTGCTCAGAATATGAGTCAACATGAGAAGGGTGCCTACACCGGCGAGGTGTCAGCGACAATGCTGACAGATTTCGCCTGTCGGTATGTGATTGTTGGCCACTCTGAACGTCGGGCATTGTATGGTGAGGATAGTCTCACAGTAGCGTTAAAGTTTAAGGCCGCTCAGTCTGCCGGATTGTTGCCCATCCTGTGTGTCGGAGAGACACTGGAGCAGCGTGAGGCGGGAGTTACTGAGCAAGTGATCGCGGATCAGTTGGATGCGGTCATTGGATTGCTGGGAGTGGGTGCGTTGGCCAAATCGGTTCTTGCCTACGAGCCGGTATGGGCCATCGGTACGGGTAAGACTGCAACACCGCAGCAGGCGCAGGATGTGCATGCATTCATACGTAATAGAGTGGCCGACAAGGATATTGAAATCGCAACGAGGCTACAGATTCTTTATGGTGGAAGCGTCAAAGCGAATAATGCTTCTGAGTTATTTTCCATGACTGACATTGATGGCGGATTGATCGGTGGTGCTTCACTCTTTGCGGACGAATTTGTTGCAATCTGTCGTGCTGCACAGAGTTAATTTTTTGGAGTAAACATTGGAAACAGTTATTTGGATAGTCCATGTGTCGGCTGCTATTTCGGTA
>CANIWY010000051.1 GCA_947471695.1 Nitrosomonadaceae bacterium
AAACATCATCAGCTCAACATCCGTAGGATTGCGCCCAATGCGCATAAAACTGGTTACAAGATATTCGACCTCATCAGCCGACAGAGCCAACCCCATCTCAGCATTAGCCTGTCTCAATGCCGTCAATCCGCCGGTCAGGACGTCTACCGTGTCGAGCGGCACGGGCGCATAATATCTGAACAATTTATCTGCATCTTCAAATGAATTGAAGACCGCCTCGGTCATACGATCATGTATCAGAGAGAGGAGTGCAGATCGATCTAGAGCAGAGAGCCCGCTTGTAGTTTGAATGTAGAATGCCAGCCCTCGTTCCAAACGCAAGACTGCTTCTAACCCACAATGACGAGCAATATCCGTGGCCTTGGATGACCAAGGTGAGATAGTGCCGGGACGTGGCAACACCAGCATGAACTCACCTATCGGTTCTTCCCTCTGCTGTGCCGCACCGTATTTCAATAACTGTGCGAGTGTCTCACTCTCCTCCGGCCTCAGTTCACGCTCCACCGTGCAAAAATGCCAGTACTCCGCATAAATGTGGGAAACTTGTGGGACAGCGGTCTTGAGTGCTGCAGTTAGTTTTTCAAGACGGAATGGAGAAAGGGCGCTACCGCCGCGGAGTCGAAGCATCAGGCGAGATGAGGTGATGAATTGGAAAGCGTAATTTTACACGAGAAGACAATCCGCCCGTAGCCCGATACACTGTTAGTTGACGGTCCCGATCGATCGACTCATGAATATAAAGCATGACCACCCCCACCCCTATCTACACCACCGCTGAAATTCGCTCCATTGAGCAGCTTACTGCTCCGCTTACAACCCCGACCTTAATGGAAAGAGCCGGTTTGGCCGCCGCCGAGATTGCGCGCGACCAATTGCTTACCAAAGAAATCAACGCAGTACTGGTGCTAGCTGGTCCAGGTAACAATGGTGGTGATGCCTTCGTTGTTGCTCGTTATCTGAAATCCTGGTGGTTCAATGTCACACTCGTATTCAGTGGCAATCATGAGCACCTGCCCAATGATGCCAAGCATGCGCTGGATAAGTGGCTTTCTGCCGGCGGTGAAATCTTGACCGAGATTCCAGAGAATAAAATATGGGGAGCAGTGATCGATGGGCTCTTTGGTATCGGTCTAGATCGCGATCTAGTCGGCAAGGATCTCGCGCTCGTTAATGCAATCAACCTCATGCACCTGCCGGTACTCGCACTCGATATCCCAAGCGGCTTAGGAAGTGACAATGGGGATTGCTATGGTGCAACGGTTCGAGCCACCATGACAGTCACCTTCATCAGCCTCAAGTCGGGCCTGCTCATTCGGTGTGGCCCCGATTATTGCGGTGAAATTTTTCTGTGTAAACTTGGTCTTGACCCATCTCCCCTGATTCCACCACACACGTGGAAACTGGATCAAGCTTATGCACAGAAACTATTGCCTCCACCACGTCCTTCTGACAGTCATAAAGGCATGTTCGGTAGCATCGGCATCATCGGTGGCTCAGCCGGAATGGTGGGTGCGGCGTTGTTAGCTGGAACCGCCGCACTGAAATTAGGTACAGGGCGCGTTTACCTCGGGCTGATGGCCACTGATGCCCCAGTCGTAAGTACAGTTCAGCCTGAATTGATGCTGCGACCTGTGCATGAGCTACTCAAAATTGATCACCTCAATTGCTTGATCGTCGGACCCGGTCTGGGTATACAGCCAGATGCTTATTTCTGGCTCAAGAGCACGTTCGAGTCTGGAATACCACTGGTGCTGGATGCAGATGCACTAAATTTGATCGCCACCCATCCAGAACTTGCCAGCCTGCTACGAGCACGTACAGCAGCCTCTATCCTGACCCCTCATGTCGCGGAAGCTGCTCGGCTACTCGGCACCGACTCGTCGAATCTGCAGCATGACCGTATGGCCGCCGCGGCCGAGTTGACGAAGCGTTTTAATTGTTACACAGTGCTGAAAGGTGTCGGCAGTATTTGTGCTTTCCCAGATGGTAGGCGTTACCTTAATACCAGCGGCAATCCTGGTCTGAGCAGCGCAGGAACAGGCGACGTGCTGTCCGGCATCATTGGCGCTTTGCTAGCGCAGGGTCTAAATGTGGAGAATGCACTCTTGTTAGCGGTTCATCTGCATGGCGCTGCTGCCGATTCTCTGCTAGAAAGGTATGGAGGTCCGGTGGGAATGACTGCGTCAGAAGTCACCGATGCAGCCCGCAGCCTGTTAAATCGATGGCTATACTAGAAAAACCCTGAAATGAACGTACCGGAAGGTCTGTTCAAGGCTTTCTTGGCTGTAATCGCCAATTCTTATGATGTAACTGAAAGGAACTCTCAGCATGTGTTATCGGTGTGATCAAAAAAATTTAGACCAACAGAACCCAAGCAAGCGTTCGTTTCTAAAACTGGCTGCGGTCTCCGCCATCGGCTTAGGTCTTTCGGGTGCTGGCATCGCAACAGCTCAGGGAAAACAATCGGCCAAGACTCTTTCCAGAATTCCACCAAAAATTGAAAATGTACTGACACCTGACCAGGCTCTGGAAAGGTTGATGAAGGGTAACGAACGTTATGTTGCTGGCCAATCGTTGCCCCTTAACTTTCATGATGTTCAGGATGCTCTGGTCAAGGGGCAGAATCCCTACGCTACCATTCTAGGTTGTTCTGATTCGAGGGTCAGCCCTGAGCACTGCTTCGATGAGTCGCATGGGGATCTGTTTGTGGCCAGAGGTGCTGGTAACTACATAACAAATGACAATTTAGCCACAATCGAGTATTCGGTCGCTGTATTAAATACACCACTGATCATGGTACTTGGTCATGAAAATTGTGGTGCAGTCCAGGCAGCGATTGAGGCCGTTGATCATCATAAAGACTTCCCAGGACATATTCAGCTCCTGTCCAGTGCGATAGCACCAGCGGTCAGGGCGGTCAATGACAACTCCATTAGTCGCTTGACTAATGTAACCAAGAAGAATGTCATCATGACGGTTGAAAGACTGAGAAAAAAAACACCCATACTGGATTATTATCACGACCAGAAGAAAATTCGAGTCGTCGGCGGGCTATATCATCTGGATACCGGCAGGGTCGAACTGATCGCTTGAGGGGTGACTCTTATTAAAAAAATAAAAGAGCGCTACTCTTTACTCTGCATCTGTAGCATCTCAGCAGCATGTTGAAGCGTGGCGTCGGTAATCTTCATACCCCCTATCATACGAGCAATTTCTTCAACTCTCTGTCGCTGATCGAGCACAGTGATACGGCTGGTTACTCTTCCGCCATCGGAATGATCAGCCGATTTCGCAACTTGCCATTGCTGATCAGCTGCAGAAGCGACCTGCGCCAAGTGAGTGACGCACATCACCTGGCGCTCTTCCCCAAGTTTCTTCAGCATGGTGCCAACTATTTCGGCCACGCGCCCACCGATGCCGGAATCAACTTCATCGAATATCAGCGTTGGCGCTGTCCCAATCTTGCTAGTAATAACCTGTATCGCCAGACTGATACGTGATAACTCACCACCCGAAGCAACCTTTACTAGAGGCCTCAGCGGCAATCCCTGATGAGCGGAGACCTGAAATTCGATCTGCTCCAATCCATGAGCATTACCCTGTTCTAGGGGGATTAACCCCACCGAAAACCCCCCCCCTGCCATCGCAAGAGTCTGCATCGCATCACTCACCTGCTGGGATAGTATCTTAGCTGCTTTATTTCTGGCTTCAGTTAAAGATCTAGCATGCTCGAGATATGCTTCCATGGAGGCAACTTCCTCTCGTGCGAGTGCCTCGCCATCTCCTCCCTGCGTCAACTCTTCCAGTCGAGTAGTGGATGTTACCAACAGATCTGGCAGTTCGTCTGGGGTCACACGATACTTCCTAGCCGCAGCGTGAATCGCTGTTAGGCGTTGCTCCATCTCCTGCAGTCGTTGCGGATCTAAATCGAGACGGTGTTGATAATGACCGAGCTCGTATACCGCTTCCTGCAACTGAATCTGTGCAGACTCTAGTAAGTCGAGCACAGGTCTCAATCCACTGTCGTGGCTGAGTAAGCCTTGGAGGCGAGAGATGACCGCATTGACCTGTGCCAGCGAGGCCAGTTCGCCGTCTGACAGAACCTCCAAGCCCACCTGCGTTGCCTCTAACAAACTAGCGGCATGCGATAAACGACTATGATCGGCCTGAAGTGTCTGCCACTCTCCAGACGAAAAATTCAGCGTAGTAAGTTCGCGAACTTGCCACTCCAATTGCTCACGCTCCTGTAAGAAAGTGGCTGAGTCCTTTTCCCATGAGATACGCTGCTGATGTAAGCCCTGCCAACGGCGGTAGGTCGAGGTCACTGTCTGGGTCAACTCACGGCTACCGGAGAAGGCATCAAGCAGATCACGCTGCGAATCACTGCGAAGGAGAGACTGGTGTGCATGCTGACCATGGATATCGATCAACCTCTCTCCTGCCGCACGCAGTTGATGTAAGGTAGCAGGTCTTCCATTGATGAAGCTGCGCGAACGCCCACTGTTATCTATCACACGACGCAACAGACATGTTCCGTTATCATCACCATGATTCTCTAGATCATTTTCTTGCAGCCACTGAGTGAGCCCCGATAACCCTGCGATGTCGAACTCCGCGCTGATCTCAGCTCGTTCGCATCCGTTTCGGATCTGACCCGACTCGACTCGTTCGCCTAAAGCAAGTGACAGCGCGTCGATCAGAATAGATTTTCCGGCACCAGTTTCGCCGGTGAGAGCGGTGAAACCCGGTGAAAATTCTAGCCCCACCCGATCAACGATGACAAAATCCTGAATACTCAAGAACCTTAGCATGGCAGAGAGTTCACGCTTTTTTTTGTGGAAACCCGCTCCAGCCAAGCTTCTCGCGTAGCATGCGGTAATAACTATGATCGGCGGAATGTAACAATCTTACTGTATGCGCTGAGCGTCTCACGACAACCTTATCATTCTCCTGTAGGTCGAAATGGAAATGACTGTCGGAGTGAGCTCGAGCATCTGAGGTGCGGTGTATCAAAATTTCAACAACTGCTTCTGGCCCTACAACGATAGGACGATTGCTTAAAGTGTGAGGACTTACCGGTACCAACGCGAGCAGGTCGAGACTGGGGTGCAGGATAGGCCCTCCCGATGACAAGGCGTACGCGGTAGAGCCAGTGGGTGTGGCGACGATTAGCCCATCAGCACGAAGGGAGTAAACATACTCGCCATTAATATGCACCTCGAACTCGATCATGTTGCCACCGCTGCCCCTATTCACCGCCACATCATTTAATGCAATTGCGCTGAAAATACCGACTCCACTCCGTATAACTTCAGCAGACAGCAACATCCGTCTCTCGGTAACATAGCTGCCATCGAGCATGTTCCCAACGCTTTCCAGCATGGTCTCGATGGAGAGGTCAGTGAGAAAACCAAGATGCCCCTGATTGATACCTACCAGTGGCACGTCAAAGGGCGCGAGCTTACGTGCGATATTCAGCATGGTGCCATCACCACCCAGAACAATAGCAAGGTCAGCACGCGCACCAATCTCCTCAATCTCAAGTGCGGGGTAATTCTTTGCCGTCACTTCTGAAGCGGTAACACAGTCCAGCAGCACTTCAATATTCCGGCCTTGCAAATACTGTCCGAGACGCAATATAGGAGACACGATCTCCGGATTATTTTGCTTGCCGATCAGGGCTATCGTCTTAAATAGAAGGGGCATCTATGGATATAAATACTTAATGAGTTGCGGGAAAATCTGGCTCTTATTGGTTTAGATTAAACCATATCAGACTTTGGGGTGACAAAAAATTCTGAATTATGATTCACCGCCCCTGCCCTGCCTAAATCCTGGTGTAGAATAAGCTCATGCTTAACCAACGCGCCCGAATCCTGCTGAAGACCCTGGTCGAACGCTATATCACCGAAGGTCAACCGATAGGCTCCCGCGCGCTCTCCAAATTTTCAGGACTGGACCTGAGCCCAGCTACTATCCGAAATGTAATAGCTGACCTAGAGGAGATGGGGTTTGTTACTAGCCCACACACCTCTGCCGGACGTATACCAACTCCGCGCGGATACCGTTTCTTCGTGGATACTTTGTTGGTGGTTAAGCCACTAGATAGTGTTGAGATCCACCATCTGGAAGACCAACTACATCTAGACAATCCGTCACGTCTGATCAATTCTGCCTCACAGTTGCTATCAGAGTTAACCCATTTTGCAGGAGTAGTGGTCACTCCCAAGCGCAGCAGCTCAGTATTCCGCTATATCGAGTTCATGGCATTATCTGAGAAACGTATTCTACTCATCATCGTCACCCCTGAGGGTGATGTGCAGAACCGAGTTCTTTTCACCGACAGAGTTTATACACCCTCTGAATTGGTAGAGGCGGCGAATTTCATCAATCAAAATTACGCCGGTTTCAATCTTGATGAAATCCGTACCCGCCTCCAGAGTGAGATGAAACAGTTACGCCACGATATGACCGATCTCATGACCGCGGCCATTGAAGTGGGTAGCGAGGCTATCAGGGAAAGTAGTGGCGAAGCTATGGTGATGGCGGGAGAACGCAAGCTACTAGATGTTCATGACTTGGCTGGCAATATGAACAGCCTGAAAAAATTATTTGATCTGTTTGAGCGTAAGACCTCGTTGCTGCAATTACTAGAGCTCAGCCGCCAGGCTCAGGGCATGCAAATCTTCATCGGTGGCGAGTCGGATCTAGTGGCCCTAGACGAGTTCAGCGTCGTTACTGCCCCCTACGAGGTAGATGGTCAGATTGTCGGCACCGTTGGCGTAATCGGCCCAACTCGCATGGCCTACGAGCGCGTCATTCCGATCGTAGACGTCACTGCCAGACTACTCTCCAGCGCACTGTCCCAACACTAGACCACCCATCCAGTGTAACCATTACCATACACCCTCCGACTATCTGCTCAACACTCAATACTATGCAAATGTCACCTGAACCCGCTTACCATCACGGCACCCCCAATCAGATTGGAATTCTACTGATCAACCTTGGTACCCCAGAAGCTCCTACTGCCGAAGCACTACGCCCATACCTCAAGCAATTCCTAAGCAATCAACGTGTAGTGGAGATGCCTAGCTGGCTGTGGTGGCCAATTTTGAACGTTATCATCCTCAATACCCGCCCCAAAGAGTCCGCAAAAAAGTATGCCCAAGTATGGATGCCGGAAGGCTCTCCGCTGAAAGTTCATACCGAACGCCAGACTCATCTACTGCGTGACCTCTTGGGTAGACGCCTCCA
>CANIWY010000052.1 GCA_947471695.1 Nitrosomonadaceae bacterium
GAATTCTGGGGCTATGCTAAAGATGAAGACCTCAACACCGAACAACTTGTCGCCGAGGAATATCGAGGCAGGCGCCCCGCACCTGGGTATCCTGCTTGCCCAGACCACACCGAGAAGGGGCCCTTATTTGAAATGTTAAGAGTTCCTGAGAATGCCGGCATTACGATCACTGAGTCTTACGCGATGCTGCCAACTGCAGCGGTATCTGGATTTTATTTTTCTCACTCTGATGCGGACTACTTTGCCGTTGGGAAGATCGATAAGGATCAGGTGGCGGACTACGCAAAGCGCAAGGGCTGGACACTGGAGGAGGCAGAAATGTGGCTAGCTCCGACGCTCGCATATGATCGATAACAAATAGACTAACTCTTTTCCCGAGTAATTCTTACGACCTCCCGGATCCGCCTGACTCCGCGTATTACCTGTGCAAGGTGAGACCGGTTACTCACTTGCAAGGTGAAATGCATGGCGGTATAACCCCCCTCACCTTGCACAGACACATTATCGATATTGGAACCTGCCTTGGCAATTTCGGCCGCCACCTTCGCCAGTACACCGCGCTGGTTTGCCGCTACCATCTTGATACTGACCTCAAACAACTTGCTGATGTTCTTGTCCCACGCTACATCTAGCCAGTTATCTGGATTACCACGCATTTTCTCAATCACTGAACAGTCCCGCGCATGGATCACTAACCCCTGATCCTTCTTGATGAAACCGACGATGAGATCTCCTGGGATGGGTCGGCAACACTTGGCAAACTGCACAGCCATGCCCTCCGTTCCCATGATAGTGATCGCCTCCCCCATCCGGCTTTCCTTAGGTTCAACATTTCCCGGTGATAGCAGGCGCTTAGACAATACAGCCGGTAGATGCTTGCCCAACACCATATCCGCGAACAATTCTTTTTTTGATTTGGCGCCGCTATCGCGGGCTAATTTCTGCCACTGAGGATCGCTAATACTTGCTGGGTCAATCTTGAGAGACAACAGCGCTTGACTCAGCAAACGCTCACCCAATTTAGCTAACTCATCGTACTGCACTGTCTTGAGGAAGTGACGGATATGTGACCGTGCCTTGCCGGTAACCACATAAGTAAGCCATGCAGGGTTAGGTTTTGCGTGGGGCGCGGTAATAATTTCAACATAGTCCCCACTCCTGAGTTTGGTGCGTAATGGAGCATTCTCGCCATTGATTTTCACCGCCATGCATCGGTCGCCAATATCGGTATGTACTGCATAGGCAAAATCCACCGCGGTCGATTCTTTTGGCAGCGCCAATATCCTGCCCTGGGGTGTAAATACGTAAACCTCCCCAGGAAACAAGTCCACCTTCAGATGCTCCAGAAATTCCAGGGAGTCGGTCGAATCGCTTAGGGTTTCCAGTAGACCTTGCAACCACTGATGGGTCTTCGTATGGAGATCATCAAGATTGATATCATGACTCTTATAGAGCCAGTGCGAGGCAACCCCAGCCTCAGCAATCCTGTGCATTTCGGCAGTCCGGATCTGAATTTCGATGGGGGTTCCATAGGGCCCGAACAAGGTATTGTGCAATGACTGGTAGCCATTCGCCTTTGGGATTGCGATGTAATCCTTGAACTTTCCGGGGATGGGCTTGTATAAGCTATGCAGTGCGCCGAGGGCTACATAACAGGCAGGAACATCCTTGACGATGACACGAAAACCATAAATGTCGAGCACCTCAGAAAATGAGAGGTGCTTCTCCACCATTTTTTTATAAATACTATAAAGCTGTTTCTCGCGTCCACTTATCTTTGCATCTAGCCCCGCATCCTGAAGGCGCTGCCGGATATCGTTAAGAATTTTATCTACAACCTCCCGGCGATTACCCCGTGCCGCTTTACTAGCCTTGGTCAGGACCTGATAACGTGTCGGAAAAATATAACGAAAGCTGAGCTCCTGAAGTTCCTGATAGACGCTGTTAAGTCCCAATCGGTGAGCAATGGGCGCATAGATTTCCATAGTTTCACGTGCGATGCGGCGACGCTTCTGCTGATCCAGCACCTCAAGTGTACGCATGTTATGCAGTCTGTCTGCTAGCTTAATGAGCACAACCCGAACATCCTGTGACATCGCCAGCAACATCTTGCGGAAATTTTCTGCTTGAGCATCTGCTTGAGTCTGGAACTCTATCTTGTCAAGCTTGGAAACACCGTCCACCAGATCCGCCACCGACTTTCCAAATCTTTCACTGATCTCAGCTTTGGTGATGTGAGTATCCTCCATCACATCATGCAACAACGCAGCAGTCAGCGTCTGGATGTCCAGGTGAAGTCTACCGAGTATGCCGGTTACTGCTAGCGGGTGAGAGATGTAAGGTTCGCCTGACTTTCTGAACTGCCCTGAATGGGCACTTTGACTGAAGAGGTAGGCATTCTTAAGCTGAGAGATATCTTCCGGTTTAAGGTAACCGGATAATTCATTGAACAGAGATTCTGGCCCGGATAGAGCATCTGGAGTATCCGGCAAGCCTCGTGCCTGCATTAGAATTCCTTTATTCGGTTTGATACGCTCGATATACGGTCGAGTCAGGAGCTGACAAAGTCCACTCCTTAATTGCGACTACCCTCATTTGATAGATCGTCACGGTCTTTCAGAATATTCTATACAACACTTACCAAAACTAGATATACCGAGAATCAAGGAGCTCTATTCCGATCATGCCCTGGGCCAACTCTCGCAAGGCAATAACAGTAGGCTTATCACGGGCTGACTCCACCATAGGAGCACTGCCGATCGAGAGCTGCCTTGCACGTATAGTCGCGACCAATGTCATTTCAAACCGGTTTGGAATCCTTTTCAAGCAATCGTCAACAGTAATCCGTGCCATAGCATTTCTCCAAAAAATAGACTGACAGTAGTAATACGGAAATATTTCTAAAAAACCGGGATCGCAGCGTCAATACCGACACTAGGCAAGATATACATCAGACCTGCTATCTTTTGATATAGCGATCTATCTAAGTTGGGTTATCAGATGATGGTAACGAACAAGCTGCCTCGACATTATCATCCGTTCGGCCCGGACTATGCAGAAGAAATCACTAAGCGCAGTATCCAACTCTGCGTTGATGATAACATAATCATACTCATTCACATGACTGATCTCTTCACGCGCAGCGGCCACGCGCCTTGCGATTATCTCTGGACTATCCTGCCCACGGTTTCGTAAACGCGTCTCCAACATTGCAAGTGACGGCGGCAAGATAAAAACCCCCACCGCATTGGGGAAAGATCGGCGCACCTGTTGCGCTCCCTGGCTATCAATTTCCAATAGAATATCCTGACCCGACGCCGTCGCCTCATTGATCCATCTCTGAGAGGTACCGTAGTAATTTCCATAAACTTCTGCGCTTTCCAGAAACTCACCACGTTCCAACATCTGTTCAAAAATTTCCCGAGTAACAAAATGATAATCGCGCCCATCCATTTCTTCGGCCCTTGGTAAACGTGAGGTATATGAAATGGATAAATTCAGTCCGATACTTGTCCGCAGCAGCGCTCTTACTAGGCTAGTCTTCCCTGTACCGGAGGGCGCGCTGATGATAAACAGACTCCCGGATATTGCTGTCATATTAAAACTATTTTCATATATCACCCATTCCAATCATTCCCCATCCAAGATTAGTGGAACCGTGGATTTGTTATGTGGCTTTGTTGACACTTACGCCGCACCGAGTCTCCACATCCTCCGTACTATTAGCACTTTCCTATTCAAGATTTTGCACCTGTTCACGCATCTGTTCAATCAGCACCTTAAGCTCCATGGCAACCTTTGACACCTCTGCATCCGCAGATTTTGAACCGAGTGTATTCGCTTCACGGTTGAGTTCTTGCATCAAAAAATCGAGCCGCTTTCCGACCGGCCCACCCTTCATCAGAATTCGTTCTACTTCATCCATGTGAGTCTGCAGACGTGACAACTCCTCATCCACATCTATTTTCCCGGCGAATAATGCAAGCTCCTGCCGAATTCGATCATCGTCGCAATTCACCATGGCCTCCCGTAACCTCAGCATGAGCTTCTCCTGAAATGCGGCCAGTGATAAGGGGATGCGCGGCGCCACTTCAACTGTTAGTTGGCGCATCGTGTTTAAGCGCTCGAGTAGCAAATCCTTTAGTTTCTCCCCTTCACGTGCGCGCGCTGCCACAAAATCATCCATGGCAACGCTCAGTAACTCTAAACAGGGCTCGCGTAAGTCTTCGGTAGGCAACGTATCAACACCAAGCATACCGGGCCAGCGTAAAATATCAGCCACCCCTAAGCTGCGCGTATCAGGCAGAGCTGCCTTGATTGTATTATTCAGCTCCAACAGTCTCTTCATCAGATCGCCATTGAGTCGCTGAAGATCTTCCGCGCCCACGAGCCTAGAAAAACCAAGACGAAACTCTACTTTGCCACGGCTCAAGCGGGCTGTCAGAGCCTCTCTCATCACAGATTCTAGAGAACGGAACTCATCCGGTAGACGGAACTGGATGTCTAGATAGCGATTATTAACCGAGCGCAATTCCAAGTTGAGAGTACCGTTTGGCACCTCACGTGTCACCACTGCATAACCAGTCATGCTATAAATCAGTGCCAACTTATCCACTGATAGATCCCCAATACGTTAAAATAACAAGCATGCAACGATACCTGTTGTACCAGCGCCGATTATGCCACAACGCGCGCCGAGAAAAATTCACTAAACTCATATACCTTATAGCCGAGAGATATCACAATCATGCGCCCCAGCAATCGTACGCCCCTTCAGCTCCGCCCCGTTAAGATCACACGCCGCTACACCAAGCACGCCGATGGAGCGGTACTGATCGAGTGTGGCGATACCAAAGTATTATGTACCGCCAGCGTGGACGAGAAGGTACCCCCCTTTCTCCGCGGCAAGGGGCAGGGCTGGCTTACAGCAGAGTACGGCATGCTTCCATGCTCTACCGGTGAACGGATGCAGCGCGAGGCAGCCAAGGGCAAGCAGTCTGGACGCACCATGGAGATTCAACGATTAATTGGGCGAGCACTGCGATCAGTAGTCGATTTGGGGAAACTAGGCGAGCGGACCATCCAGATCGATTGCGATGTGATCCAAGCTGACGGTGGTACTCGCACCGCCAGCATCACCGGCGCATACGTCGCACTGCATGACGCGGTCGAAAGACTACTGCAACGAAAGTTGCTGGAGTCAACACCAATACTCGACCAAGTTGCTGCTGTCTCAGTCGGCATTTATCAAGGGGTACCGGTGCTCGACCTAGATTATCCGGAGGATTCTTCCTGCGATACCGACATGAATGTGGTCATGACCGGTCATCTCGGTCTGGTGGAAGTGCAAGGAACCGCCGAAGGAGTCACATTTGATCGGCAAGAATTAAACGCCATGCTGGATTTGGCGCAGCAAGGGATTCAGCAGCTAATCGCATTTCAAAAAGCGGCACTTGCAGAGAAATAAGCTGATCTACGGAAATGAGAAAGCTCGTTATCGCCAGCAACAATCCTGGCAAACTCCGTGAGATAGGCCATCTACTAGAACCTCTCGGGCTTGAGGTGCTGCCGCAGTCCGTATTTGATATCTCGGAAGCGGATGAACCGTATTGCACGTTCGTTGAAAATGCATTGGCCAAAGCGCGTCATGCCAGCCGCTGCTCCGGCTTACCTGCGCTGGCAGATGATTCCGGTATTTGCGTGGATGCCCTGAACGGCGAGCCTGGTATACATTCGGCGCGCTACGCGGGGGAGCCAAAGTCAGATGATCGTAATAATCAGAAACTGATCGAAGTACTAACCCACCATTCAGACCATAGTGCCCATTATTACTGCATGATGGTGCTGGTGCGCCATGCCGATGACCCACAACCGATCATCGCCCATGGCTCTTGGCATGGCCAGATCATTCCACAACCATGCGGCAGTGGTGGCTTTGGCTATGACCCCCATTTCTATCTGCCTGAATTAGGCATGACCTCGGCTGAACTCCCTCTCGAACAAAAGAATAAAATCAGCCATCGCAGTCAGGCCTTGGTTCGGTTAGTTGAAATCATCAGACAGGAAATGATCAAGTAATCGGATACACCGCATGTCGCATTTACGATCCGATTCTTAAATCCGTTATGACCTCAATCATTTCCCTCTCCTCCGTCCTCGGCTCACAGGCCCCTCGCCTAACGGCTCTCCCGCCACTGAGTCTCTATATTCATCTGCCATGGTGCGTTAAAAAGTGTCCCTATTGCGATTTCAATTCACATGAACCCCACAATGGCAATATCCCAGAGGATGACTATGTCGCAGCGCTGATCCGTGACTTAGAAAATGCATTGCCACAAATCTGGGGGCGCAAGATCGTCAGTATATTTTTTGGGGGGGGGACGCCCAGCCTCTTCAGCGCCCGCTCGATTGATACAATCTTAACCGCAGCACGCACCCTACTTCCGATGGAGCATCTGCCCGAGATCACGCTCGAAGCCAATCCTGGCACAGTTGAGGCTAAAAAGTTTTCTGACTTTCGTTCTGCAGGGATCAACCGCCTCTCGCTCGGCATTCAAAGCTTCAACTCCCGGCACCTAAAAGCACTAGGCCGTATTCATGACGGCGATGAATCACATCATGCGGTGGAGATCGCCCAAAGAAATTTTGACAACGTGAATCTCGATCTGATGTATGCCCTGCCTGAACAGACGCTGACGGAATCCCTTGAGGATATCCAGCATGCGTGCACTCTGGGGGTGTCACATATTTCCGCCTACCACCTCACGCTGGAGCCCAATACCCTATTCCATCGTTATCCACCATCATTACCTGATGATGATCTGGCGGCAGAGATGCAGATAATGATCGAACAGACCTTAGCGAGCAGGGGGTACACCAATTACGAGACATCAGCATTCTCTCAACCGGCGCTCGAGTCACGCCACAATCTGAATTACTGGCTGTTCGGTGATTATCTTGGTATCGGTGCAGGCGCCCATAGCAAAATCAGTTTTTCTGAAAAAATCGTTCGTCAGATGCGTTACAAGCAGCCCAAAGAATATCTTGCCCAGTCGGCATTGGATACCCCGCTACAAGATCAACACGAAGTGGGGAGAGATGAGCGTGGCTTCGAGTTCATGATGAACGCGCTGCGCCTC
>CANIWY010000053.1 GCA_947471695.1 Nitrosomonadaceae bacterium
AATTAGACGGTGCGTATGAATGCATCCTATGCGCATGCTGCACAACTGCATGCCCATCCTTCTGGTGGAACCCCGATAAATTTGTAGGCCCTGCCGGATTGTTGCAGGCCTATCGCTTTCTTGCGGATAGTCGCGATCAGGCTAGCGCCGAACGATTAGACAATCTGGAGGATCCGTACCGACTGTTTCGCTGCCATTCCATCATGAATTGTGTGGATGCATGCCCCAAAGGATTAAATCCAACCAACGCCATTGGCAAAATCAAAGATATGATGGTGAAAAGAACAGTATGAAGGAACTGGAGCGCGCTCGTTGGCGCTGCCGACGTGGATTGCTAGAGTTAGATATTGTGCTGGAACGTTTCATGGACAAGCATTACACGCAGCTGAGTGATAAAGACTTGCAGAAATTCAATAGGTTGCTGGATATGTCTGACAATGATTTGTGGGATATGGTTACATCAAGGAAAGTGCCGGAAGATGCCAGCCTGAGGCCGCTATTGGGGCTTCTTCAAGTGACCTGACCGTGTCTTAGTTGCTATTCCAATAAGGTAAAAAAATGGAGAATGATATGGAGCAGAAACGGATAGCAACCCTTGACCTCGGCAATGGCAGTCCCCCACTTGAGTTTCCAGTCATGTCGGGTAGCATGGGACCTGAGGTGGTGGACATGCGCAGTCTGCACGCTAGGAGCGGGGTATTCACTTATGACCCAGGTTACTTTTCTACCGCTAGTTGTAATTCAAAAATAACTTTCATCGATGGCGATGCGGGAGTCCTGCTTTATCGTGGTTACCCGATCGAACAACTGGCCAGGCAATGTGATTTTATGGAGGTGTGTTATCTGCTGATGAATGGTGAGTTGCCTACCAGTGACCAGAAGTCTTCTTTTGATCACACCATCAAGGAGCACGCGATGGTGCATGAGCAGTTGGCACGGTTCTATACTGGTTTTCGCCGTGATGCCCATCCGATGGCTGTGATGGTGGGGGTGGTTGGGGCGTTGTCTGCTTTTTATCATGATGCAATGGATATTTCCGATGCCACGCAGCGAGAAATATCGGCCTTCCGTCTGGTTGCGAAATTACCAACCATCACTGCGATGGCTTACAAGTACAACATCGGTCAGCCTTTTATCTATCCGCGTAACGATCTCAACTACGCAGAAAATTTCCTTCACATGATGTTTGCCACCCCGGCTGAGAAATACAAATCCAACCCGGTATTGGCACGTGCGCTCGATCGCATACTCATCTTACATGCTGATCACGAGCAAAATGCCTCCACCTCCACCGTGAGGCTATCCGGATCCAGTGGTGCCAACCCATTTGCCTGTATTTCTGCAGGTATTGCTTGCCTGTGGGGACCGGCACATGGCGGAGCGAATGAGGCTTGCCTTAATATGCTGGAAGAAATTGGTGACGTTTCTCGAATCGGTGAATATATTAAACGTGCCAAGGATAAGAATGACAGTTTTAAATTGATGGGTTTCGGTCACCGGGTATATAAGAATTTTGACCCGCGCGCAAAGCTGATGCGTGAGACCTGCCATGAGGTATTAAATGAACTGGGGCTGCAGAATGATCCCTTATTTAAGTTGGCGATGGAGCTAGAAAAAATTGCGCTGGAAGATGAGTACTTTATTTCTAAAAAGCTTTATCCGAATGTCGATTTCTATTCCGGTATCGTGCAGCGTGCATTGGGAATCCCTGTCTCCATGTTTACTGCGATATTCGCCATGGCTCGCACCGTCGGTTGGATCGCCCAATGGAGCGAAATGATTTCAGATCCGGAGTATAAGATAGGCCGTCCACGCCAACTTTATACCGGCGCAGTTACGCGAGATGTGGCGCCGATTGCATTACGCAAGTAATACAATTCTGTAAAAAATGAACGTAATGAGTATCAGGCAATTGATCGAGAGCTCCATGCTGTTTGGCACAAATGCGCCATTCATTGAGGAGCTTTATGAGGATTATCTGAAAAATCCCTCCTTGGTCTTGCCCGAGTGGTGTAACTACTTTGATGAGTTACAGAAGACAGCGGGGACGGCTGCTCATGATGTGCCGCATGGTCCTATACTGGCACCATTCGTTCGGTTGGTGGAGGATGAAATATCCGCTGGTGGCAGGAATTCTGTTCAAGATGCCGCTCCGATATTAACGTCGGAACGTAAGCAGGTATCGGTTCTTCAGATCATCAACGCACACCGTTTTCTTGGTGTACGTCAAGCCAATCTTGATCCGCTCAAGATTCAAGAAAAGCCCTATATTCAGGAACTTGATTCATCCTATTATGGGTTAACTGATGAGGACTTGGATACGGTGTTTGACACGGGCTCACTCGTAGGTCCCGCCCGGGCTTCGTTACAAGAGATTCTGCAGGTATTACGCGAAACCTACTGCGGGAGTATTGGTATCGAGTATATGTACATTGCGGACACAGAGCAGAAACGCTGGCTACAGAAACGCTTTGAAGGAACACGTTCCAGGCCATCTTACTCTGCGGAGTATAAACGTCACATTCTGGAACGTCTCAACGCGGCCGAAGGGCTAGAAAAATACTTACACACTCGCTATGTTGGACAGAAACGCTTCTCTGGCGAAGGTGGCGAGAGCCTGACGCCACTCCTAGATAATCTGCTACAGCGTGCTGGTCAGATGGGTGTGCAGGAGGTAGTCATCGGCATGGCGCATCGTGGGAGACTCAATGTGCTAGTGAACACCTTGGGGAAAATGCCTGCCGATTTATTTCAGGAGTTTGAGGGAAAGCATGCCCAGGAGTTGACCGCTGGTGATGTTAAATACCATCAGGGTTTTTCTTCAGCGATGTCTACTCCGGACGGTGGGGTAATGCGTCTAACATTGGCCTTTAATCCATCGCATTTGGAAATTGCTGGTCCGGTTGTGGAGGGCTCAGTTCGGGCCCGACAGCATCGGTTGCATGACCTGCAGGGGAAGCTGGTGCTACCGATTCTGTTACATGGTGATGCAGCCTATTCCGGTCAGGGGGTGGTGATGGAGACCTTGAATATGTCTCAGACTAGGGGCTATGGTACCGGCGGTACGGTCCATGTCGTCATTAATAACCAGATCGGTTTTACCACTTCTGATCCGCGTGATACCCGTTCCACCTTGTACTGTACTGACGTATCAAAAATGATCGAGGCACCGATCTTTCATGTTAATGCTGACGATCCGGAAGCAGTAGTAATGGTGACCGAGGCTGCCCTCGATTTTCGTATGAAATTTCAGAAAGACGTTGTTATAGACATGATGTGTTTTCGTCGTCTCGGGCACAATGAGCAAGATGAGCCGATGGTGACTCAGCCACAGATGTATAAGGTTATCAGTCGACACCCCGGTACGCGTAAGCTCTACGCAGACAGACTGAGGAGCGAGGGCATCATTCAGGAAGGTGAAGCAGAGGAGATGGTGCAATCCTATCGAGATGATATGGATGCGGGCCGTAACCCTAATAAGACCATACTCTATGGTTACCGTCCGCAACGTGCAGTAGATTGGGCCCATTTCTTAAAAGACAGTCGGTGGGAACAGAAAGTACAGACCGGTTTGCCGATGAAGGAGTTGAAACATCTGTCTGAGCGCCTGACCGACATTCCTGCTAATTTCAAGTTACATCCGCGGGTGGAAAAGATTATTTCGGATCGACGTTTGATGGGGGAGGGAAAGTTGCAGCTGGATTGGGGGATGGCAGAGAATCTCGCTTATGCGGGGCTCCTTCACGATGGCTATCCGGTCCGAATTTCCGGGCAGGATTCCGGGCGAGGAACCTTCTTTCATCGTCATGCGGTACTGCATGATCAGGATCGAATGAAATTGGATGAGGGTATCTATATTCCTCTTTCTCACATCACTAAGGAGCAGCCTGATTTCGTTGTGATTGATTCACTTCTATCGGAAGAGGCAGTTCTTGGTTTTGAGTATGGTTATGCGACGGCTGAACCGAATGAACTGGTAGTGTGGGAAGCGCAGTTTGGTGATTTTGCCAATGGAGCGCAGGTCGTGATAGATCAGTTTATTGCTTCCGGAGAGGCTAAGTGGGGACGATTGTGCAGCCTGGTCATGATGCTGCCACATGGATATGAGGGCCAGGGGCCAGAGCATTCTTCGGCACGCCTGGAGCGGTATCTGCAGCTCTGTGCAGAGTACAATATTCAGGTATGCGTTCCGTCCACACCTGCACAGATGTTTCATCTGTTACGGCGACAGATGATACGTCCACTGCGTAAGCCTCTCATTATTATGAGTCCGAAGAGCATGTTGCGTCGCAAGGAGTCAGTGTCGAGCCTAGAAGATCTGGCGAATGGCAGTTTTATAACGGTGATCCCAGAAACGCAGAAGATTGACCCAAAAAAAGTTCGCCGCATCATCGCCTGTTGCGGAAAAATTTATTACGATCTTATGGCCTACCGATTTGAGCAGGAGATTGTGGATGTGGCGATCATCCGTATCGAGCAGTTATATCCTTTTCCACATGATGATTTTCAGTCTGAGGTTGAACGCTACGATAAATCTACGGATATACTCTGGTGTCAGGAAGAGCCTGGCAATCAAGGTGCTTGGCACCGGATTCAGCACTATCTATCACGTCACAAGAGGCCCAATCAGACTTTGGGTTATGCCTTGCGTCCATCATCAGCATCCCCGGCGGTTGGGTACCTGGCCAAGCATAACTTGCAGCAGAGTGAATTGATGGCGGCAGCATTTCGCGAAAAAATTTAACCTGAAGGGATGACCATGTTAGTCGAAGTCAAAGTTCCCGTATTATCCGAATCCGTGGCGCAGGCCACACTACTCTCTTGGCACAAAAAGCAGGGGGAATATGTTGAGCGCAACGAGAGTCTGATCGATATTGAAACTGACAAGGTCGTGCTTGAATTGCCGGCACCGATGGAGGGCATGTTAGTAAAAATCATCAAAGGTGATGGTGAAACGGTAGTCAGTGGTGAGGTCATCGCAACTATTGATACTGCAACCACTGCGACAGAGATTCAATCGCTCCCAGTTACGAAATCTGCCACAGCTTCATCAATGGCTCAGACCATGATGCCCGCAGCCAAAAAAATAGTCACTGAGGGGAACCTCAAAGCCGATGAAATAAAAGGAACTGGACGCGGCGGTCGAATCACTAAGGAGGATGTAACAGGGGTGATCACTAAGCCGGCTACAAAATCTACGGTTGCGGCGAAGCCAAGTATAGATAGGACAGAGCAACGGGTTCCTATGTCACGTCTACGGATGCGCATTGCCGAGCGGTTGGTTCAATCCCAATCAACGGCCGCGATACTGACTACGTTCAACGAAGTAAATATGCAGGCGATTATTGATTTACGCGCTCGCCATAAGGAAAGATTCGAAAAGGAGCATGGCGTCAAGCTCGGGTTCACATCGTTCTTTGTTAAGGCTGTAGTCGCGGCGCTGAAAAAGTTTCCCATTGTTAACTCTTCAGTCGATGGCAATGACATTGTCTACCATGGTTATTACGATATCGGTATTGCTGTGGGAAGTCCGCGCGGCCTAGTGGTGCCCATCATTCGAGATGCGGACCGTCTGTCACTGGCTGAGATTGAAATGCAGATAGCCGGTTTTGGTAAACGCGCTCAGGATGGCAAGCTTACAATTGAAGAGCTGACTGGAGGAACCTTCTCCATCACTAATGGTGGTGTATTTGGATCAATGCTTTCTACGCCGATTATCAATCCACCTCAGAGTGCGATTCTTGGTATCCATGCAACCAAGGACCGTCCTGTGGCTGAAAATGGTCAGGTGGTAATCCGCCCTATGAATTACCTTGCACTATCCTACGATCACCGCATCATCGATGGTCGTGAGGCGGTGCTCTCTCTGGTGGCAATAAAAGAATCGCTGGAGAATGAGATGGGTTCATTACTGGGGGCTTGATTGAAGGATCCCCGCATTCTAATTGCCAAATAAGGTACTAATATGACTCAATCTTTTGACGTAGCAGTGATAGGTGCAGGCCCCGGTGGATACGTGGCTGCAATCCGATGTGCGCAATTGGGTCTTAACACCATCTGCATTGATGAATGGAAAAACTCACAAGGTAAGGCCAGCCTAGGCGGGACTTGCCTCAATGTCGGTTGTATTCCTTCTAAGGCATTGCTGGAATCTTCAGAGAATTATGAACGTGCCGCACATAAATTTTCTGCTCACGGCATTAAGTTAAAGGACTTGTCGATAGATGTTCCGGTGATGATTGCGCGTAAGGACAAGATTGTTTCATCCTTTACTGGCGGCATCGCTATGCTGTTCCGGAAAAACAAGATTACTGCAATGCACGGTCGTGGGACATTGCTTAAGTCTAATAATGAGAGAGAAGCCTGGCAAGTTGAAGTCAAGAACGGAGATAAGGTTGAAGTTATCGAGGCGAAGCATATCATCATTGCTACCGGCTCGACTCCTCGACTGTTACCCATGGCACCGGTGGACAATGAACGTATCCTTGATAATGTGGGTGCGCTGGCGCTGACTGAGATACCCAGGCGATTGGGCGTGATTGGAGCCGGTGTAATCGGCCTGGAAATGGGTAGCGTATGGCGCAGATTGGGATCTGAAGTCACCATACTCGAATCGCTACCAGCCTTCTTGTCCGCAGCCGATGAGCAGATAGCGAAGGAGGCGCAGAAAGTATTCACTAAAGAATTGGGATTATTAATACAGACCGGTATCAAAATTAGTGCGATTAGGTCCAGTAAGGAGAGCATTACAGTCGAATACACCGATTCTCAGGGTGAATTACTGAAGCTGGAAGTGGATAAGTTGATCGTCGCGGTCGGACGCGTTCCCAATACCTCCGGCTTGGGTGCGGAGAATGTCGGGCTAAAATTAGATGAGCATGGACGCATTGAAGTGGATGGCCATTGCCAGACTAATCTATCGAATGTCTATGCTGTTGGTGACGTGGTACGTGGACCAATGCTGGCACACAAGGCCTCTGAGGAGGGTTCCGCAGTAGCTGAAATTATTGCAGGGCAGGCTGGGCATGTCGATCTTAATACCAT
>CANIWY010000054.1 GCA_947471695.1 Nitrosomonadaceae bacterium
GATTGTCCAAGATTAAAGTTCTGAGGTTCCCCCAATAAATAGTCTTCCAAGGGTAACGTACAATTAACGTTACTTTTTTGAGGAAGAAGATGTAAAAGATCCTGAAGCAGGAATACACGACCGAGCTCAAGGAACGGGCGGTCAAGCATGAGCTTTGAATATATCGAGGTACTCTATAACCGAAAAAGGCAGCACTCATCACTGGGCTATAATTCGCCAATACGGTTTCTGGATGACTGGCTTATTGCTCAACAGAAGGAGAAACTGGTAGCATGAACCCGACCTCTTGGAAGACGAAAAAACGGAGGAACCTCATCTCTTCATCGAGTCCAATCGTGTTCACAAAGTAACCTCTAGCCCAGAAATTCTCACCCGTAAATTCTTAGTCTTCCCGGAAAATCGTCTCACTATCGATATCGCCAATCACTTACGATACCGAGTGTTTCGGCGAGCTGCTGATGCAGATATGCACGTGATCCAACATCAAATGCCCTTCCACAATCTGACATTCCTTTTGTTCTGCCAACTCGCGCAATGTCTCGACAAGATGCTTGTGGACCGCTCCAAATATCAGTTTCTTGTACTTCTTTGGTATAAATACGCCACATGATATTTGCAATCCCATTTCGAATGCCAGAGTACTCTGGTACTCTTTCATTTGATTCTCCTAACTTTTGATCGAGTCAGAAAATCAGACTGATCGTAGCGCTCGGTCAAACCTAGTGAGTCCCCAGGCATAGCCAGGGGACTACCTTATTTAATTGCATTTTTCTCTCAAGTAAGTAGGAAAAAGGCCGTTAAGCTTGGTAGGTGGTAATTGTGTTCATTATTTCTATCAATGTAGGAGATGCTTATGGCAATTGATTCCGTTTACTTCGTTTCTACAACGGGCTCGCAACAAATTAATACTACCCAGAAGAGTGAAGAAGACCGTACCGTTGAAAAACAAGAGGGTAAAAAGGAGAGGGTCGGTCATACTGCTCAACTGACCGAAGTACATACGACCCCCACGATGGTCAATACCGAGGGTCAAAAGACCGGTACCACCATCAGCACCAAGGCATGAAGTAGGTACTCCTGTTACTCAGCGTAACCCCCTCCGAGGGTATTGAAGAAGTGAACTGCTAAAATCTTGGTGGGATGGGCGAGCACTGGCCGGTAAAGGTGACCACTCCACCTTTCCTGCCTTCAGAAATATCCGTCACGATGTTTGAAGATCGATCGATACTGGTTTGGTTAACAGCGATCGCGCTACCGGTCTTCACTTTCTCAGCATCACACATGATCAGCTCTTCTGACCACTGACAGGGTATGAATCCATGTAACTTTCCGTCAACAAAGGAGAAGATCTGGGTCATGGGCTCTGTACTTGGATCGACACCTGGTTTTGTATAGGTGCTCTCTCCGATACAAACGAGCTGAAGATCTTGCTGCCCGTGGCAGATCATGGGCATACAAGTAATCAAAGTGATAATTAATTTTCTCACAGTCTTGTTTCTAAGTATTAGTAAAATTAAGTGGCTGTTGCCGCGTTCAAGTCATGGTGTCAGCATTTAAAATCAGGAGTGATTTGCCTGAGATCATACCTCATCGATGATTCTGTCTGAACCATCATCTGCTCTTGAATACTGAGATATATATGACACTTCCTAAGGTAGCATTATCTCTCAAAAACGGTGATCAGGTATTGCTCTAAGGGATCAAACGAACGTATCATTCACGGCATGTTGTTCGATTTTGATAACCTAGTTGGATATGCGGCCGCGGTTCTGACGACCGTAGCATTCGTCCCCCAGGCTTTAAAGTCATGGCAGACCCGCGACCTCTCTGGTGTATCTCTGCCGATGTATAGTCTCTTTACGGCGGGGGTGGCGATGTGGTTTGTCTATGGTGTCATGCTGGGCAGTTGGCCGATCATTATCGCCAATGCCATTACAATTGTCCTCGCAAGTGTAGTATTGACGCTGAAGTTGATGCACCGATGAGTATCGAGTCCATCTCTAAATTTAGCACGCCGGCAGCGAAACTGAGGGCAATTTTCCTAACTATAGTAGGCAGTCATTACTCTCAAATGTCTGGTGCAGAGAGTGTCGTCATGAGGTCACAATGACTAGTTTTTTTGGTTCAGCCAAGGCGGTAGATTTGTTATTAGTCGATCTATGTTCAGAGTGTGGCGGAAATGTGGCCAGAATGATCGAGATGGTCTGACCTCATTTCCCAGGCTTGATGGATGTCGTTACTGGCGAACCGTAATGTATTCTTTCCCATCTTGCGATTAACCTCATCGAGTAGTTTCATGCGTGTACTTGTGCCGGCTGTGCATCATGATTAATGAATCTTTTTGCAAGATATCTAGTGGCTCTGACAGTATGCTAGCTATGCATTTGCATTGATGCTGCCATGGGAAACTACTTTGATTTGAGGATGAGTCATTATGCGTATTAGATCAATTAATGGAATAAGAGTGATCATTCCATTTGTCATCACTTTGGCTTTGGGAACGTCTGCTACACCTGTTCAAGCGGATTGCAGCGGTTGTCTCTGCCCGGGAGACCCCTGCAGGCTATGCGCTCTACCCCCTATGAAAAATATCCCGCTTGCAGCAGATGAACCTGACACATGTCGTAAAATTAGGGAGAAAGTGCTGGCAATTTCAGCAAGCCCCGGGACAAATGAGCACTTCGCAAGTCAAGACAAAGCGACCATGGAGTGCATAAAGAGTGGTGGAGACATCATCAAGAATCAGCAGAGGACTAAGGATTTTCCGTCTAAGCTTTATTGTAAGCCATATGCTGAGTCTGCTAAGGTCGATACCACGGTTAGGAGTGGAAACTAATAAAGCTGGCGGCTCTAAGGTTGTTGTACTTTGAAATTAACAAAGGAATGATTATGAGGAACAAAATTTCCGTCTTATCCCCCATCCAGCTCGGTCCATACACTCTATCGAATCGAATGGTGCTCGCGCCACTCACGCGTAACCGCGCCGGGAAGGGCAATGTACCTCAGCCGCTCAATGTAGAGTATTACACTCAACGAGCCAGCGCCGGCCTGATAATCTCAGAGGCATCACAAATATCCCCCCAGGGGGTGGGCTATCCATCAACCCCAGGAATCCATAGCCAGGATCAGGTGGAAGGGTGGAGGCATGTCACTGATGCTGTTCATGCCAGAGGTGGGAGAATCTTCCTGCAGTTGTGGCATGTGGGCCGTATCTCGCACCCTTTACTCCAGCCTAATGAATCTTTGCCAGTGGCGCCATCCGCAATTAAACCTGCGGGGCAGGCCGTTACTTATCAAGGATTAAAAGATTTTGTAACCCCACGGGAGCTTGATCTTGCGGAGATCGAAGGCATCATTGAAGACTATCGTACCGGCGCTGAGAATGCGCTCTCTGCGGGTTTTGATGGAGTGGAAATTCATGGTGCTAATGGATATCTACTCGACCAGTTTTTGCGGGATGGGAGCAATCAGCGTACGGACCTGTATGGAGGTTCTGTCGAGAACCGGATGAGGTTGATGCTTGAGGTGACCGATGCGGCATGCTCGGTATGGGGGGCGAATCGTGTGGGTATTCGTTTGTCACCTCTACAGCCTTTTAACGATATGTTTGACTCCAATCCTGAAGTGACATTCAGTTATGCTGTTGAACAGCTCAACCGGTTTGGTCTTTCCTATCTTCATGTAACCGAAATGGGGAAGGAGGCACCCAATGCAGCGGGCCCTGCATTCGAGCTGGCCAATCTGAAGCGGGTCTGGAAGGGGGTATACATCACGAATAGCGGCTACGACCTCGTACGAGCCAATGCCACGCTTTCCAGAAACGAGGCCGATATGGTGGCATTCGGTGTGCTATTTATCGCTAATCCTGATCTGCCCATGCGTTTCTCTCGGGGCGCAAGTCTCAATAAGCCCGATCCTTCGACCTTCTATGGTGGTGATGCCAAGGGCTACACCGACTACCCTCTTCTTGATATGAGCTGACCACTCACTGGACATCCCGATCGGATGATCTGAGCCCAATGGAAGCTAGGCCGTGCAGACCAACCACAGAGTTAGCGCTACGCTAGCGTTCATTGTTGCTCTATTGATTTCTGCTTTTATTAAGATCGGCATACTGCACTCTTTAACCGGCCCTATGGCGACCAGAGAAAGCATCTGGTAGATGTGCTGCAACTAGCGACCGAAGAGGTAAATACAGCAGGCGGCATCAATGGCCAAAAGATCGAACCAGTGATTATTGATTATCGCCTGCGTCATTTCCCCTAAGGTATTTGCTGATCAATCACGATATTAATATTCTTGTCACCTGGTTTTACTTTCTGACTAAATCCTTGCAAGTCTCCGCTCTCAGGCATGGCCTTGCCTGATTTTGTGATTCTGGCACTGATGATGAGTTGAGGAACATTGGAGATTTTTAAATCTGGCCGAGCTCCCATTCCATCTGTCAGTAAGAAAGAAGCCGGCAAGTCTCGGACCTTCTTCACCGATATGGCTCGTGGCATGGGTGGACCTTCTGTCGCACGAGCAAAGATGAAGAGTGTATCGTCAGGGGATACCTTGCCAGCCAGTGTCGCGCTGAGTGTGACAGTCCCTGTGAGTGTAGCGCTCGCTGCACCGGCAGCTCCTGCATTCTGGCTTGTTGTGGCAGCCGGACTTGCAGGAGGTGGGCTATTCTGATTGCTGGTGGCTGCTTGGTTCTGCATCCCGGCCATGGTGCTTCCCTTGCCTGAGGCTAGGGATTTTGCCTCTGTGATGCTCTCCTTAACGGACTGAGCTAGTTTAGACTCAGGAGGGATCTGAACCAGTAGTTTCTCCCAGTAATTCGCTGCCTGTTTAAAATTCTTCTGTTCGAAGGCGGCAGTACCCGCCAGGGCCAAGGCTTTAGGATTCTTAGGACTCAGACTTAATGCCTTATTAACCAGTTCCATCGGCTCCCCCTGAAGGCTCCCACCATTTGTCATTGCGACGATATCTGCATAATCGACAAGTAGCTCAGGACTCTCAGGGGAGAGCGCAACCACCCGCTCGTAGGCGATCTTAGCCTCATTGAAGCGCTGCATGATGGCATAAGTACGCCCAAGCATGATCCATCCCTCTACATCATCTGGCTGTTCCCTGAGACGTGCGATCAGGCTGTCCAGTACCGATGAAAAGTTCTGATGACCCGACTCTGACTCTGACCCCGACATTGGTGATTGTTGCTCAGGTATGGGCTGTGGTGTTAATCCCTTGGTATTTCCAATCCAGAGATAAAGCGAAACTGCCATGAGCGGTATCGCAAGCATTATGACCGTGATGGTCGCGATATTGCCGCGATGACTACCAGCTATGACCATGCTCGCAAGAGATTCCTCTTCAGGGACATCCTGAACCATTCTCTGTTGTAACTCACGTTTGCTCTGGTCGTACTGCTCCTTGCTCAAGACATCGCTCCTGAGGTCCGACTCGAGTTCGGCCAATTGATCGCGATAGATGCTTACATTGGCAGCCTTACGGATGACCCCTGTCCGACTTATTCCCTTGCTTAGCAGGGTCGGTACGATGAATAGCAAGGCACCAATAGTCAGAATGCCAGCAACAACCCAAAATGATGTCATGCGTTGTTACCCTTGTCTTCCTTCAGCAGGGACTCTGCATGACGGTGTTGATCTTCTGTTAATGGAGGCTCTTCTACTTGCCTGCGCCGCATCTTTAGATAAAAGAATAAGATTCCAGCGCCTATCAGGAGAAACGCGAAGGGTCCAATCCATAATAAATAAGTGGTAGGCTTGATGGGAGGGTTATAGAGTACAAAGTCACCGTAACGTGTGACCAGAAAATCAATGATCTCCTGATCCTTCTTGCCTTCTTTCAACTGTTCTCGAATTTCACGTCTCAAATCATTGGCAAAGTCAGCACGAGAACCAGCCAGGGATTCGTTCTGACATACCAGGCATCGCAAGTCCTCAGAGAGCGCGAGCATACGCTTTTCGATCACAGGGTCTTCGGCAACTGGAGCAGCTTCCTTGGCCCAGCTTAGGGGTGAAATCAGAGCAAGAATGAGCAGCAGAGTGATCTGTTTCCTACCACAGGTGTTGAGTAAATCCGGGGTCATCCCTGAAGTTCCTTAATAAGGGGCAGAATTTTTTTCTCTAGTGACTCAATCGTGACCGGACCGATCTGCTTGTGTCGGATGACGCCATTCTTGTCGATGACATAGGTTTCTGGAACGCCGTAGACACCATAATCAATACCGATTCGACCTTCCGGATCGACCACACTGACGGTATAGGGGTCACCATACTGACCGAGCCATTGCAGGGCCAGTTCGGGCTTGTCTTTATAATTCAATCCATAGATAGGCACTATTCCAGACTTGGATAGCTCTACCAGGAGGGGGTGTTCTTCACGGCAGGAGACGCACCAGGATGCCCACACATTCAGTAGCCATACCTTCCCCAGATTGTCCTTTGATGAGAGGATCTGATCTGGCTCATGCAGACGTGGTGACTGAAAGATAGGTGCTGGCTTGCCGACTAGTGGGGATGGTATCTCACGAGGCTTGAGGCCAAGTCCAACCGCAAGAAAACCCACCAGTACGATAAAGGCTGCCAGGGGCAGCAGAAAACGCATCATCCCTTCTTGCCCCCTGTGGCTAACCGAGTGCTGCTAGAAGTTCTTCCGCCATCCTTCTCCTCGATTGCCGTTTCGATGGGCTTGGTATTGATCTTTAGACGGTAACGGCGATCGCTCACTGCGAGCATCCCGCCAAAGGCCATTAACAAGCATCCAAACCAGATCCAGTCAACGAAGGGCTTGTGGTATACCCGTACGACCCAAGCACCATCCTCCAGAGGTTCCCCCAAGGCAACATACAGATCACGTATGAAACCGGTATCAATCGCGGGCTCAGTCATGGCCATTCCGGATGCATTGTAGGTACGTTTTTCTGGCTGCATCACACGGATCTTCTCGCCATTGCGAAGGATTTCGATATCACCCCTCATTGCCGAGTAATTAGGTCCAGTGACGGGACTGGCGCCGGTA
>CANIWY010000055.1 GCA_947471695.1 Nitrosomonadaceae bacterium
AGAGTTCAATCCCTATACGACTCAGATCGAGCCGCATGACGCCATTGCAGAGTTACTAGATGCATATTCACGCGTCAATACCGTGTTGTTGGATCTGGACCGTGATCTTTGGGGATATATTTCGTTGGGTTATTTCAAACAGAGCACCAGAGTAGGCGAGATTGGCTCGTCAACCATGCCGCACAAGGTTAATCCGATTGACTTCGAAAACTCGGAAGGCAATCTTGGCATTGCTAATGCTTTGTTGAGACACCTGAGTGAGAAGCTGCCGGTGTCGCGCTGGCAGCGTGATCTGACAGATTCAACCGTATTGCGTAACCTAGGTGTGGCGCTTGGGCATACGCTGTTAGCATACGACTCTTGTAGCAAGGGACTCCATAAGTTAGAAGCTAGTCCCGAGCGGTTAATGCAGGACCTGGAGAATGCTTGGGAGGTCTTGGCAGAGCCGATCCAGACAGTAATGCGTCGTTACGGTGTGCCTAATCCCTACGAGCAACTGAAGGAGTTGACTCGTGGCAAGGGTGGTATAACAAAACAAATTCTGCACCAGTTCATCACCAAACTTGTCGTGCCAGAAACTGAGAAAGCGCGCTTACTCAAAATGACACCACAAAACTATACTGGTAAAGCCTCAGAGCTAGCAAGCAATATCGATAAGTAACGCATTGCAATCCCCCGCTATTCTCTCTTCTATCTTGACTCTACGGATCAACACCATCGCACCTTGTACTAAATTATTTAGTCTGTACTTGAAATTATAAAAGTTATCCCAATATTGTGAAAATATGAAACGCAAGAGTAAGGAGAGGGAGATGCAAGAACCACAGGAACTACAGATAACACCAGAAATAGATGGAAACACCAGTGAATCAAATCTAAAGGAAGATATTGAAATTAAACCGGCTGAGTTGGAAGGTGAAACCATGCCCAGTCTGGAGCAGTTGCTTAAGAGGGCCGAACTTGATGCGATTGAACATCATGATGCTTGGCTACGTGCAAAGGCCGATGCTGAGAATATACGAAAGCGAGCTCAGGTTGATATTGCCAGTGCACATAAATACGCTATCGAGAATTTTTCTACGGAACTGTTGGCGGTGATGGATAGTCTGGAAGCCGCGCTAGCAGTAGAGAGTGCCACAGTAGAAAATTTTAAGAGTGGCATGGAGCTGACGCTTAAACAGCTCACGGCAGCTTTCAATAAATTCAACATCAAGTCGATTGAGCCGGTTGGAGAGAAATTTGACCCGCATCAGCATCAGGCCATGTGTACGATAGATTCTGACTTAGCCCCTAATACGGTAGTACAGGTGATGCAAAAGGGCTACCTGTTAAACGACCGGGTAATCCGGCCAGCGCTAGTTGGAGTTTCAAAAGTTAAAGAGACTTGAAATCCCAGCCAGAACCCCTATTCAAAATAACAATATAAATCTTTACAAGGACTAAATCATGGGAAAAATAATCGGTATTGATTTGGGTACCACCAATTCATGTGTAGCCGTGATGGAGAACGGCAAGCCTAAAGTAATAGAAAGTTCTGAGGGCGCACGAACCACCCCATCCATCGTTGCTTATACGGAAGATGGAGAGATCTTGATGGGTGCCTCTGCCAAGCGGCAGGCGGTCACTAACCCAAAGAACACCCTATTCGCCGTGAAACGATTGATCGGTCGCCGTTTTAATGAGGACATGGTACAGAAGGATATTGATATGGTGCCCTACAGCATCATCAAGGCTGATAACAATGACGCTTGGGTAGAGGTGCGCGGTAAGAAAATTGCGCCACCGGAAATATCTGCGCAAGTGCTTATAAAAATGAAAAAAACAGCTGAGGATTATTTGGGGGAAACTGTTACCGAAGCAGTCATCACTGTGCCAGCTTATTTTAACGATTCGCAGCGTCAAGCAACCAAGGATGCGGGACGTATCGCCGGACTGGAGGTTAAACGTATCATCAACGAACCGACTGCAGCAGCGCTCGCTTTTGGTATGGACAAGAAAGAGGGCGATCGCAAGGTGGCTGTGTATGATCTGGGTGGCGGAACTTTCGATATTTCTATTATTGAGATTGCGGAAGTCGAAGGGGAGCATCAATTCGAAGTTTTGGCCACCAATGGCGACACTTTTCTCGGTGGTGAGGATTTTGATTCACGCGTGATCGAATATCTGACGGATGAATTTAAGAAGGAAAGCGGCATAGACTTAAAGAAAGACATGCTCGCACTGCAACGCCTTAAAGATGCAGCAGAAAAAGCCAAGATCGAGCTCTCATCTAGCCAGCAGACTGAGGTCAATTTGCCCTATATTACGGCAGACGCCTCTGGGCCCAAGCATCTTGCGATTAAAATTACCCGTGCCAAGTTGGAGAGCCTGGTGGAAGAGTTGATCGAGCGTACTGTGGGCCCATGCCGCACCGCCATCAAGGACGCGGGTGTGAGTGTCGCTGACATCGAGGATATCATCTTGGTGGGAGGTCAGTCGCGTATGCCCAAGGTGCAAGATAAGGTCAGGGAAATTTTTGGTAAGGAACCACGCAAGGACGTAAACCCAGATGAGGCCGTAGCAATGGGTGCGGCCATTCAGGGTGGCGTGTTGCAAGGCGAGGTAAAGGACGTGCTGCTACTGGACGTTACCCCGCTATCACTGGGTATTGAAACAATGGGTGGGGTGATGACAAAGTTAATCCAGAAAAACACAACCATCCCAACCAAGGCGCAGCAAGTATTCTCCACCGCCGAGGACAACCAGACAGCGGTGACCATCCATGTCCTGCAAGGTGAGCGTGATCTGGCATCCGGCAATAAGAGCTTAGGCCAGTTTAATCTGAGCGACATTCCTCCGTCGCAGCGTGGCATGCCTCAGATCGAGGTAATGTTTGATATTGATGCCAACGGGATACTGCATGTGTCGGCTAAGGATAAAGCGACCGGAAAAGAAAATAAGATCAAGATTCAAGCGAGTTCCGGTCTTTCAGATGAAGAAGTGCAGCGCATGGTGAAAGATGCTGAGGCTCATGCAGAGGAGGATCACAAGGTACTTGAGTTGGTGACAGCACGTAATCAGTGCGACGCGATGATACATTCGGTCAGCAAGTCGCTGAAGGAACATGGAGACAAGCTGGAAGACAGCGAGAAACTCGCTATCGAAAACGCATTGAAAGATGCTGAGGAGGCTCTCAAGTCAGATAGTAAGGACAGCATTGAGGCAAAGACCCAAGCCTTATCAGAAGCCTCGCATAAGCTGGCAGAGAAAATGTATAGTCAGGGGCAGGCTCAGTCTGGCGGGGGAGCGGAAACGCCTCATTCGGGTGGAGGTGAGAAGCCCGTAGAAGGTGATGTGGTTGATGCTGAATTTGAGGAAGTAAAAGATAAGAAGTAAGTGGGCGTTTAATTCCACAAGGCGCAGAGTGGCGGAGAAGCGACTAGACAGTTCTCCGCTGTTCTCTGCGTTTTTAGCATTTAACGAAAAACAAATCAATCAGAGCGTGAGGTAATTTCCAGTGACACTCCTGTTTAGTAGAGAACGAAAGAGAGAGGAACGGACAGGGAGGCCAGCCGCATTGGGGGGGGTATCCAGAAGAATCCGTCATACCTTGGTAACAGGAAGACTCATATGAGTAAACGTGATTACTATGAAGTGCTGGGACTTAACCGCGATGCCGGCGAAGATGAAATTAAGAAAGCCTATCGTAAGTTGGCAATGAAGCATCACCCTGACCGTAATCCAGATAACCCTAAATCAGAGGAGCATTTTAAGGAGGCCAAAGAGGCTTACGAAATTTTGTCGGATACAAATAAGCGGACTGCATATGACCAGTATGGTCATGCCGGGGTGGATTCTGGCAGCGCTGGCGGCAATGCGCAGGGATTTGCTAACTCATTCAGTGATATTTTTGGTGATATTTTTGGGGGGCGTGGGGGGGGGCAGTCCAATGTTTATCGTGGCGCGGATCTGCGCTATAACCTCGAGATTACGTTGGAACAGGCTGCACGCGGCACAGAAACCAAGATCCGCATCCCCACAATGGAGGCCTGTGAGACCTGTCATGGTAGTGGTGCTAAGGCCGGGACTCAGCCTATTACATGTCCTAGTTGCAATGGTCATGGGCAGGTGAGGGTACAGCAGGGATTTTTCTCGATTCAACAGACATGCCCAAAATGCCACGGCAATGGTAAATATGTTGCTAGTCCCTGTGGCACATGCAACGGTGCGGGGCGTGTCAAGCAGCATAAAACACTGTCGGTGAAAATTCCTGCTGGTGTGGATGAAGGTGACCGTATCCGCTTATCCGGTGAAGGTGAGGCCGGTATCAATGGAGGTCCATCAGGGGATCTGTATGCGGTCATGCATCTGCTACCCCACTCGGTGTTTCAGCGCGATCATAATGATCTCCACTGTGAGATGCCAATCAGTTTTACGACTGCTGCGCTAGGAGGGGAAATTGAAATCCCAACACTTGATGGCCACGCTAAAATTAAAATACCTGCTGAGACCCAGAGTGGAAAGATTTTCCGTTTGCGCGGAAAAGGTATCAAGGGTGTTCGCAGCCATGCACATGGTGATTTACTGTGCCACATGATAGTGGAAACCCCCGTTAAGCTCACGGCTCGTCAGAGAGAGTTATTGCAGGAGTTGGAAGCCCTTAATCAGGAAGATAGCTCTCGTCATAGCCCCCGAGCGAAATCCTGGATGAACAAGGTGCGCGAGTTCTTTACCGAATAATATTTACCAATCACCCCTTAATATTTTCTCCGTCCAGAAGAGGCCAGAGATTGTTTTATTATCGGTGATTTTCCCCTCTTTAACCCATCTGAGTGCGTCCATCAGACTTAGCGTGAATATTTCTAGGTGCTCACCCTCATCGGGACTGGCACCCTGGAACGCGAGTCCCTGTGCTAGGTAGTACACAAGTTTCTCATCAGAATAGCCGATGCAGGGGTGCAGGGTGGCGAGATAACGCCAGTTCGTCGCAGTATAGCCAGTCTCTTCCAAAAGCTCTCGTTGCGCACATACTAGTGCATCTTCGCCTAAACTGATTTTTCCGGCAGGTAACTCAAAAAAGTCTCGATGAAGTGGGTAACGGTGCTGCCGCTCCAATACCAGTTCGCCATTATCTAATAGCGGGATGATGACAGCTGCGCCGGGATGGGTGATGTATTCGCGTGGCATCTGTTTGCCATCTGGTAACCTGACCTGGTCTGAGTGAACCTGCAGAAGGTGGCCATCAAATACACGTACACTGCTGACTTGAGTTTCGGTGAGATCCAGAGGAAGTTTGGACATGCGGATAAGTTCAGGCGATTGTTATAACTATTTTAGGGCTGTTTTGGCATTGGATTATCTTGCGCTATTATCAATCGATTCTCTGGGAATCGGGCAATGAACCGGCTGCCGTTTCTAGGCTCGCTGACGATTTCGAGATGGGCTTGGTGTCGACTTAATATATGCTTGACGATGGCGAGTCCAAGACCAGTGCCCCCAGTTTCACGCGAACGACTCCGATCGACCCGGTAGAACCTTTCTGTTAGACGCGGTAGGTGCTCAGACTCGATCCCTATGCCGCTATCTTGCACCAAGAATAACCCCTGACCACCCTCAATTCTCCAGTTCAGGAGTATCTCCCCTCCGCCGGGAGTATATCGTATGGCATTACTGACAAGATTGCTGAAGGCGCTGTGTAACTCATCCGCACTTCCTCGTAACTGTGCATCGGTATCGAGTTTGAGGTTGATATGATGACGCCCCGCACTCAAGGACTGTGCCTCATGATAAAGTTCACGTAGCATTTCAACAATATTGACGTTTCCTTCGCGGACCTGGTTCTGAGCATTCTCCAGCCTAGACAAAGCTAATAAGTCTTCCACCAGACGCTGCATACGCAAAGTCTGGTCGGTCATTAATGTGAGTGCACGCTTACCTATCTTGCTGCCAGTTTGGTCCTCTTCCGAAAGAGTCTCAAGGAAACCGCCAATTACGGTTAATGGGGTACGTAACTCATGCGAAACATTAGCAACAAAATCGCGCCGCATGGTTTCGACTCGTTCAAGCAGAGTAATATCTCGGCTAATTAGTAGCTTTTGTTTGTCACCATAGGGTATTAATTGAAGTGAGAGTATAAGTTCCTGTTGACGAGATTGACGGACTATAAGTGGCTCGCTGTAATTGCGAGTGGCTAGGTATTCAGCAAATTGTGTCTGCCTAACTAGATAAGTTATTTGCTGACCAGTATCACGATTAAAGTCTAAGCCAAAATGCTGCTCAGCCACCGGGTTGCACCATTCAATGCGGTCTGATTCATCCAGAATCACAACACCCTCAGGCATTGCTGAGGTTGCGCGTCGTAGGCGTTCCAGTGCTGTGCTTAGCTGCTGCTGGCTTTGGCTTTGGCTGCGCATTAGGCGTGTTAAACGGGTAAATACGTCTCCCCATGCTCCCGTGGTATTGGGCAGCGTTGAGGTTGCAGGTGCTGAAGTTTGTAGCCACTCATCCAATGCTGCTAGATAGCGCAGGTGGTGGAGAGATAGCAGCAGAAGTGAAAAGCTATAAAATATCAACGCAGGGATAGCCCCCAGTATCAGCCATAGGCTTGCGCTTGAGATGGTGAGCAAGATGACGCTAGTGAAGCGCTGGCGGAGGCCAGACACGTGCATTATCCTTTGAGATGGGAATAGAGTGCCACAGTCATATTATCTCATACCTCCACGGGCATCTGACAAGCGGTAACCTGATCCCCTGACGGTTTGTATCAAATCATCTTTGGCGACAATTTCCAGGGCCTTGCGTAAGCGGCGAATATGCACGTCGACAGTGCGGTCCTCTACGAATACATGGTCTCCCCACACGCCGTCGAGTAGCTGTGAGCGGGTGTGTACTCGCTCAGAGTGGCTCATCAAGAAATGCAATAAACGGAACTCGGTCGGTCCGAGTGCAACTTCCTGATCATTTACAGTGATACGGTGCGTTGCTGGATCAAGCTTCAGACCGCCGATCTCAATCATG
>CANIWY010000056.1 GCA_947471695.1 Nitrosomonadaceae bacterium
AGCAGCGTAATGGCCAGATTGTAGGTCGTAGCAGGCAGATATCTGGACTCATGACTGACCTCTTGGTCGCGGTAGCAGGTTATCTCCATTCTTGCTGATCCTTCTGGATGCTGACCTTTAGATTGTATAGCGACAAATAAGAAAACGGTGCACCCAGATTCTCAAAACTTTCCTGGAAGTAAATTGATGCGCCCCACCCGTTTCGAAAAACCGGAAGCCAGTCGCAATGACTGGCAAGTCATCCGAACCCTTCTACCTTATCTATTGGAGTTTAAGGGCCGGGTTGCCTTGGCACTGATACTGCTGGTGATGGCTAAATTTGCCAGTGTCGCTGTTCCTCTGGTGTTAAAGGAAATCGTCGACGCTCTTGACCAGCCGCGAGCCATGCTCGTGCTGCCGGTGCTGCTGCTGCTGGGTTATGGAGGGCTACGCCTTTGCAGTACGCTATTCGGTGAATTACGAGATGCCGTATTTGCCAAGGTCACTCAGCGCGCCATCCGACGGGTGGCGTTCAGGGTATTCGGTCATCTGCATGCATTATCTCTAAGATTTCACCTGGAACGTCAGACCGGTGGAGTATCTCGCGATATCGAGCGCGGCACCCGTGGCATTTCTTTTCTGCTGAATTTCATGCTGTTCAATATCTTGCCGACGCTGCTTGAGATTGGACTTGTCGCGGCAATCCTTCTCTCTAAATATGACATTTGGTTCTCGGTGATCATCTTTGTCACGCTGGTAGCTTATATCGCGTTCACACTATTCATTACAGAGTGGCGCATGATCTTCCGCCGAACGATGAACGATATGGACTCAAAGGCCAATACCCGAGCCATTGACAGCCTTCTCAATTATGAAACAGTCAAATACTTTGGTAACGAGTCGTGGGAGGCACGTCGGTACGATGAACATATGCAAAAGTGGGAGGTTGCAGCGGTTCGGAATCAAACTTCTCTCGCCGCACTTAATGCGGGCCAGAGTGCCATCATCGCGATCGGGGTCACACTTCTAATGCTGCTAGCCGCCGATGGAGTGGTCAAGGGCAGCATGTCTCTCGGCGATCTGGTGCTGGTGAATGCCTTTATGTTGCAGTTGTATATGCCCCTGCACTTCCTTGGATTTGTTTATCGTGAGATCAAGCATTCCCTGGCAGACATGGAAAAAATGTTCAGCCTGCTCGCAGAAAACGAAGAGATCAAGGATAAGCCTGGCGTAAATGATCTCATCACGGGGAAAGGGGCCATTCGGTTCGATCGGGTGAATTTCAGCTACGAGCCTAACCGTCAGATTCTGTTTAATGTGAGCTTCGAGATTCCGGCCGGATGCACGGTCGCCGTGGTTGGACAGAGCGGCTCCGGAAAATCTACCCTGGCACGCATACTCTTCCGTTTTTATGATGTATCAGAAGGATGCGTCCTGATCAATGATCAAGACATCCGAGACATCACCCAGAAGAGTTTACGATCAGCCATTGGCATTGTTCCTCAGGATACGGTGCTGTTCAATGACAGCATTTATTACAATATTGCATACGGACGGCCTGATGCAACCCGTGAAGAGGTATTCGAAGCCGCAAAGTCTGCACACATCCACACCTTCATCGAGGGCCTTCCTGATCAGTATGAAACGACTGTAGGAGAGCGTGGGCTCAAACTCTCTGGAGGAGAGAAGCAGCGCGTTGCAATCGCTCGTGCAATATTGAAGAATCCAAGGATTCTCATATTTGATGAGGCCACCTCAGCGCTAGATTCAAAATCTGAAAAGGTCATACAGTCAGAACTCAAACGTATTGCCGCGGATAGAACCACCCTCACCATCGCCCACCGACTCTCTACCATCGCCGATGCCGATCAAATTCTGGTCATGGATAAGGGAAGCATCATCGAGCGTGGCACCCATCGTGAACTGCTCGCATTTAACGGCAGCTATGCACATATGTGGGAACTACAGCAGCAGGAAGAGCAGACACTGCTACAATTAAAAAGAGAGGATGTAGATGAAGGTTGAAATGAGCTAGGAAAGTAACGCTATTCCGGAGGGGGATTCCACAGACTTCCTCTACAATTGGAACATAAACTTGCTCTATCTATCTATTTTTGATAACTTATCTTAAATTATTAACAAGTCCGTGTAGAGTGGACCGCTTTCTTACAATGGAGCAAGAAGAATGAACAGAGCCATCCTTGCGCTGGTTGTCATGCTTGCAGTCACCGGAAGCGCTTTTGCGCAAAAGGGTGATCTAATCCTCAAGTCCCGTTCTGCACTCATTTTTGATGCGCAGCAGGGTCACGCTATCTATAGTAAGAATACCGATACCGTTATGCCGATCGCATCCATTACCAAGCTGATGACGGCGATGGTGGTTCTGGATGCGCAGCTACCCTTGTCTGAAGAGATCACTATCGACTCTACCGATATTGATGTCCTCAAGAATACACGTTCCCGCTTGAAGTTAGGATCCAGCCTGACACGTCAGCAGTTGCTAAGGTTAGCACTGATGTCATCCGAGAACCGTGCAGCCGCAGCCCTGGGCCGAGCTTACCCCGGCGGTATCGAAGCATTCGTCTCAGCGATGAATAACAAGGCATTTGAGCTTGGTATGGGGAATAGTCGCTTCGTCGACTCCACCGGACTCAGCAGTGCCAATGTTTCTACCGCTCGTGATCTGGTGAAGATGGTTGAGGCTGCCCATTTCTATGAAGTCATCCGCGAATTTTCTACTACCACCTCACACGCACTCGATTCACCGGATTATCGACGAGGCCTGAAATATACCAACTCTAATAATCTGGTGAGCAATGGTCAGTGGCAGATCGGTGTGTCAAAGACCGGTTTTCTAAGTGCAGCCGGTCGTTGCCTGGTGATGCAGGCGAATATCACTGGTAAGCCGGTGATCATCGTTCTGCTGGATTCAAACGGGAAGAAGACCCGTATCGGTGACGCCATCCGCATCAAGCAGTGGATGGAAGCGAGTCTCGCTCGCAAACGTAGCAGCTAACTGATCCTAGCGGCAGTAGTAATATACTGCCGTTTTATATCGCTCAAAGTAACAGGAACGCCAGGACTGCAATCAAGGTAGGTGGCAGTGCCGCAACCAGAAGACCCAATGGATGGATCGATTCATCCTCGAAAGACCCCTTGAGGATAGAGAATCCTGCCGGGTTTGGGGCATTGGCAATCACTGTCAGCCCTCCCCCCGTGACCGCCCCTGCAACAAGCGCATACTTAAACTCGGCAGTCGGCGCATCCATCAACGACCCCAGATAAGTCAATGCCGCATTATCAGTGATCGCGGTGAGTAAGGTAGCCCCAAAATAAAGTGTCGTGCTATCCATCCCTGACAGCAAGGGCTGCAACCACCATTTCTGCTGCCCCCCCAGGACGACTAAACCCGCCAAAAAGAAAGCAACCAGCAGCCCCTCACGCAGGATCAGCCGATCCTGGAAGCGCTCATAAGCATGGGCAAATCCCAGAAAGAACAGCAGTAACCCCATGAAAACCACCGGATAATGGGCAAAGACCACCACCCCAATCAGGAATAACAGGTGGACGCAGACCACTGGCAGAGGAACACTGGTTTTTTCGGAGGGTTTCCCGCCCTGCATATTGGATAACTCACGTTGAAACAGCAGTGTGACCACCAGTGCATTTAACAACACCGCCAGTGCCGCCTTCCAACCAAAAGTAGTAAACATAAAGGTGATATCCCATTCCCACTTACCGGCCACCATCAATACCGGTGGTGCGGCATACGGCGTCAGTGTTCCACCGATCGAGATATTGACGAACAACACACCGAGAGTGGCATACTTGAACTTAGTCGAGATTCCATTCGAGTAATAGCGTTCAAATAGAATCAGTGCAGCCAGTGTCATGGCTGCAGGCTCAGTGATGAAGGAGCCCAGTAAAGGTACAAATGATAATGTAATGAAGTAGAAGGCCTTCTCACGTGAGCATGGAATGACCCGTGCAATCGTCTCGACACTGTTCTTCGCAAATTGCAAAATCGGCCTGCTGCCCGCAATCACCATGATAACGAATACGAACATCGGTTCAATGAAGCTCTGTCGGTCAAGGTAGGCGATCGCGGCGAGCTTCCCGTCTATAGACATCATCGCCACAATCAGTACCATCGCCCAGAATCCAAAGACCACTTCGACCTCTCCCAGCAGGTGCCAGACACCGGCATGAGAGGGTTGTGTGTGGGCCAGGTGCTCGAAGAACTTGGTCGAGAATGTATGGATAACCGCGATGCCGAAGAGCGCGGCACCGATGATTTCTAATGCGGCAGGATTCATTTACACGTGACCACTATGGTTTTTGAAAACTGGTCAATGGGTGATTGCCCAGCAGGACAGACTGATCGATTTAGCATAGAAGGCATGATACGTGAAAGTTTCAGGTTCTGGAAACGGCGGCGGCACGGCTGCTAGCGCCAAGCCCGGCTCATCACTTGCTAATCACCGTCGACGGTTAATCTGTTTTGTGGCTACGCCCCCCCCTATCTCTGACCGGTATACGCCAGATGAAGACCAATAGGACAATTCCCAGGGTGGCCATCAACAACTGCTGCCAGGGCTGAGGTAGCAGCAGAATAGAGATGCCGAATGAGATCACCATCATTAGATAGATCCAGCGCTTGACCCGGAGGGGGACGCTACGATGCTCATGCCACTCCCGAATGATCGGGCCTGCGAAGCGATTACTGAGTAAGCGATCATGGAACCGTTCGGAACTGCGAGCGAAACAGGCAGCAGCCAAGAGTATGAAAGGGGTAGTGGGAAGTACTGGCAACACCACACCCAATAAAGCCAGCACCAGTGAGGCAATACCGAGTGTTAAGTACAGAATACGCACCATGCGTGAATCATGCGGACGAAATGAGTTCGCCCCACGTTCAGCCGACTGTTCTTTCTCCTCTAAATCTCCCTGCATATCCGCACCTTCAGTCTAATGAGCAACATCAAGCCGGCCTTGACCGGACTGTGATGACGGACTAAACATAGCGAGTATAATATGCAAGCGCTCTAGAATTTGGAATGCCAACCCCTTGCCAAATCAATCCTAATCGGGTGTGACGTCCTTTTAGGCGGAGAAGATCCGATTGAAGATGGAATCGTATCTCAATCAAGATTGAATGATTTAAATTTATATTCTGAGGTGAACATGACTAAATTAAATACCCTTCTTAATCTGAGTCTATTCGTAGCTGGTATGACTCTACTACCCCAGGTCGCATACTCTCAAGACAAACCCGGAGTGACCGGTGTGACCGAGCTCGTAATGACCGACATCCTCAAAGGAAATGGGGCAGAAGCAACTGTTGGATCAATGGCTGAGGTTCATTATACCGGCTGGCTTTTTGACCCATCTGGCCCATTGAATAAAGGTAAGAAATTTGACAGCTCACGTGATCGTAGTGGCCCCTTCTCATTTTTGTTGGGGGCGGGTCGGGTGATCAAGGGATGGGATAAGGGTGTTGTTGGGATGAAGATTGGTGGGAGACGGATGCTGATTGTGCCCCCCTCTATGGGTTATGGCTCTACCGGTGCAGGGGGTGTCATCCCACCGAATGCGACCCTAATCTTTGATGTTGAACTCCTCAGCCTACGCCAAGGTCCGACGCACTAAGCAACAAGGATACGTCATCCACAGTAGCGAGTACGGCACGGTCAGGGGAGCGTCATGAAAATACACGAGTACCAAGCCAAGGAAATTCTACGTGGATTTGGTGTCTCTACACCTCTCGGAATCCCCTGCCATAGCGTCGATCAAACAGTATCTGCTGCCACTCAACTGGGTGGTAGCACCTGGGTCGTCAAGGCACAGATACATGCAGGTGGTCGCGGCAAGGGTGGGGGGGTGAAGATCGCGACTTCACTCGACGAAATCAGTCGGATTGCTACGAAGATGCTCGGCATGACCCTGATCACGCACCAGACGGGTGTGCAGGGACAAATCGTTCGAAGACTCTTGATCGAACAGGGTGTCGATATCAAGAAGGAACTCTATATCGGAATGGTGGTAGACCGTACCAACCAACGGGTATGCTTGATGGCGAGCTCAGAGGGTGGGATGGACATCGAACAGGTCTCCGCTCATGCCCCTGAAAAAATTCATAAGGTACTGATTAATCCGCTAACAGGATTGGATGATCAGGATGCTGCCAACATCGCTCGCAAGATTGGCATTGCTGAATCCGTACTACCTGAGGCTCAATCCTTTCTGCAAAACTTATACCAAACCTTTGACGGAACCGATGCATCACTGGTTGAAATTAATCCATTGATAATTGACGCCGATAATCACATCCTCGCGCTCGATGCAAAAATGAATTTCGACGATAACGCGTTATTTCGTCACCCCGAGATCGCCGCCTTGCGCGATCTAGACGAGGAAGACCCGTCTGAGATCGAAGCATCCAAGTACGATCTGTCTTACATCTCCCTAGACGGCAATATCGGATGCCTGGTCAATGGCGCAGGTCTAGCGATGGCGACCATGGACATCATTAAGCTCTATGGTGGTAGTCCTGCTAACTTTCTAGATGTCGGCGGTGGCGCCACAGCTGAGAAGGTGGCAGAAGCCTTCAAGCTGATGCTGCATAACCCAAATCTGCAAGCCAT
>CANIWY010000057.1 GCA_947471695.1 Nitrosomonadaceae bacterium
GCTCAGGATCGATGGTTACAAATAATACCTGTACCCGCTCTGCATCCTTGCCGAGCTTCTTCATGGTCTCCGACAGCTCACCCAGCGTTGTAGGGCAAACGTCGGGGCAGTTGATGTATCCGAAAAACACCACTACCACCTTGCCCTTAAAGTCAGCGAGTGTGCGTGTCTTTCCTGTATGGTCATTGAGATTGAAGTCGCGGCCGAATGCGGCGCCTGTGATATCTGATGCCAGGAATGTAGACTTAACTCCTACACCCTTTGTCTCGACTCCACAGCCTGAAATAGATGATGTGGCCAGCGCTGCAGCAAGCAGAGCTGCTTGATACGATTTAACGTAACCGATCAAAAGTAGAAGTAGTGGTCTACCAGCAGCACGGCGAATAAAGCTGACAGGTATATGATCGAGTATCGGAAGGCTTTACGTGCGAGTTGATCACTGTAGTCACGGTAAATCTTTATCGCGTAATACAAGAATACTGCGTCCAGTGCCAATGCGCTGCTCAGATATATCAACCCGCTCATCTTAGTGGCGAAGGGCAATAACGTCACACCAATCAGTATCAGCGTATATAGCAATACCTGCAGACGGGTATATTCATCCCCATGTGTCACCGGCAGCATCGGCATTCCGGCCTTTGCATACTCGAGCTTTCTATAGAGCGCAAGTGCCCAGAAATGCGGTGGCGTCCATGCGAAAATGATGAGGAATAAGATCAACGCATCTGCTGAAACTTCTCCCGTTACAGCAGCCCAACCCAATACAGGTGGCATTGCACCCGATGCACCGCCGATCACAATATTCTGAGGGGTTAGTGGCTTCAGTATCACCGTATAGATAATCGCATAGCCCACGAAGGTCGCGAGAGTGAGCCACATGGTCAGAGGGTTCACTAACTCATGAAGTATATAGAGCCCTGAGCCCCCCACCAATGCCAAGAAAAAAAAGGTCTCAGGTGAGGTCACTGTACCCTGCGGTAGCGGCCTGCCGCGTGTTCTTGCCATCACCGCATCCATCTTCTGCTCTACCAGACAATTAACCGCAGCAGCAGCACCTGCCACCAACGCAATTCCTATCGTGCCAAAAATGAGCGCGTCCAATGGAACCGCTCCCGGGACGGAGAGGAACATCCCGATGATTGCCGTAAAGACAATGAGTGATACGACCCTTGGCTTGGTCAATTGATAAAATTGCTGCATACGTGAGGCTGTATGCTGCCAGACTAAACTAGTTGCCATTCGTGGGTCTCCTATCCTGGATAGGGTCCTTAATTGAGCTTCTCGTTATTTTAATACTTTCTGAGCGACCATCTCTCCATCTTTAGTGTCTTATTGAGATTTTTATTTAAATGCTCTCTCAGTAAAATTTCGACCGGTCACTTTTAGAACTCTAACTCAGTGCTTGGTTCCCGGCATATTTAGCGCATGCTCAATCTGCGAGACCTTCAGAAGTCGTTTTATATCTTTTGCCATCAGTGCCGGGTCAGCGTCTTTTGGGAAACGCATCATTAAATTCCCCAGTGGATCGATCATATAAATATGATCATGTGTAGACGCTACCGCAGGAAGCTCTTCAAGTAGCTTGCTATCCTTCGCATTAATAAAGAGCATCCCCTTGTAATCCTCTGCCATCTGTGGATTTTGAGGGGACTCACCATCATCTATCAACCATACCCGCTCTATGCGATTCTTTTCAGCGTTTTGCATCGTACGAACCTGACGCATGTAGTATAGGTTTTTGTTGCACTTCTCATCACAGGTCGATGAGTTCACTGTCAAGAGCACCCACTTTCCACGTAACTGACGGATACGGAATATCGTTTCATCTTCTTGATTTATTCCACTTCCTTGCAAAGGAGTGACCGCGATCAGTTCGCCGTAGTTCACACTCGGCGGACGCACATCAGAAAAGTACAATAAGTAGGATATGGCAACCGGTGCAAGTAACATCAATGCCATTACCAACAACTTACGGTTACTTCTCTTCGGGACGCTCTCGTTTGACACTCAGCACCAAATAAATAATCATAACAATGAGGGCCATACCATACCATTGAGCCGCATAGCTCCAACTGCTCGAAGCTCCTGAGTCAGGACGATCCCACTGCCGTACTAACCCATCATTCCAGTTGTCCTGTTGCAGTATCAACACCGGCTGCAAGTTTAACCCCGTGACGTGTTGAACGCGTTCCAACTGAAGGTTTGGCCAAACCTGTCCTGCCACTATTTCATTTGAAAGAGCAAATACCTTTGTCGGAACTGAAACTGCCCTTCCTCTGACTAGAACCGCATCAGTCGGGGTTGTCACTATCGGCAGAATACTTCTATCACGGCCTGAAGGCACCCAACCTCTATTGACTAGCACATGCATTGAACTCTCAGCGAGCTTTAGTGGCATCACGATATGATAGCCCGCAGCTCCCTTATACATCTTGTTATCTAGATAGATGGTGTGGCTTGAAATAAGCGTGCCGCGAGCCTCTACCTGTTTAAACTTGAAATCATCTATTGTTATCAGATTTGTAGGTATCGATACTGCTGGCTGCTCTGATAGTCTTCCAATTTGTTCGTGCCTTTCTTCCTTCTCTTGGGCACGTGATATTTGCCAATTGCCAAGTGACACCATGGTTATAATGACAACTATTGTCGCCAACGTAGGCCACAATTTTGCCTTGAATTTCAAACCTAATTTAGTCATAAATCAATATATTAAAATGCGTTAAAATCCAGTCTTCACTTTAATATAAGAGTTTCTTCCTTGAAAGTCGTAGCGATCCTTTTTTTCTTGTTTATTGTGGGCAGTCTAGCCTCTGCAATGTTCTACCTTGTCAAAGATAAGGGCCAGAGCACTCGGACAGTCAAAGCACTGACTTTTCGTATCGGCTTATCAGTTGTATTGTTTGCACTGATGATGCTGGGCTTCTACCTTAACCGCTAATTCACATTTCTCGGTGTCTATTTGCAAATGAAACTAGGGGAATCACTTCCCCTAGTTTCAAATTAATTCTTTTTTGCTTTACTTGTACGTCTCTATCTAAAGTAAATACACGAAGATAAACAGTCCTAGCCAGACCACGTCTACAAAGTGCCAGTACCATGCCACACCCTCAAACCCAAAATGGTGTTCTGGGGTGAAGTGTCCCGACAAGCATCGGCAAAGAATTGTAATTAACATGATCGTTCCACAGGTGACGTGGAAACCATGGAAACCCGTTAGCATAAAGAATGTCGAGCCATAAGCACCGCTCGTCATCTTAAGATTCAACTCTGAATATGCATGACCATACTCATAAATTTGGCAAGCTAAGAAGGTGATCCCCAGCGCGATCGTTAAAAATAAGCTTAAATTCAGTTGGCCGCGCTTATTTAGTTTAAGCGCCCAGTGTGCCCAGGTACATGTGACGCCGGATGTTAGCAGCAAGGCTGTATTGATCGCTGGCAGCCCCCAAGGGCCCATCGGTGTAAATTTTTCTTGTACACCGGGGCCTGCTGTAGGCCAACCACCTGTGAATTCAGGCCATAATATTTTATGCTCTAAATCTCCAAGCCAAGGCACAGATAGCGCTCTCATGTAGTACAAAGCACCAAAAAACGCCGCAAAAAACATTACCTCAGTGAAAATGAACCAACTCATTCCCCACCGGAATGACATGTCCACTTGTGCATTAAATTTCCCTGCTTCACTTTCTCGTGCAACAGTACGAAACCACATAAAGATCATGTAGAAAAGAATCGTGAATCCGATCCCTAAAAACAACTTACCCATCGGGAAAGCGTTAAGACTAAATGCCGCGCCAAACCCTAAGAAGAATATCGCAATCGAACCTGTCAAGGGATAAGTTGACGGCTCTGGTACATAATAGGTATCCGCTGTATGACTTGACTCTTGACTCATATTCTCTCCCCTGCCCTTAGTTTAATTAATTTCTAACTTGTAACCAGCTTTACTAACATGAGTATGCAGGCTACAAATATTGCCGCCCCTAAAATCCCTGCAATGACTACCTGTCCAATTGATAACGTTTCAGCATCGTTATCATGATCACTCTGTCTACGTACCCCGAAGAAGGCCCAAGACACTGCCTTCATCGCTTGTAAAAATGTACCTTTAGCGCGCTTTTCGCCGCTCTTTTGGTTCAAATCTGTTTTGCCTTGATGGCGTTATCTGCCGCATCATTTTTTAACTCAAAGAATGTGTACGAGATCGTCATCACACTCACATCACTTGGTATCTCTGTTCCGACGATGAACTGGACCGGCATCTGCCGAACCTCGTATGGTTTTAATATTTGTTTACTAAAACAAAAACACTCTAACTTCTTCAGATGTTTCGCAAGCAACTGCGGGCTATAACTTGGGATCGCCTGCCCGACCATTTCGCGATCCGTTGTATTCCTCACTTCGTACATTACCTCAACTAACTCACCAGGGTGTATGCGCACACTCGACTGCATCGGTTTAAATTGCCAAGGCAGTCCCACGCTATTTGCATCCAACTCCATCGTTAGCCAACGACTTGTATCTACTTTAACAGGTTCAGTTAAGGTATCTGCTTGGAGCAGGTTATTCACCCCCGCCACCTCGCAGATCTTTTCGTAAAACGGTACCAGTGCAAAACCAAACCCGAACATTACCACTGAAAATACTAGCAGCTTTTTCAATACGACCGTATTTGCTTGCGCTAAACTCATTCTAACTTTTTAATTATAGCCATGATGAATACGCCAATCACGGTTAGGACCAGAATGAACGCTGTTATGTATTTTCCCCTGCCGCGTTTTGTATCTGGGTCCTGTTGCATTATTTTTCTGTATTACTTAACGACCGGGGGGGTTACCCAGGTGTGGTATGGGAGAGGTGACGGAAGCTCCCATTCCAGGGTGGTGCTTCCCTCCCATGGCTTAGAAGGTGCTTTTTCTCCCCCACGTATACACTTAACGATCACGTATAAAAAGATCAATTGACTGAATCCGAATCCAAATGCACCGATGCTTGAAATCATATTGAAATCAGCGAATTGTAAGGCGTAGTCTGGTACACGACGCGGCATCCCAGCTAACCCCAAGAAGTGCTGTACAAAGAAGGTGACATTAAAGAAGAAGAATGACATCCAGAAATGGAGTTTCCCCATTGATTCATCGTACATATGTCCTGTCCACTTTGGCAGCCAGTAGTATGTCCCTCCAAAGATCCCAAATAGCGCGCCAGATACCAGCACATAATGGAAGTGCGCGATCACGTAATAGGTCTCTTGAACCTGTATATCGACCGGCACTAATGCACATATCACCCCGCTGAATCCTCCGATCGTAAACAGGAATATAAATCCGATCGAGAAGAGCATTGGCGTCTCAAATGTCATTGACCCGCGCCACATGGTTGCAGTCCAGTTAAATACCTTAACCCCTGTTGGGATCGCTATCAGCATCGTTGCATACATGAAAAATAACTGAGCTGTCGCTGGCATCCCCACCGTAAACATATGGTGAGCCCAGACGATGCACGAAAGAATTGCGATCGATGCCGTGGCATATACCATTGATGAGTAGCCAAATAGTGGCTTACGGGCGAATGTTGGGATGATCTCTGACACGATGCCAAATGCTGGCAATATCATGATGTATACCTCTGGATGCCCAAAGAACCAGAATATATGCTGGAACATTATAGGGTCTCCACCACCCGCTGCATTGAAGAAGCTTGTGCCGAAATGTCGGTCGGTCAGCAGCATCGTTACCGTTCCTGCCAATACTGGCATTACCAAAACGAGCAGGTATGCTGTAATGAGCCAGGTCCAGACAAACAATGGCATTTTCATTAATGACATCCCCGGTGCCCGCATATTGATGATGGTCGTGATGATATTGATTGATCCCATGATGGAGGATGCCCCCAAGATATGAACCGCAAATATCATCATGTCCATACCCATGCCCATTTGCACTGACAGTGGAGGATAGAATGTCCACCCCCCCGCTGGCGCGCCTCCTGGCATGAAGAATGACCCCATCAATAATAATGCTGCCGGAGGTAACAACCAGAAACTCCAGTTATTCATCCGGGCAAAAGCCATGTCTGGAGCACCGATCATTAATGGCACCTGCCAATTTGCAAATCCAACGAAGGCCGGCATAATTGCCCCAAACACCATAACAAGTCCATGCATTGTGGTGAGTTGGTTAAAAAATTCAGGCTCCACTAATTGCATACCTGGCTTAAATAATTCCGCCCGTATCATTAACGCCATCACCCCACCCGTCAAAAACATGGTGAAGCTAAACCACAGATACATCGTTCCGATATCTTTGTGATTTGTTGTTGTTGCCCAGCGCATAAATCCGCTGGGTGGGCCATGATGCTCGTGCTCATCATGTCCGTGGTCGTGCCCGTGGGCGTGTCCGTGATCGTCGTGTACTGCTGCCATGACTGTCTCCTTAGTGCTTA
>CANIWY010000058.1 GCA_947471695.1 Nitrosomonadaceae bacterium
GGCTGGCGGCCTTCGACGCTACGACCGGAACAGCTACGAGCTGGAACCCCAACGTAAACGGCGCTGTAAATGCGCTGGCGATCTCGGGGTCGACGGTGTACGCGGGGGGGAGCTTCACCACGGTTGGGGGCTCGACCTCTCGAAGTCGGCTGGCGGCCTTCGACGCTACGACCGGAACAGCTACGAGCTGGAACCCCAACGTCTTGGGCACCGTGTATACGCTGGCGATCTCAGGGTCGACGGTGTATGCGGGGGGGGGCTTCATCACGGTGGGGGGAATAAGCAGGAGTTCTTTTGCGGCGATAGACACAAGTGGCAACCTATTGGGCTTGACTGCCAATTCCGGGGGAACGGACTATGCGCTGGCAGTGTCCGGGGCAAATCTATATATCGGCGGGAATGCCAGCACCATCAGCCCCGTGGGAGCCGGATTACCACGAGGAAGCTTAGCGGCGATCAACGCCGACGGCACCCTGGCGGCCTGGAACCCCAAAACAGACAGCATAGTGCATGCGCTGGCGATCTCGGGGTCGACGGTGTATGCCGGGGGGGACTTCACCACGGTTGGGGGCTCGACCACTCGAAATCGGCTGGCGGCCTTCGATGCTGCGAGCGGAACAGCGACGAGCTGGAACCCCAACGTTAGTGGTACTAACATCGTAGGAAGCACTTCTGTACGTGCGCTGGCGATCTCGGGGTCGACGGTGTATGCGGGGGGGACCTTCACCACGGTCGGGGGCTCGACCACTCGAAATAATCTGGCGGCCTTCGACGCTACGAGCGGAACAGCCACGAGCTGGAACCCCAACGTAAGCACCGTTGGCCTAGTGTATGCGCTGGCGATCTCGGGGGGGACGGTGTATGCGGGAGGGAACTTCACCACGGTGGGGGGCTCGACCACTCGAAATCGGCTGGCGGCCTTCGACGCTACGAACGGAACAGCCACGAGCTGGAACCCCAACGTAGGCGGCGGTCAGGGGTATGTATATGCGCTGGCGATCTCGGGGGGGACGGTGTATGTGGGCGGGCACTTCACCACGGTTGGGGGCTCGACCCGAAATTATCTGGCGGCCGTTGACGTGACGAGCGGAACAGCCACAAGCTGGAACCCCAACGCAAACACCTATGTCTCTGCTCTGTTGACGGTTGGTCCCCGCATTTACGCAGGCGGGTATTTCACTACCATCGGAGGCCAAAGTCGTAACTATGTGGCGGAACTCGCCCAGGACGGAACAAGCACGAGCTGGAACCCCACCGCAAGCAACATCGTCCGCGCGCTGGGTCAATACGGTCCAACGCTTTACATCAGTGATGGCGGCCTGAATACCCCCCAATTGCAATTGCTTCGTACGTCGATCACGCTGGTGTTGCCTGTGGTGACTTCCAGTGCCAGTGACGTCTCGATAGGTGCGGCGGCGATGACAATTGCGGGTACCGGGTTTGATCCGACGGCGGGGAATAACCTGGTGACGTTCAATAACGGGGCGGCGGGGACGGTGACGGCGGCGACCAGTACGCAATTGACAGTGACGTTCACGGCGCAGCCTTTAGCGGTCGGAAGTCTGACCGCGGTGGTTACGTCGTATGGCTTGAGCAGTGCGAGTGCGGTGCAGGTGGCGACTGTGGTGCCTTTGCCGACGGTGAGCGGGATTAGTCCGACCAGCGGTCCGATTGCGGGCGGCACCAGTGTCACGATCACGGGTACTGATTTTACGGGGGCGACTGGTGTGACGATTGGGGGAGTCGCGGCGACAGGAGTTACCGTGGTGAGCGCGACCTCGATCACAGCGACAACAGCTGCGGGAACGGCGGGGACGGCGAGCGTCCTGGTGACCAGGGCAGGCGGTACCAATGCGGCGAATACGTTGTACACGTATGGGGCGGTGCCGACGGTGACGTCGATCAGTGCGGCGAGCGGCCCGGCAGCCGGGGGTCAGTCGGTGACGATCACAGGAACGAACTTGAGCGGGGCGACGGACGTGACGATTGGGGGCGCGGCGGCGACAGGCGTGACTGTGGTGAGTGCGACGTCAATTACGGCGACGACGCCGGCGGGAAGTGCAGGCGTGGCGAGCGTTCTGGTAACGACGGCGGGCGGGACGAATGCAGGGAACGCGCTCTACACGTATGTTGCGGCGCCGACAGTGAGTGGTGTCAGTCCTGCGAGCGGCCCGCTTGCGGGTGGTCAGTCGGTGACGATCACAGGCACAGACTTGAGCGGGGCCACGGGTGTGACCATCGGTGGAGCGGCGGCGACCAATCTGGTGGTGGTGAGTGCGACCTCGATTACGGCGACGACGCCGGTGGGCTCGGCAGGTACGGCCAGTGTCGCCATCACGACGCCGAGCGGAACTAATACCGCGAACACTCTATACACATATATCGCTGCACCCGCGATCGCCCCGAAGAGCGTTGTATACGTCCCGAACACTGGCAGCGGTACCGTTTCGGTGATCGACACCAGCAGTAACACCGTGAGTGCGTTGGTGACGGTTGGGGCAAACCCTGCTGTCGCTACGGTTAACCCGGCCGGGACTCTCGTTTACGTGGCGAACAATAGCAACGACACCGTCTCGGTGATCAACACCGCCACCAATGCCGTGACAGCCACGGTAACGGGACTGAGCGGGCCCGTTGGGATTGCTATAAACCCGGCGGGAACTTTCGCCTACGTGGTGAACAATGGCAACAACACCGTCTCGGTGATCAACACCGCCACTAATACCATCACCGCGACGGTGACCGTCGGAACACGCCCCTATGGGATGGCCATCAACCCGGCCGGGACTTTCGTCTACGTGACGAACCGTACCGGCAATACGGTGTCGGTGATCAACACGGCCACCAATACAGTGACCGCTACGGTGACGGGACTCTCAACGCCTTATCAAGTAGCAGTAAACCCGGCTGGTACCTTCGCCTACGTGACGAATCGACTCAGTTCTAATGGTTTCGTTTCGGTCATCGATACGGGCACGAATCAGGTAGTCCGTACGATACCGGTCGGAACGTATCCCAATGGAATTATCTTCAACCCGGCGGGAACATTCGCGTACGTCGCGATGAACAGCAGCAGTAACGTTAAGGTGATCCGGACTTCGGATGATACGGTTACTACGACGGTGGGGGTTGGACCCGGTCCGTACGGAGTCGCGGTAACCCCGGATGGAGCCTTCGTGTATACGGCGAACGCGGTTAATGATACCGTTTCGGTGATCCGCACTTCGGATAACACGCTCTTCACGACCATAACTGGACTCGGAACTACGCCCTACTTCCTCTCTGCAGTTTTTTCCGCGCCTTCCATCAGCCCGTCAACCGGCCCAACCGCCGGTGGCCAATCGATAACGATTTCTGGAACGGGCTTCACGGGCGCCACCAGCGTGACCATCGGTGGAGCGGCGGCGACCAATCTGGTGGTGGTGAACGCGACCTCCATCACAGCTACGACACCGGCGGGAACGGCAGGCACGGCCAGCATCCTGGTGACGACGCCTGGCGGGACGAATGCGGCCAATACCTTATACACCTACCTTGCCGCACCGGCGATTAGCGCGATCAGCCCGTCAACCGGCCCAACCGCCGGTGGCCAATCGGTAACCATCACGGGCACCAGCTTCACCGGAGCCACCAGCGTGACCCTCGGTGGAGCGGCGGCGACCAATGTCGCGGTGGTGAGTGCGACCTCGATTACGGCGACAACACCGGCGGGAACGGGGGGAACGGCGAGCGTTCTGGTGACAACGCCTGGTGGGACGAATGCAGTGAATACGTTGTACACGTATGGGGACGTAGCGGGAGCGCCGACGATTGGGACAGCTACGGCCGGGAATGCGCAGGTGACGGTGGCGTTTACAGCACCGGTCGGCGGATCAGCCATTACGGGCTATACGGCGACATGCGGAGCGGTGACGGCAACCGGTGCAACGAGTCCGATTGTGGTGACGGGGTTGACCAACGGGACTGCGTATACGTGCGCGGTTACGGCTACGAATGCGGTGGGAACGGGGACCGCCTCAGGGGCTTCAAATTCGGTAACGCCGATGGGAACGCAAACGATCACGTTTGCGAACCCGGGCACGAAGACTTTTGGAATTCCGTGGACGGCGACAGCGACGGGTGGAGGGTCAGGAAATGCGGTGACGTTTACCTCGTCCACAACGGGAGTCTGTACTATAACGTCAGGCGGCGCGGTGACGTATGTCGCCACGGGCAGTTGTACGTTGAATGCGGATCAGGCAGGGAACAGCAATTATGCGGCAGCGGCACAGGTAAGCCAAACGTTCAGCGTGGTTTCCGTCACTTCTTCCACAACAGCCATCCGGGTATATGGGCAGCCCAATTTCACGTCCGGTTCGGCGAATAATCCCAGTCGGAGTAATGTCTCTCTTAGTGGCCCTTTTGGGGGCAAAGTTGACGGCTATGGTGGTTTATACGTAGTCGACGCGGGAAATCAACGGGTACTTCATTATCCGGCTGGCAGCACGACGGCGGATGCGGTCTACGGCCAGGGTGGCTCTTACGCTACCTCTGCAGCGAGCGTGACCAGTTCCACTTTTAGCGACCCTTACAATGTGGCGGTTGATGCCAGCGGCGGGCTCTATGTGGCAGACACAGGCGCCAATCGTGTACTTTACTTTCCGCCCAACGGAACCGCAGGCAGTCCCGCACAGACGACAGCGACAAGAGTCTACGGTCAGGGCGGTTCGTTCACTTCCAGCAACTCGAGTACCACAGCTACGGGTTTGAACGGCCCCTTTGCCGTGGCGGTGGATAGTGATAATGGCCTGTACGTCGTTGACTCAAGCAATCATCGCGTCCTGCATTTTCCTGCCGGCGTGACTACAGCAGACAGGGTGTACGGCCAGCTCAGCTCGTTCACCTCCAGCGCCTACAATATTGGCGGAAGTACGAGTGCTAACGGGCTGTGGAGCCCAATAGGTGTGGCTGCCGATAGCACCGGCGGGGTGTACATATCAGAGCGCTGGAACAATCGAATCCTTCATTTTCCTGGCACGAGCACCACGCCCGATCGGGTATACGGACAGGGTGGCTCGTATACCACCAGCACACAAAATAAGGGCGGTGTGAGCGCCAGTAGCCTGAACGATCCGTGGAGCCTCGCTGTAGATGCCAGCGGCGGTCTTTACGTCACCGAATGGGGCAATCAGCGAGTCCTTCATTTTCCGGCGGGCGTCACCACGGCAGATCGTGTTTACGGGCAGGGTGGGAATTTCACTACAGCTATAGCCAACAATGGCGGTATCAGCGCCGCTAGTCTAGCCTACCCGGGGGGGGTGTTTTCCGACGCCAGCGACGGCGTCTATATCAGCGATTACAACAACAACCGTGTGCTGCACTATGTATCGGCCACGGTGCCGGGAGCGCCGACGATTGGGACGGCGACAGCGGGGGGCGGGCAGGCAACGGTTACATTTACAGCACCGGCCTCTGATGGCGGAGCGGCGATAACGGGGTACACAGTGACGTCCATACCAGCGGGCGGCGTGGATTCCAACGCCGGGACAACGGGGTTGTCGCACGTGGTGACAGGGCTTACGAGTGGAACAGCCTACACCTTTACCGTTACAGCGACAAATGCGGCGGGGAACTATAGTTTGCCCTCGGCGGCATCAAACTCGGTGACCATCCTGGCTGCCCAGACGATCACGTTTGCGAATCCGGGGACGAAGAACTTCGGTACGGCTTTGACTGTGACAGCGACGGGCGGTGGGTCGGGAAATAGTGTGACGTTCACGTCATCCACCACGGGAGTCTGTACGGTGACTGCAGGCGGCACGGTGACGTTTGTGACTGCCGGGAATTGTACGATCCATGCGAATCAGGCGGGGAACGGCAGTTACGGTCCAGCGGCCCCGGTAACTAATACCTTTGCGGTTTCGGCAGGGTTGCCGGGAGCTCCGACGATTGGGACAGCTAAGGCAGGCAACGTGTCCGCGTCGGTGGCGTTTACCGCACCGAGCGCCACTGGCGGCTCAGCGATCACCGGATACACAGTGACGTCGAACCCAGTTGGGTTGACGGGCACGGGCGCTTCCAGCCCCGTGACGGTGACCGGCTTGACCAACGGCACGGCGTACACATTCACGGTAACGGCGACGAACAGCGCCGGAACAGGTTCGGCCTCCGCGGCCTCGAACGCCGTCACGCCGGCAGCTACCCAAACGATCACGTTTGCGAATCCGGGCACGAAGA
>CANIWY010000059.1 GCA_947471695.1 Nitrosomonadaceae bacterium
ATACCCATAGAGATACCACTGAAATAGCAGTGAAATGACCTCCTCATCAAGGCCCTCTCCTGCCTCAATCTCATGTTGATCAGCAAGTCTCTCCATTACGTGGCGGGCTATAACGCCCACTAGACAAGCCTCTCCATTCAGAAAAACACTCTTCCCCCTGCACAGCATTCGACTTTTTAAATCTAGACGTAGACCATTTCTCTTAACTTGCCGCATAAATTTCTTCTGTGTCAGAGGCGGTGATGGCTGTGTGAAGAAAACGTGAATTTTAGGTTCGGTAAGATAGATACCGATGAACTGCTCGATGTCAGATTTATTCCATTTAATTTTAGCCAGCGCAAGACCCACCTGCTGCAAAAGGGACGAACTGATATGCGAGGGATGACTCTGCAAGGTGATATCCGGGTCATGATAGATGCCACCGATCTCAATACTGTCCTGCAGATGGACTAAGAACTGAGTGGCCAGCTCCTGATAGCTCGGCGCTCGAAAACCGATGGAGTAGGTCATGCAATCATCCTCGGCCACTCCATTGTGGGCGTATCCGGGCGGCAAATAAAGCATATCACCCGGCTCCAGAATCCATTCTTGCTCGGGTCGAAAGTCGTTCAGAATTTTCAATGGCGCATCTTCAATTAAGCTGTGGTCATGCTGAGAGGAAATCTGCCAGAGCCTTCGTCCCATACCCTGTAATAAGAATACGTCATAAGAGTCGAAGTGAGGGCCAACACCTCCTCCCCTTGGGGCATAACTGACCATCAGGTCATCTAACCTGGCATGAGGAATAAAATCGAATCGACGCAGAAGGTCACGTGCTGATGGCAGAAAGTGGTTAACGTCCTGTACCAGAAGGGTCCAGCTTTTATGAGACAGATGAGAGAAGTCACGTGCAATGAATGGCCCATGTTCGACCTGCCATTCATCACCCTGACCCATCACCAAGCGAGACTGAGAGTCGTCTCTACAAGAAAGATTCATCAGATCCTTGCGAGACAGGAGTCCCTTAAACCCAGGCACGGCAGAACGGACCAGGAGGGGCTTCTTCTGCCAGTATTCGCGTAAGAAATTTGTTGAGGTACGGCCGCCGAGGAGTGTGTTCTTCATGATGGCATTATAGTCAGTTCAGAATCCTCGGTACATAACTGACGAGAATGTCAGAACTTTAACTCTAAAGAACTTGGCCCAGCTCTCGCGCTCCATCCAATTTTTTTAGCGGAGGAACTTGGCTGGTATGAAGAATTGAGCAAAAGGGTATGAACACCCCTCCTCACAATACCGACCGGGGCATACAATGGCATTTAAAATGCAGACTTGCTTAATTAGCCGATATGTATCGGAACAAAATCCAGACAAAAGAAGAGCTACCCCTCGGGGTAGCTCTTCCTCAATCTTGCAGGTGAACTGCTAGATCGTATCTGCCCTACAAAGACTACTTGGCAGGAGCAGTAGGGGCCGGGACGGCTGCCGCTGGAGCGGGCTCCTCCTCCTTCAGCGCCTCAAAATTTGGCTCAGAATCACGCTTCGCATCTGCAGAGGGAGGGGGCTTATCCATCGGATGTCCATCAAGACTTTTCTTACCTTCACCACACGCGGTCAGCGCTAATGCAAACATAGTGGCGATGAGGAGGTTATATTTCATTATTCAGGTTCCCTTAAAAATTTAGGCAAGTCCAAAGTATATTATAAATTACTTTAACTATCCAAATTTATAGCGGTAATGACCCATCATAGTGGGATATTACGAGACCTCTCCCATGAACACCTCCTCCCAGATTTCGATTCCCAATAAATTGTGTGACCGATGGTTCAAGCCAGCCTGACCAATATAGAACGATTCTATTACATCAATAGTTCACCAACACCCTCGTGCTATCCCCAATCAACTGGGGATCTTGCTGACGGTTACGTCGCGCGGCTATTTGCTTCACTCGTTTTGAAATATAATTGTGCAATTCTCCCACGGTGATCTTTCGATCACCATTAGACTCAGCATCCCCCTCAAGACCCTTCATCAGCCAATAACTAAAAAGACCCTGCTGTGCATCATCATAGCTGGAAGAGAGTTGTGCCCCTGTTGCGGCAGCCAGCAATGTCACATTTGGCGGTAGGCCATTCTCGTCTGGAACAATACCGATAGGCCTCGCCCCCGTCAGTAAGACCCCTTTCCCACGCGTTGCACCGGAGTAACAGGTATCCATAAATAGAGTGACCGTCTGAGCACCCTTAGCCGATGCAATCAGGTCATCTCGCAAGATGCTGGTCTCATCTAACAGACTAGGGTCCCCATCTGCCGGCAGTAAATAGCTCTTGCTACCATCGACACTCGACAGCCCATGCCCCGCGAAGAAGATATAAACATCAGACCTCCCATCCACAATTTCACTCTTCATCCAGGCCCGTATCGCTTTCAATAAATCAGTCCGGCCGGCCTGTGCGTTCGTCAGTAACTTAATCCTCTTGATCGGCACACCCAGGGCATGGTGCGCATAATCATAAAAAAGACTCGCATCTGAATCTGCATACTGTGCCTGAGGAAGGTTAGCGTAAGACTCGATACCTACAATGAGGGCCACTGCACTTGGATTCGGTTTCGCCATCATCTTGCGCGGATTCAGTAGAGCAATCTCATCCATCATCTGTGTCATTTTCCGCTCGGTACTCACCTCAGCATCCCCCCTCTGCCCAAACTCATCCAACACGCTCAGCCGATAGGTCGTCATTCCTACGGGGGGGGCCCGGGTCACCTTGAAGGACCCATCCTTGGACAGAGGCATCTCCAGATCACGTCCATTGATCAGTACTTGGGAGATGCCGACACTGCTTGTCACCCTCCCAATCAGCTCTATCGAGCCATCATCACGTAGAGGGGATAACTCAAAAGTCAGCAATGGCACGGAGACTGGATCTGTATTTCTCGCCTCATTACGGACTGAATGGATGACCCGCTGTGGTCGTTGTGGCCGAACTTGCATGGCAGCGATCTTCTTCGCTGCCAAGATCATATTGGGTCTCTCAAGAACGGTCATGGCAGGACCATAACCCTGTGCTGCAGATAGGTGATACCAGTGAACGGCCTCTTCATAGTCTTGGATCACTCCCTGCCCGCTGTCATACATCCAACCCAGGTGAAATTGCCCCCCAGGATCTCTCTGCGCGACCGATAGTCGGAACCACTTCAAAGCGGCTTGATAATCCTTGGCCACCCCCCACCCCCCGGCATACCTCACACCGAGTTGAGTCTGCGCAACCGCAAGACCTTGAGTTGCAGAGAGTCGATACCAATTCACCGCCTCCTGATAATCTCGTTTTACCCCCTGACCATGGTCGTACATCCACCCTAGGTTAAATTGCGCGCCAGGGCTACCTTGTGCAGATGCCAAACGGTACCAATGAACCGCCTCCTGATGGTCTTGGATCACTCCCTGTCCACTGGCGTACATACATCCCAGACTGAACTGGGCCGCTTCATGTCCACTCATTGCCGCCAGACGGTACCAGTAAAAGGCCGCCTGATAATCTTGTTTTACACCATCCCCCTGTGCATACATAGAACCCAGGTTGTACTGAGCAATCGCACTCCCGCCACCGGCCAATGGTCTAAATAACTTTATGGCATGAACGTAGTCTCCCCTGCTATAGGATGCATAGGCATCATTGAGTGTGGCCGAGATGGCCGTTCCGGTGAATAGAATGCAGGAGATGGTTACGGTCGCGAACCATTTCAGGAGTGTAATGACCCTCTCGGTCGGTCGGGATACGCTACATTTATTTAGCATAGTCAGTCGTGTAGGCGATCGCAAATAAATGCTCTATCAATCTAATGCAGCGATACGCTAAACGCAGGCCCATTCAATGGATCTAACATCGCCAGATGAATCGTATTTAATTTTTTCAATTGAGGTCCCTCATAACTCACACAGCAGAAAAATATCTTCCTCGTTATCCCCTGATTCAGCCGAAGATGTGTCTCCAGATTAAGTTGCATACTAGCCCCCGGTAACAGCAACGTCATGAGCAAAAGGGATAGATCTTTATGAGTAAAATGAACCGCTCAGGATGGCTCATGTGGGATGCATCTTTACCAGGAGATCTAGTAGAAATGACTTACAGGGGAGGTACTTCGACCTGAATGCAATAAATGGGGGGCAGAATGAAATTCCATCGGAATGGATGGCGATGGTGAGGATACTCAATATATCGTGATACAGAATGCTGTACAGATCCGACTGACGAGCACGTAACCATAATGGGCATGCTCAGATCAATCGTTTTAAATTCCAGAAGATTATGGAAACAATCCACCCTGGGGATCGGATTGATCAATCCCAGTCTTGAGATTCATTACATCAAGCCATTACAACAGGTGAGCTAATTAAGGATCCACTGATAACCTTATGAGTCACCCATATCGCCCCCTCAACACTTGCCCTCTCGCTGAGTATCAGCGTGCTTCGTTTTTGCGCTATTTCGGTGATATTTCCACGGACATGCCCATCGATCAGAATGCTGCCAAAAAAAGTAATGTCGCCCACAATCTGAGTGCCTGCACCGATAACTGAGTCATTTTTTTTAAACATTTTCGCCCTCTTTGTCTTAGATTAATTACAGGCCATTTGAACCGTATCCCCTCAGTAGGGATCAATTAAAAATTGGCACTTAACTTGAATCCCTCACCACAGATTGGAGACCTATCTCGGGCGCCCCAATTAACATTTTGAGATGTGTCATTTCAGATCACTTCTAAATCAGATATCAGAAAGAGGCTTTGATTATTCCCCACCCCCCTGTCGGGCATAAGGCTCGTAATCAAGGTTCATACTAGCCTCAACTTTCGCTGTCGTCATGGACAAAAGAGACTGATCTTTATAAGAAAAATGAACCGCTTAAAATGAGAAGAAAGAGGTTAATTCTTACTAGGCAATCTAGTGCTAATTAACTAGATAGATGAACAGAGTCAGTGTTGTTACAAGGTCGGTGGATCGGAGAATTTGCTACTGAGGGGTACTATTTGAAAACGTCTTTTCATGCTGCAAGATCCCTCGCGATAATCAGCTTCAGATGAAGACATCAATTGCCGCTCTTGCGTTTTTGAAACTGTATATTTAGGAGAGAGGTAAATGCAGTGATTGCTTAATCATCGATCCATGAGGGAGATTCAGCCATACTATCAGATCACTGATTTATGGAGACACCCATTGAAACAGAAAAACTAAAAGAAGGACACATCAACAAGGGCTTCGACTCGCTGCAGAACTTTATGACACAACCCGAGTTAACAAATACCTATACTTATCCCTCGTTGCAGTTTGCGGACATTCTCAGACCGAAGCAGACTCACTCGTAATTACCTCTGATGCTAAAAGATGCATAGCCTGATCACTCAAATCATTTGTCCTCCGCACAACCCCTTGACCGTATCTCTCATAATTTTTAAGGGTAGACCGAGTATAGGCTGGGTCATAGTGCTTAACCAGTAATTCCCTCACCAAATCCTCCCATTTATTCTGCTCGGCGAGCACCTTCCAACACCCAATTATTTCTTTACTATGAAGGCCGACAAGACAGTCAAGCCTTGGGTACAGAGTAGAGATATCGGTAAGGAAGTGAGCATACTCTTCCATAAGTAACCGCACGCGGCTCGTCAATCCCACTTCAAGACGAATACAATTGCTCTGCCACATCGCATCTATCATCGCCTGCGGGACACGCAGGTCACCGATTTTCTTGCTCTCGGCTTCGACATAGACTGTCCTTGTTGGGTCGAACTTCTTGAGTTCAGCAAACATCAAACTATCGAAATATTTTTGGGATGGTTGCGACTCATTGGGCATGCTCCCCAATACTGATCCTCGGTGTCGAGTGAGCCCTTCCAGATCAAGAACTTGTGCTCCAACCCCGTGAAGTGCGTGCAATAAGC
>CANIWY010000060.1 GCA_947471695.1 Nitrosomonadaceae bacterium
AAGGATTGACTGCCGATCAGGACTGCATTCCCCATCTTACGAAAACGGTCCAGCATATCCGAGCGCGAGCTCTGTCCTTGTAGCAGTATTGGGTAGTCGAGCTTTTCACGCTCGAATGCCTCTATCAGTAATTCATGCGCTTGCTTGGTTGCACGTAGGCTGGTACATAAGAAGAATGCACGTCCACGACTCGCCATGAGGACCGGTAGGGCGGCCTTCACCACCTCATCAGTATAATCACGGCTGCTCGGGTCTGGCAGCCCGGTGGGGACATAGAGCAATGCTTGATTCGCAAAATCAAATGGGCTATCCCAGCACGCGGACTGTGCCGTCGAGAGACCCATCTCATCGTTATAGTGTGAGAAGTCACCCTTCACCGCCAGTGTGGCAGAGGTAAAAATCCACGCACGTGGTGAGGCGACCAATTGCTTATTAAAGATCTCTGCAATCGATAGTGGGGTGGCATTGAGCTGGAGTGCATGGCTAAAGACTTCCAACCAACGAACAAAACCCTCCGACTCTGCCTGATCTCGCCAGTGCTTGATCCGGATTGCAATTTCACGTGCTCGTTGCCAGCAGTTCTCAAGACCTTCAGAACGCTCAGACTGACTCTCGAGTAGGGTTGACAGTTCGTCGAGCCTCTCGAGTAGATGGTCCAGTGCAACCCCAAACTTTGGATTCATCGATACAGAAGCCAGTGTCAGGCGGGTATTGTCCCCTTCGATCGTTAGCCTTAAATCTCGTGCAGCCTTCTCCATCAGAGCGATCGAGTCTGGTAAGGCAACAAAGTCCTTAGCGCCGAGTATTGATTCGGACTCGGCATCGCGTGCAAGTTCCAGCAATTGACTGGTACTGACTGACTCACCAAAAAATAAACTGGCCGTTTCTGGAAGTTGGTGGGCCTCATCAAAGATGACGGTATTGCAGGCGGGGAGGAGCTCGGACAGGCCTTCATCGCGGAGCGTTACATCGGCAAAGAATAGATGATGATTGACCACCACCACATCCGCCGCCAGTGCTTGTTTACGGGCCTCCATCACGAAGCAAGTCTTGTAGCTTGGGCAATCCGATCCGAGGCAGCTCTCTCGGGTCGAGGTGACTTGCTGCCAGACCGCGGCACTCTCTGGAACTTCACTTAAGCTACTCTTGTCACCGCTCTTGCTAATACTTGCGTATTGCTCGATCAGTTTCAGATACTTCAATTCATCCCGACTGGCAAAGCTCGTCCGTCCATCCTTCAGGGTCCGTTCCAGATGGTAGTGGCATACATAATTGGAACGACCCTTCAGGAGTGCGACGATGACAGGTGCCTTGAGCGCTGCACGTACGGTCGGGATATCTCGGTTAAAGAGCTGGTCCTGAAGGGTCTTGGTGCCGGTTGAGATGATGACCTTTCCACCTGCGAGCAGTGCCGGGACTAGATATGCGAAGGTCTTGCCGGTACCGGTCCCGGCCTCAGCCACTAGGACACGGTTGCCAGCAATGGTATCTGCGATCGTTTGTGCCATGGCAAGCTGCTGCGAACGAGCTCTAAAGCCCGGCACAGACTGAGCCAGAGCACCGCTACTGGAGAAGAAAGAATCGAGGTCAGGCATGAAGCATTACCGGCTAAGGCGCCAGAAGTCCCCTCTCGAGGTGTGTGGCATTGTATGTCGATACGATCTGAGGGTCTGGCAGGATGATCTGTCTGGATTTGTTGGCATAGTCCAGGCGGCTCAATATATCCTTGATGATATTGAGACGTGATAGTTGCTTATCATTGGCATTCACTACCGTCCAGGGGGTGGTGAGGCTGTGGGTACGGGAGAGCATCTCATTACGTGCAAGGCTATACTGCTTCCATTTTTTAAGGGCCAGATTATCAAGTGCACTGATCTTCCACTGAGTGAGCGGATCTAGACCACGCTTGTCGAGTCGTCTCTTCTGCTCGGACTTGCTGATATCAAGGTAGTACTTGAAGAGCTTGATGCCGGAGTGAACGAGCATATGCTCAAACTCGGGCACTGAAATTATGAATTCTTTATATTCTGCATCGGTGCAAAATCCCATGACCCGCTCGACGCCTGCCCGGTTATACCAACTCCTGTTGAAGAGGGCCATCTCTTGGGCAACCGGTAGATGGGGTACATAACGCTGGAAGTACCACGAACTCCGATCTCGGTCAGAGGGCTTTCCCAGCGCTACGACCCGTGTTTCACGTGGGCTTAAGTGCTGAGTGATGTGCTTGATCGTACCATCCTTGCCGGATGCATCTCGACCTTCAAAGATGATCAGAATCTTTTCATTGTACTTAATGAAGTGTCTCTGTAGCTTAACCAGCTCAATCTGAAGGTTGTGCAGGCTCTCCTCATAAATTTCTCGGGATATTGTGGAGGAGGACTTGTTCGAGTGATGGGTATTAGTTTTTTCGCGCATGGTCGATGACCTATTCAGAGATTCTCAATCATTTGTGGCATCAGTAGATCTGACTCTATCAATATATCCACACCCGCCAAAGGTGAGATTGCTCGTGATGGAATACTTTTTCCATTACGCCAGTCTGTAACGGCACTACGTTTAGATTCCCCTGCAACCAGAAATAGAACCCCCCTGGAACAGCTCAGCCGTGTTGCACTGAGAGATACTCGGTGAGGGGGTGGTTTGGGGGCATCGATCACTGCTAACGTATCCGGTGAATCAGGTTTGTCACCCCATTCATGGTTGGGGAATAGACTTGCAGTATGACCATCCTCACCCAGTCCCAGTAACACCAGATCAAACATTTTAACAGTGCTCAACATTGCAGCATATCTGAGGGCCGCTTGTGGTGCCCCAATCTCAGCAGGGATGACGTGTATCTGGTTTTCAGGGATGGGTACATGGTCTAGCCAGGCCTCACCTGCCATGCGTGAATTTCTATTTTTATCGGTTTTGGGTAGGCAACGCTCGTCGCTAAAGTAGACATGCCATTTAGACCAGTCGGTCTGAACCGTGCGCAATTGTTGGTAGATCTTGTGGGGGGTCTCTCCCCCGGAGATGACGAGGTGGAAGGCTCCTCGATGCTGAATGGCCAACACTTCAGCATCGAGGATTGCAGTCAGTGCTGCATCATGTAGGTCTTGTACATCAGAGGCTTTGTGCCAGCGATACAGTGTTGGAGCAACCGGATTAGTCACTCAGTTCTACGAATCGCAGTCATACAAAAATTATCCGATAACTTTTAAAAACGGACGCTGTATTGCACGTAAAAGAGATCCGGTGAAACGCCTGGCTTTTTCGCTTTTAGAAATTCACCGGCCCAAAGCTTGGAGTACCCGAGCAGGACATCCTGATGACGGTTGACATGGATATTGAAACGTAAATCCATTTCATCACCGACATGACTCCCCGACAGCCCGTTTGAATCCTGAGCACTGGCAACACCAGCTGCATTGTATAAAGCATCTGTTTTATTCGCCAGATAAAACCGGTGGTACTGAGTAATTATGGTCAGCCACTGCTGTGGATGAAACGTCATCTGAGCATTGAAGTCATGAATATTTTGACGACCTACCCGGTCTACGAAGCCAAGATAATAATGTCCGAAGGGGAAGAGCTGGTTAAAGGTATTGCTTGTATTTGTAGTATCACCGTGGTTCCTCGTGCCAGATGCGAAATCGTAGCGGAGCCACATCTGTGGATTCATGGGTAGTGCTGCGAAACGATAACCCGCTCCTGAGGCGATTGCGAAGGCAGAGATTTCACGTCCAGATCTTTGACCGAACTGGTACATCCCCTCCAACTCATACAGAAAGTTATTGGTGTCTCCGATATACCGGGTCCCCACGGTATGAACAAGAGAATTCCCTTTGTTGAGGCTGCCGATTGCGCTGGCTGCCACACCCGAATTGTTATTATCGAGACTTAAGAAGTAGAGATCTGCAAAGTGGCCTCTCTGAGGTTTGTAGGTCGCCCATAATCCATAAAAATCACGATTGGTATCCCAGTTGTCAAAATTCTGTGGCCCGGATGGGACTACATTCATCGGTCGTGCCCAGAATGCATCTAGATCCAGTTTTGGGTTACGCCAGAAGGTCTTAACCCCCTGGAAGGTTCGGCGCGTATTCGCCCAGTCAAGGGTTGAGATTAGTCTCTGTGAACCGTATAACAACTCCTGACGACCGACCCGGACGTAGGCCGGACCCTCTTTTACATTCGCTAACTTGATATCCGCGAATAGGTTCAGCATATCGGTATGGTTAACGTCTGTTGCGAGTGGAGTAATATTCTGCGAGTAGCTACGTGAGTCGATTCCCTCGGCAAAGAGACGGAACTGGTCCCGGTACCATAGGTCCGCGTGGAGTCGAGTTCGTATCAAGTTAAAGGTATTACTCTGGCTAGTTAACCGACTATCTGTCTCATGTACATGTCGAATCCAGAAGTTACCTCCGAATGATAAGAGCCAGTCATTTCCCAATTTGATTCGCTTGACCGGGTCGAAGAGGTCCTTCTCATATCCCGATTTTTCAAGGTACCGAAAATCAATGTCAAATGAAGAGGTCGGGAGCAGAGCGAATGGCGCATAAGGGGCCACCGGTGGTGCTTTACGCTCATTGTCCGTCACTAAATCCCAGAGTGAGTAATAGCCGGTTCCGGATGGGGGTGTTACAGATACTCCTGGGCGCGGCATGGGGGTCACAGGGGGTACTTTGGACCAATCAAATGCGCTCTCCTCTGCGCCTGGTGTCGCTGCAGCAGCCTTAGGGGGGGGCGTCGGGTTTGCCAGAACCTGAAGGGAGAGGCCCAAAATTCCTGCTCCCAGGATAATTTTAGGGGACCACCTGTGTCCGCTCGTTATACGCGTTTTCACTGATTTTAAATTAATCATTGCCGGAGATGGCACAGGGTACTGTGGTTTCATAGTTAAGATCCAATGGTCAGTGTTTGTTAGTACTTTGATCTTTAAGTCGCAAGGTAACTAAAGTTCGAATTGGATAAGTCGATACCGCTCATCTATTATAGATGAGCGGTATCGATTGGTCATATCCATGTCAATCTGCTTTCAAGAGCGCATCGATCCCCGCTTGGGCGATCTGTGCATCTTGATTTGAGCGTACACCACTCACTCCGATCGCGCCGATGAACTGTCCATCCACCTCAATGGGAAGACCTCCTTCAATCGGCATCGAACCGGGTAGGCCCAGGTATCGGATACGACCCTCGGTCACATGATCCTCCCAGACCTTGGTGGGTCGTCTAAACGCGATGGCAGATCGGGCCTTCTGAATGGCCACCTCAATACTGCCGAACTGAGTCCCATCTCTACGTATCAGTTGGATCAGGTGTGCACCCTCATCAACGATTGCAATGACAACCGACCATCCATTGCGATTGGCCTCCTCCTCAGCGGCAGAGGCCATTCTCTTGGTGTCGTCGAGTGTGAGCGTAATCTTGCTATTCATCGGGAATGATTTGAATTGAGTGGTCGTAGTAATACGAGTCGTATCTGACTTAATTCAGCTCTCATCAGAAACAAGGCACGCCAGAATTTCTTGTGGCGTGCCTTGTGGGGTTACATAAATTTACTTTACAGCAGTGGAACGATCAATAGCGCAGTAATGTTCATGATCTTGATCAAAGGATTGACCGCAGGTCCAGCGGTATCCTTGTAAGGGTCACCAACGGTATCACCGGTGATGGCAGCCTTGTGAGCTTCAGAACCCTTGCCACCAAAGTGTCCATCCTCGATGTACTTCTTAGCATTGTCCCAAGCACCGCCACCGGCAGTCATGGAGATGGCAACAAAGATACCGGTGATGATGGCGCCGATCAGTACACCACCCAGTGCGACCGGTCCAAGCAGCAGACCCACCGCGACCGGTACCGCAACCGGCAGAAGTGAAGGAACAACCATCTCCTTGATGGCGGCCTTAGTAACCATATCCACAGCTCT
>CANIWY010000061.1 GCA_947471695.1 Nitrosomonadaceae bacterium
GAGTCAGGAGAGTTCGGTCAATTCGCTGCAAGTGCATTCAAGATTATAGACTGGTTACCTTCACGACTGACCGCGGGGAGCTTTGCCATCGCGGGTAACTTTGAGGATGCGGTTTACTGCTGGCGTGCACAGTCCGAATCATGGGCGAACCATGCACAGGGGATCATCCTTGCGAGTGGCGCAGGTGCACTGGGTGTTCGGTTAGGAGATTCTCTGCAGGAAGCCGGTTCTGAACACTACCGCCCGGAATTAGGTATCGGAGAAGAGGCCGATACTGACTTTTTACAAAGCGCTACCGGCCTTATCTGGCGAGCATTGGTCTTATGGATAATGCTATTGTTGCTAATAGGAATTGCAAATTGGGCGGGATAGGGTTTAAGGTCAGCCCAAGTTCCATTCTTCTGATCATCGTGATCTTTATGACTTCAATGGTCACGGGCTGTGCAATGACCGGTTACCCCTCCGGACCATTGCCACCGAGCACACGACCCAACTACAACCTTACTGGCTATCCACTGGCCTTCAAGGAGGGCTATACCGATGGCTGCGAGACCGCCAAGGGGACTTTCTATGGACGTAAGGATAAACACCGTTACGCTACCGACCAACAGTATCGTGCAGGATGGGACGACAGCCTCAGCCTGTGTCGTGGCAAACGTTAATGTTAGTAGCTGCGACCTATTTCCAGATGATCCTCCCTTGCGGTCTCTCATGAGGCATTTAATCCTATTGGCGATGTGCTGCTACACATCGGCAGTGTTCGCTCAGAAGACCGGACAATACTCTTCCACCCCACCCGGATTATCCATCGCCGCCAAGGCATATATCTTGACTGACTTTCAGAGTGGACAGACTCTTGCCAGCATGAATATCCATGACCGTATTGAGCCCGCCTCTCTCACCAAGGTCATGACGGCTCATGTTGTTTTCTCAGCCATCAAGCAGAAACGGATCACACCCACTCAAAATGTACCGGTGTCAGAGCGTGCCTGGCAGACATCTGGATCGCGCATGTTCATCGAACCCAGTCGGCCGGTCACCGTCGACGAGCTGATACGTGGCATGATTATTCAGTCTGGCAATGATGCATCGATCGCGCTGGCGGAGGTCATCGCAGGTTCGGAGGATGCTTTCTCACAGATGATGAATAACGAGGCACAACGTATGGGAATGAAGAATACCCACTTCGCTAACGCCACCGGACTACCCCATCCTGATCACTTTACGACCGTCTACGATCTGAGCTTACTGGCTGCAGCCATGATCAGAGACTTCCCTGAACACTACCCGATCTATTCAACTCGAGACTACACTTACAACAAGATCACCCAGCCTAACCGGAACCGCCTCCTCTGGCTTGATCCACATGTAGACGGTCTCAAGTCCGGTCACACTCAGGCCGCTGGATACTGCCTGATCACTTCCGCCAAGCGTAATGAAAGGAGACTCATCTCTGTCGTGATGGGGACCAGCTCCGACAATATGCGTGCAATGGAGAGCCAACGACTGTTAAACCACGGATTTCAGTTCTACGATACCGTGCGTCTGTATCGGAAGGGCCAAGAGGTGACCAGCATACCCCTGTGGAAGGGGTCACAGAGCATGCTCAAGGCAGGCTTCGGGAAGGACCTTTACTTCACTCTTCCCAGAGGACAAAACGATAAAATGAAGGCCACGATGGAGTACCAAAAACCCCTCACCGCACCGATCAGTGCCGGGCAGAGAGTCGGATCAGTTAAGATCTCAATCGATGGAAAACTAATGTCCGAATACCCGCTGGTGGCGCTAGAGGGAGTGAGTATCGGCAACATTTTTAGCCGGACTTGGGATAGCATACGGCTGCTGATTAACTAATATTTAAAACTGGCAATCTTCAAGGATTTAGTATGATTTATCTGAATGGCGAGTTCATGCCCATCGAAGAGGCACGTATTCCGGTGCTGGACCGGGGATTCATTTTCGGGGATGGCGTGTACGAAGTAATCCCGGTGTATTCACGAAGACCATTCCGTCTGGCAGAGCATCTGAACCGATTGCAGGATAGTCTCGACGGCATTCGTATCACAAACCCACACACCAATGACGAGTGGGGATCCCTGTTGAGTCGGATCATCGCTGACAACGAGGGTGATGACCAGTATATCTATTTGCATATCACTCGCGGCGTTGCCAAGCGTGATCATGCCTTCCCCAAGGGAGTATTGCCGACGGTCTTCATCATGAGTAATCCACTCATGACTCCCCCAAAGGAACTTCTTGCCACCGGTGTCGATGCCATCACCGCGATCGATAACCGCTGGCTGCGTTGCGATATCAAGGCGATCTCGCTACTACCGAATGTCTTACTAAGACAGATGGCGATCGATGTAGGTGCTGTTGAGACCATCCTGATTCGTGAGGGATTCATGACCGAGGGTGCCGCCAGCAATATCTTCGTGGTGAGGAATAACTCTCTGATCGCCCCCCCCAAGAACCACTTGATGCTGCCTGGCATCACCTACGATATTGTACTGGAGTTAGCGGCTGAGAATGGCATTCCCTACGAGGTGAGGAAAGTCTCTGAGTATGAGGTACGTACCTCACAGGAGTTACTGCTGACCTCATCGACCAAGGAGGTCATGCCCATCACACGTCTTGATGGTAAGACTGTGGGTGATGGCACCCCTGGAAGCATGTTCAAAAGGTTGTACCAACTCTACCAAACTTACAAGAATACGGTGATGCGTGGCGACACCAACAACAATTAATACGCAATCATCAATGCCGTCTGAGAACGACATGACCGAGACAGACTCACTGATCGAGTACCCCTGCGAATTCCCCATTAAGATTATGGGCCGTTCAGATGTATTATCGGATAAGGTCTCTCTGAGTAATCAGAACGACCTTGTCCAACAGAGCTTATCTCAATCGGTGTTGGTCATCGTAAAACATCATGCCCCTGATTTCGACGATGCCAGTATGACCATCAGGGTGAGTGGAGGGGGTAAGTACCTGAGCCTCACCTGTACCATCAATGCCGTTTCTCGGACTCAACTCGACTCACTCTATCGGGAGTTGTGCGCCCACCCATCGGTGGTGATGGCGCTTTGAACAGAGACAATCTGTCAGGAGCTGAGAGTCTTTTGGGACAGTTTTCTGAGTCGCCATCATCAGAAAAAATAGCCTTGAATTTGGAAGTTAGATACCGAGGGATGCTGGATTATCTGCCTACGTGGCTGGAGATGAAGGAATTCACCTCATCACGTACCCAGAATTCACCCGATGAGATCTGGCTGTTACAACACCCTCCTGTGTATACACAGGGGGTGGCTGGAAGGCCCGAGCACCTCCTGCATGACAATAATATCGATGTGGTCCGGATTGATCGTGGAGGTCAGATCACCTACCACGGGCCCGGCCAAATCATCGCCTACCTGCTCCTGGACATGCGCCGTTATAATCTCGGTGTACGTGAACTGGTCAGGAGGATGGAGGGCTCCGTGATAGACTTACTGAAGGACTATCACATCAGTGCAGAAGGCCGCACAGATGCCCCGGGTGTGTACGTGAACGGCGCCAAGATCGCGGCACTGGGCCTGAAAATAAAAAATGGATGCTGTTATCACGGACTTTCGCTAAACGTACACATGGACCTGACCCCATTCAGCATGATTAACCCTTGCGGATATGCAGGACTGAAGGTGACCCAGACCCATGACCTCGGAATTACCGATGGAATTGAGGTATTAAGTCGTTGTCTCGCAGAAAAATTACAAACACGAATCATAGAAGGCAAGAATGACCACTGAAACACGCCAGAAGGGTGCAGACAAGACTGCGCGCAACCCAATTAAGATTGTTCCCCAAACGGAGGTGCTGCGTAAACCGTCGTGGATACGTGTTCGATCCTCGAACAGCAAGGAATTCTACGAGGTCAAGCGTATCCTCCGAGAACAGAAACTCCACACCGTGTGCGAGGAGGCCTCCTGCCCCAATATCGGAGAATGCTTTGGGAAGGGAACAGCCACATTCATGATCCTGGGTGATCTGTGCACCCGCCGATGCCCCTTCTGTGATGTGGCCCACGGAAAACCGCGACCACCCGATCCTGACGAACCGCTCCACCTGGCGCAATCAATTGCTGCCATGCGTCTCAAGTATGTCGTCATCACGAGTGTCGATCGTGACGATCTGAGAGATGGTGGTGCTCAGCATTTTGTGGACTGCATCAGACAGGTGCGTGAGCACTCTCCCCAGACAAAGATCGAGGTACTGGTGCCGGACTTCCGTGGCAGACTAGACGTTGCTCTGGAAAAATTATCGGCATCCCCACCAGATGTACTCAACCATAACCTCGAGACCGTGCCACGCCTCTATAAGCAGTGCCGACCCGGCGCAGATTACGCTCACTCGCTTAAATTACTACAAGACTTTAAGACACGGTTTCCATCCATCCCCACCAAGTCTGGATTGATGCTGGGTCTCGGTGAAACAGATGAAGAGATCCTTGAGGTATTGAGTGATCTACGTAAACACTCTGTCGGGATGCTCACCATCGGTCAGTACCTACAACCGAGTAATGGTCATTTGCCAGTAATGAGGTATGTGACTCCGGATGGCTTTAAGGAGTTCGAACGTGCTGCCATCGAGATGGGTTTCAGTCATGCTGCATGTGGTCCGATGGTGCGTTCAAGCTACCATGCCGACCAGCAAGCCCATGAATCGGGTCTGGTCTAGTTCAATTGGGGAATAGAATGACGCATCTAAATAACCGACTCAAACGACCGGTGCGTGCGTCAGGAATTCTTCTCTGTCTACTTCTCCTCTCATCACACGTCTACTCAGCAGGTATCGGTAGCCTCTCCAATGAAGAGGCTCTTGATGGTCTGAAGCAGGCACTCAATCAGGGCGTCATTGCCGCGACAAGCAAGCTGACAACAGGGAATGGATTTCTTGGTAATGCAGGGGTCAAGATCCCACTACCTAAATCATTGCAAAAGGCGGAGGGGGTGATGCGTAGCTTCGGAATGAAGAAGCAAGCAGACTCATTAATCATCGCCATAAACCGTACCGCAACCGCAGCAGCACCCGAGGCCATGATACTGATGGCAGATGCCGTGAAGAAAATGACCGTTGAAGATGCCAAGGGAATTCTAAATGGGGGAGATGATGCTGCTACACAGTACTTCCGAGATGCCACCTCTGGCCCCCTTGCTGAGAAACTCCTTCCCATCGTAAGAAAAGAAATTGCCCAGACAGGCCTTCTGAATCAGCTCAATGATTTTATGCGTCGGGGTGAGAAGTTAGGTCTGGTGACGGATACGGATCCGGATGTCGAGACGTATCTCACACAAAAAATTCTAGAGGGTTACTACCTCATGATGGCGGAAGAGGAACGTGCCATCCGAAAAGATCCGATCGGTCAGGGGAATAAACTGCTGCAACATGTATTCGGCGCACTAAGGTAAAGACTGCGTTAAATCCCTCCTCCACCCGCAGTCGAGATCAATCTCACTTAACAGCCCTCCTCCCATCCTCTACTAATTCAGTAGCAATCCAATCGATCAATTCTCCGCTCAAACGATCAACCGCCACGGCAAGAGCATGGACCGCTCCTGCGGCATCGGGCTGAGTGGTCTCTTGATCGATATTGAAGTTGCGCTGAGAGAGTAACTGTCGACCCCCTCTCGAGACCAGGCTGGCTCGTAGCCTGACCATCACCCGACTCTGATCAGGTGTATCAAATACCTGAGAAAATTCTTCCAGTCCGATCCGTAGAATATAATCTGCACGAACGCCATCCCCCGCACCGAGAACTGCATTCTGAGTCACACTCGCGAGATGACTTCTGACCCGGTGGGTGATCAGTGCTGCCGGTGA
>CANIWY010000062.1 GCA_947471695.1 Nitrosomonadaceae bacterium
AAGCACTGCGACGAGTCTAAAATATAATTACAAAATGACCTAGAAAACCATACCCTTCCATAACTTTTTCTGGTGGAGACGAGGAGGATCGAACTCCCGACCTTCGCATTGCGAACGCGACGCTCTCCCAGCTGAGCTACGTCCCCGAATGGCTTATTCTATACACAAAAACCAACAGCATAAAATTGACATTGCCACAGAGGCTGCGGATAATCTCACGAGCCGCACGCCCTTCATCTGTATTGTCAAACGCCCAGCACTGTAGCCCATCCTCGCAAGAGACCACGCTTCAAAATAGAGGATCTCATGAAACTTTCCAGACGATGCTATCTCTCTCTTGTGGCGATCATACTCGTTCTTTCCGGTTGCAAGGAGTCAGCCCCTCTCCTCAAGGCGGATGAACAACTGGTCAAAATCGGCCATGCAGCACCCCTGACCGGAACTCAGGCTCATATCGGCAAAGATAACGAGAATGGAGTCAGGCTGGCGATTGAGGAGGCGAATGCAGCCAACATCTCAATCGGCGGGAAAAAAATCAGATTCCAGCTCCTGAGTGAGGACGATCAGGCCGACCCGAAGAATGGAACCATCGTTGCTCATAAGCTGGCAGATGCTGAAATCAATGGCATGATTGGACACCTTAATTCTGGCACTACAATCCCAGCATCCCGTGTTTATCATGATGCGGGCATTCCACAAATCTCACCATCAGCAACCAATCCACGCTACACCCAGCAAGGTTTCAAATCAGCATTTCGCACCATGGCCAATGATGAACAGCAGGGAAGACTGCTCGGCCAGTTCGCAACTCAACACCTATCAGCAAAAAGAATCGCCATCATTGATGACCGTACCGCCTACGGCCAAGGACTTGCTGATGAATTTGAAAAATCGGTCAAGTCCAATGGCGGGGTCATCGTGGCACGGGAATTCACCACCGACAAGTCAACCGATTTTCGTGCCATTCTGACTACGATCAAGGGCAAGCAACCGGACCTACTATTCTTCGGGGGGATGGACCCGCAAGGCGGCCCACTGATGCGGCAGGTCAGATCTCTGGGCATCACTGCGCAATTTCTCGGTGGGGACGGATTATATACTCCAGAATTTATCAAGCTCGCGGGTGATGCCTCGGAGGGTGCTTACAGCTCATTACCCGGTGTCCCTCTCGAGAAGATGCCTAACGGTCTGGCCTTTCGCGATAAATACAGGGCCAAGTACAATAGGGACATTCAACTCTATGCACCATTCTGCTACGATGCGGTCAATATCATGATCGATGCAATGAAACGTGCTGACTCAGTGAAACCAGAAAAGTACCTTCCGGAATTGGTAAAAACTGATTACAACGGTGTCACCGCTCGGATTATGTTCGATGAGAGGGGCGACTTAAAGGCGGGTGCAATTACATTTTACCGTGTGAGAAATGGAACGTGGGAGATATCGAAAACACTGTCGAGTACACCATTGCAATCCGCACCCGCTGCGAGTCAGTCGATCATGGAACAACCTGGGTAGATTCCTCGAATGCCCCTCCCGAATAGCGCGAACAGAATCCACCCCATCCCTTCCTAACGACCCTTAAACGTGGATATCTTTCTTCAGCAGATCATTAATGGCCTAGTCCTGGGCAGTATCTATGCCTTAGTCGCACTCGGATATACCATGGTCTACGGAATACTCGGTTTGATTAATTTTGCTCATGGTGAGATCGTGATGATCGGCGCAATGATCTCTCTCGCAGCAATTCAGGCAATGACTGGATTTGCGCTACCGGGACCGGTCATCGTACTGATGGGTCTTCTGATCGCGATCCCTGCATGCATGCTCCTGGGATATGGGATCGAGCGGATTGCCTACCGTCCTCTACGGCATGCACCCCGCCTGGCTCCACTGATCACTGCGATCGGCGTATCGATCGTGCTGCAAAATATTGCCATGATCATCTGGGGTCGGCAATACATCGCATTCCCACCGCTATTACCGGAGGATACCTACACCATTGCTGGTGCAAGCATCACACTCTTACAGATCTTCATTTTCTTCCTCGCAACAGTAATCATGGCGGGGCTAATTTTTCTGGTTCAAAAAACTCGGTTGGGGCGCACCATACGCGCCACTGCGCAAAACCCAGAGGTCGCTGGATTGATGGGGGTTAATGTTAATAACGTTATCTCATCCACCTTCATCATCGGTTCCGCATTGGCTGCAATGGCAGGACTGATGGTCAGCGCTTACTACGGACTGGCGCATTATTACATGGGCTTTCTGCTGGGGCTAAAGGCCTTCTCCGCGGCGGTTCTGGGTGGTATCGGCAATCTCGGCGGCGCGATGCTGGGGGGGCTACTTCTGGGCGTGATTGAAAGTCTGGGAGCGGGTTATATCGGACCACTGACCGGGGGGGTGCTCGGCAGTCATTATCAGGATGTATTCGCATTCTTCGTGCTGATCCTGGTACTAATATTCCGCCCGTCCGGACTCCTGGGTGAGCGGGTATCTGAGCGACCCTAATGAAAGACCTACTGATTCACTGGCGTAAATTCAAACGTGAACCCTATGCTGTATGGCTCGGATTTGCGTTGATCGGCACCGCTTTGGTACTCCTACCCTTCGCAACCGATGCAGCACTCGGTCGCTCATGGGTTAGAATTTTAGATCATACCCTGCTCTACATCATGCTAGCCCTAGGACTTAACATCGTGGTCGGATTTGCTGGGCTACTGGATCTGGGTTATGTCGCATTCTTTGCTGTTGGTGCTTACCTGTATGCATTACTCGCCTCACCTCAATTCGGCCTGCATCTTCCATTTTGGACACTCCTTCCATTAGGTGCATTAGTCGCCTGCATATTTGGAGCGCTGCTCGGTGCGCCAACGCTGCGCCTAAGGGGTGACTACCTCGCCATCGTAACGCTCGGTTTCGGAGAGATCATCCGTATCTTTCTCAATAACCTGAATGCCCCGATCAATATTACTAACGGCCCACAAGGATTGAATATGATCGATCCGATCATGCTGGGTGATTTCTCGTTCAGTCGCACTCAACAAATCCTAGGAATTACTTTCTCTTCAGTGCATAACTACTATTACCTGTTTCTAGCACTATCACTCCTGATTATTTTTATCTCCATCCGTCTGGAAAATTCACGTATCGGCCGTGCCTGGGTCGCGGTCAGAGAAGATGAAGTAGCCGCACAAGCGATGGGGATCAATACTCGCAATGTCAAACTACTGGCATTCGCGATGGGTGCAAGCTTCGGTGGCATTTCTGGTGGTCTGTTCGCAGGCTTCCAGGGGTTTGTCAGTCCGGAGAGTTTCCACCTGACAGAATCAATTATGGTTCTTTGCATGGTGGTATTGGGTGGCATGGGCCATATTCCGGGTGTTATTCTCGGTGCGGTGTTGCTATCGATACTACCGGAGGCGCTGCGCTATATTGGACCTTTGGAGGAGGCCTTGTTCGGTCGTGTGATTGTGGATCCGGCCGATTTAAGATTACTGATTCTAGGTTTGGCGATGGTGCTGATCATGCTGCTACGCCCCGCAGGATTGTGGCCGTCACCGGTTCAGAGACGGGAGTTTGCGCACCATGATGAATCATGACACCCTCTACTGAATCTGGTCTGCTGCTGAAGGCCTCCGGTATCAGTAAGCATTTCGGGGGTCTGGCAGCGCTGATGGATGTCTCTCTCACCATCCACCAACATGAAATCTATGGCCTGATCGGTCCGAACGGCGCCGGCAAGACAACGTTGTTTAATCTGCTTACCGGTCTCTACCCCGCCGATGCCGGCACAATTACATTTGATGGAATCAACCTCGCCGGCAAGCAGCCTCACGAAGTCACTCAGACGGGGATCGCTCGTACCTTTCAAAATATTCGTCTATTCGCCAATATGACCGCTCTGGAAAACGTCATGGTGGGTAGGAGTGTACGTACCCATGCCGGCGTATTCGGAGCGATCCTACTCAATCAAAAAACACGTGATGAAGAGTGCGCCATCAGGCATCGTGCAAAGGAACTTCTGATCTATACCGGGATCGGTCATCACTCACAGATGCTTGCTAAGAATATGTCTTATGGCGATCAGCGTCGACTTGAGATTGCTCGAGCACTTGCCACCGATCCTAAACTTCTGGCGCTGGATGAGCCTGCTGCCGGAATGAATGCGACTGAAACAACCTCGTTAAAAAAATTACTTGAGAGTATTCGTCTCAGTGGGGTGACCATCCTTCTGATTGAACATGACGTGAAGCTGGTGATGGGATTGTGTGATCGGGTCGCGGTTCTGGACTACGGAAAAAAAATTGCAGAAGGTGTCCCCTCTGAGGTGCAACGCGATCCAGCGGTGATCGAGGCTTACCTAGGTGGGGCCATGGCATGAGCCTTCTGCAAGTTCGTGATCTGAAAGTCTCCTACGGCGGCATCAATGCTGTTAAGGGCATCAATCTAGAGATCCATAAGGGTGAGTTGGTTGCTCTGATCGGAGCTAATGGCGCCGGGAAATCCACTACTCTACGTGCTTTGGCGGGACTGGAGCATCCGTCCGGAGGAACGATTCATTATCAAGGGCACTCAACTGCCCATCAGGCCACGTATCAATTGGTCAAGAGGGGATTGGTAATGGTACCGGAAGGGCGCGGTATTTTTGGACGATTGACGGTGGAAGAGAATCTTCATATGGGCGCTTACTGCCACGACGATACGTCACAAATAGCATCCGATATGCGTCAAGTATATGCGCGCTTCCCGCGCCTGCAAGAGCGCAGCCATCAAGCCGGCGGGACTCTCTCTGGCGGTGAGCAGCAGATGCTCGCAATCGGTCGGGCATTGATGTCTCGACCACAGCTACTGCTATTAGATGAACCCAGTATGGGTCTGGCCCCACTGATAGTGCAGAAGATCTTTGAAACCATTCGTGATATTGCGGCAGAGGGAGTGACTATTCTACTGGTTGAACAGAATGCCAAGCTCGCACTCGAGAATAGCCACCGAGGATACGTTCTAGAGAGCGGCCTGATCACCCTACAGGATGATGCAAAAGCGCTTCTGCGTAATGAGAAGGTACGCCACGCATATCTGGGCGAGTGACCATTTTTTACGCCTGATCTCAGTATAACTGTTACCGACTAATAACCGCTCTAGCTTTGACAGGTATGCTGATTAAGAATCTACCAATACTCAGCCTCTGTAAGAAGACACCTATAGCCAGTCCTTAGTGATCAGGAAGTCTGTATAGAGCTTCTCCTCTGCGCTACCCGTTTCTGGACTCCAGTCGTAACGCCATTTCACAACCGGCGGAAGAGACATCAGGATAGATTCGGTTCGTCCACCTGATTGCAAACCGAATAAGGTCCCTCGATCCCACACCAGGTTGAATTCTACATATCTCCCGCGGCGGTATGCCTGGAAGTCACGCTCATTCTCTCCATAGGGTGTATCTAAACGCCGCTGCAAGATCGGCACATAGGCAGGCAGAAAGTGATTACCCACACTCTGAGTCAGTTTAAAGCAGGTATCAAAATCTGGTTGACTGAGGTCATCGAAAAAAATGCCACCTACACCGCGTGGCTCCTTACGGTGTTTCAGGTAAAAGTACTCGTCGCACCACTTCTTGAATCGTGGATGATATTCATCACCAAATGGTTGCAGTGCATCCCTGCAGTTCTGATGAAAGTGAGTCGCATCCTCTGCAAAACCATAGTAAGGGGTCAGATCCATGCCGCCACCAAACC
>CANIWY010000063.1 GCA_947471695.1 Nitrosomonadaceae bacterium
GAAGGCGCTCCCCTGCTAAGGGAGTATAGGCTCAAAAGGCTTATCGAGGGTTCGAATCCCTCTCTCTCCGCCAGTCTGATATAATTTTGCCGATAACTGATCCGGCAATAGATTTGATCAGAAATTTTTAGCGCCCGTAGCTCAGTTGGATAGAGTACTTGGCTACGAACCAAGGGGTCGTGGGTTCGAATCCTGCCGGGCGCACCATTACACTGTTTTATCCCGTCCATTCTCGGACATGAATGGTCCCTTAAACCCTTGTGGGTGGCGGGTTTTCTGTTTTATGCCGTTTTATCCCGTCTATTGCAAGCGGGAGGGCATTGAGGGAGGGGGAAAACGGCCACGATAACGCGGTGGGGCAACATCTCGATTATGTGTCATGTAGTAAGGATACCAAGCCCCTGCTAGGGGTGAGTGCAACTGAGTCGAACAAAAGCTCGCGACAAAAAGTTATGTGGCGGGTGGACGTAGGTAGAAACTCCGGGCACAATAACCGAGTGGCGATATTGCAAATGGTAGAGAGCGTTTGCATCGAGTGGCCTTGCAGTACCGATTAATTCGTAAATACTTTCTATGGCGGGCCTCCCCGCATTGCACGGTAGTGAACCTGGTCAGGTCCGGAAGGAAGCAGCCACAGCTATTTCTTGCAAGTGCCGGGGGTTAGGCTCGCCACCACTTTTAACAAGTTGATAAGACCCCCTTCTGCCGACCCATGCCGTGTCACTAACCCAAGTCCTTGCGCGCAAGTGGCGCCCCAAGAGCTTTTCAGAGCTGACTGGACAAGATCATGTGGTCAGGGCGCTGACCAATGCACTGGACCGACAACGTCTTCACCATGCCTATCTATTTACTGGCACGCGTGGTGTCGGAAAGACCACCATCGCACGCATCTTAGCCAAGGCGCTCAACTGTGAGAGCGGGATCACCGCAACCCCATGTGGCAAGTGTGGTGCCTGTATCGAGATTGATGGGGGACGGTTTGTTGATCTGATTGAGCTGGATGCTGCTTCCCATACCCAGGTAGACAGTATGAGAGAGCTGCTGGAGAATGCACTCTATGCTCCCACCTACGGTCGGTACAAGGTTTATATCATCGATGAAGTGCATATGCTCTCCAAGTCAGCCTTCAATGCAATGCTGAAAACGTTGGAAGAGCCGCCAGACCATGTCAAGTTCGTTCTTGCCACGACAGATCCACAGAAGATCCCAGTCACTGTTCTGTCACGCTGCCTGCAATTCAATCTGAAGCAAATCCCACCATCACTCATTGCCAATCATCTTCTTCATGTGCTAGAACAAGAGCAGATCGCGGGAGATGTCATGTCCACTCAACTACTAGCGAGGGCGGCACAGGGGAGCATGCGTGATGCTCTGAGTATGCTTGATCAGGCGATTGCCTTTGGTGAGGGGGCGCTCTCAGAGTCCTCGGTGCGTATCATGCTCGGCGCGATCGATCAGGGATATCTGTATGACCTGATGGATGCATTAGTGAGAAAGAATGGGCACCAGATGCTGATGCTAGCGGATGCGATGGAGGCCCGTAGCCTGTCCTTTGATGCGGCCTTGCAGGATATGGCAGCGCTGTTGCATCAACTGGCATTGGCCCAGACCGTGCCACAAGCCATCAGCGAAGACCTTCCAGAGTATGAGCGAATATTTATACTGTCGAAGGTCTTCACACCGGAAGAGATTCAATTATTTTATCAGATTGCATTACATGGACGTAGTGATTTAAGTCTGGCACCGGATGAGTATGCGGGCTTTACCATGACACTGATGCGTATGCTGGCATTCGTTCCAGGGGATGGTGCGGATGGGCTGCGTAAACCAGACTTAGGTGCTAGTGAGGTCGCGACCGTTAGCCTCTCGTCCGATGCAATCAAGAGATTGTCCCCCGCGACGAGTCAATCGGTAGCGGTACTAACAGCACCTCCGGTAGCAGTCTCGAGCATTACAACTAAGGGTGCGACGTTAAAACCGGTATCTTTAGCCCATATAATTCCCATCGATGGTGACTGGCCGTCTCTGGTGAGCCAACTCACGCTGAGTGGCATGACCAGAATGCTGGCACAGAACTGTGAGGTGAAGAGTATCTCTGACAATGAGATTGAGTTGTGCGTGCCAGAGCCTCACAGGCATCTACTGGAAAAGGCGTATCAAGATAAGATGAAGGCTGCAATGAGCGAGTATTATGGCAAGCCGGTGAGACTGAAATTTTCTGTTGGAAGTATCACAGGAATGACGCCGGCAGAGCTGGAAAGCCGTGAAAAACAAGTAAAGCAATCACAGGCCATTGCTGCGATAGAGACAGACCCATTCGTGCGTGAACTGGTAGAGAATTTTGATGCAAGACTGATCGTTTCCTCGATCAAGCCCATTCAATAATGGAGGTTTAGAATGATGAAAGGTGGTTTGGGTAATCTGATGAAGCAAGCTCAACAGATGCAAGAGAATATGAAGAGTATGCAAGATCAATTGTCTAAGATGGAGATCGAAGGACAGTCCGGTGCGGGGATGGTTAAGGTAATAATGACCTGTCGTTATGATGTGAAGCGTGTAAGTATCGACGACAGCCTGATCGGAGATGATAAGGAGATGCTTGAGGATCTACTCGCTGCCGCAGTCAATGATGCGGTCAGACGGGTCGAGTCCATCTCTCAGGAGAAGATGGCTGGATTTACCTCCGGGATGGGTCTTCCCCCAGGCATGAAGCTGCCATTTTAAATTTGAGAAGATCGCGGCATGTGACTTGTCTTTACGAATTCAGCAGTGTTTATGCTCCGAGCATTTCTAGATTCATTCCTGTCCCCTGAATTTCGTTCTAAATGAAAATACCTATCAGTCTCGAAGACCTGACGGAGTCTCTGCGCTGCCTTCCCGGTGTTGGACCAAAGTCTGCACAGCGTATGGCCTATCATTTGTTGCAGCGTGATCATGCGGGTGCGCAACGCTTAGCCAATGCATTAACCCGGGCACTGGAGCATATAAAGCATTGTGAAATGTGCAATAACTTCACCGAGGAGGTGGTCTGCGGACTCTGCGGTTCTGAGAGACGTGATTCTGGATTGCTATGTGTGGTGGAGATGCCCGCCGATTTGATGATGATGGAGCAGGCGCAGTGTTACAGGGGAATGTACTTCGTCCTGATGGGTAGGCTCTCACCCCTTGATGGTATCGGGCCCCGAGAAATCCATCTTGATCGGCTGCTGAAGAGAGCACAAGACGGTATCGTCCAGGAAGTCGTCCTGGCCACAAATTTCACCATGGAAGGCGAGGCCACTGCACACTACATCAGTGAGCTATTGCATACCCGTGGTGTGAGGGTCACACGCATCGCACGAGGTCTGCCGGTCGGTGGGGAGCTCGAGCATGTCGATAGTGGCACCTTAGCGCAAGCAGTCATGGAGCGTAGGGAGATCTAACCAAAGTTTCATGTAGTCGGCCACATTTTGGTGGCTTCTTGTTCATACCTTGTCGTACTATTGCAGTATCTTTTGAAGTGGTTTGTCGCTGCTTCTTCTTACCCTCAATCTATTGGAATAATGGTGGGGAATGAACACCCCTCCACACTCAAGAACAGATGAAAGTTAGTAGACCGATCAGGCCCATTAAGAAAAAAATACCGGCTGCAACAACTTCCAGAGCGAGCTCTTCCGCTCCACCCGGAGTTACTCATAAGTTGCATAAGCTGTTGGCTCAGGCGGGTCTGGGGTCGAGGCGTGAGATGGAGGAATTGATTGCCACCGGACAGGTGACTATAAATGGTAAGGCGGCTGAGGTCGGCAGTCGTGCTGGTCCTGAGGATGTGGTTAGGATGGGGAGGAGGATTATCCAACTCAAGTTTGGTGATCGACTACCCCGCGTCATCCTCTATCACAAGACTGAAGGTGAGATCGTGAGCAGAGATGATCCCCAAGGTCGACCATCAGTCTTCGATAAGCTCCCTCAGCTGCAGTCATCTAAATGGGTTGCAATTGGCCGTCTTGATTTCAATACCAGTGGCCTGTTAATCTTTACGACCGACGGAGAATTAGCAAACCGTCTGATGCACCCACGTTTTGAAGTCGAGCGTGAGTATGCGGTTCGGATCATGGGTCGTCTGACACCGGAGCAGATGACACAATTGACCAGCGGCATTGAACTCGAAGATGGTCTGGCACGGTTCGACCTGTTATCAGATCAGGGGGGTGAGGGCTCTAATCACTGGTATAGAGTGATACTCAAAGAAGGCAAGAACCGTGAAGTACGTCGCATGTTCTCAGCGGCGGGGCAGATGGTCAGTCGCCTCACACGGGTGCGTTTTGGCCCGATTAATCTGCCGCCCAGACTCACACGTGGGAAATCAATGGAGCTCGATGAGGCTGAAGTGAAGCGCTTGTTGGAACTAGTCGCTTAAGGTGTAAACCGGATAGATTCATTCTATCCAAAAATCTATCCATACAATGGGAGACGGTATGAATGATGAACCCTGTAGAAGTCCCTGGGGATCGACCTTCTCCTGATCCTCTCCTTAACAAGGGAACGGCCTTTACGGAGGCACGGGGACTGCTCCCACCTCACGTCTTTACTCAGGATGATCAGGTTGTCCGTGTCCTACAGAATCTGCGTAACTGGCCAGTCAAGGCCGGACTTATTGTTGTGACCGATGGAGAGCTGATCCTGGGGCTTGGTGATCTAGGGGCCAATGGGACGGGTATCCCGATCGGTAGCTCTCTCTTTATACGGCCTGTGCAGGCTAGACCCTGAAACTTGCCTGCCGGTAATGCTCGATATGGGCACCAATAATGAAACACTCCTGAATGACCCCTACAATGTGGGACTCCGTCGACGACGTGTGATCGGTCAAGCGTATGATGAACTGATTGAGGAGTTCATCACGGCGGTACATGAAGTCTTTCCGAATGTGATGATCCAGTTTGAGGATTTTGCTAGTCATAATGCATCTCGGCTATTGGAGAGGTATCGTAACCGGATCTGCATGTTCAATGATGATATTCAAGGAACAGCATCTGTTGTCCTGGCAGGACTATTGTCAGCGCTCCGCATCAAGGGGGGTAGTCTTGCCGATGAGAGATTTCTTTTCCTGGGGGCGGGAGGGGCTGGGATTGGTATCGCTGATCTGATTGTGTGCGCACTCGTCTCATCCGGTATGGATGAGGTGGATGCTCGTAAATGCTGCTGGCTAGTCGACTCTCAAGGTCTGGTGGTGGAGTCACGAACCGATCTTTTTCCACAAAAGCGATTTTACGCCCATGACTATGAGGCTGCGGGAGACTTTATTTCTGCGGTGAGGATGCTTCGACCCACCGGCATTATCAGCGTTTCCGTATCTGGAGGAGCATTTACCCCGGAAGTGTAGCAAATGATGGCAAGTTACAATGCTCGGCCCATCATATTCGCACTGTCTAACCCTACTCCAAGAGCAGAGTGTACTGCCGAACAGGCCTACACTGAGACGGATGGACGTGCTTTATTTGCGTGTGGAAGCCCATTTCCAGCGATACAGCTGAGCGGGAAAGTTCTGGTGCCTCGTCAGGGCAATAATTCGCACATCTTTCCGGGTATTGGTCTAGGTTCAATTGCCTGCGGTGCCACGCGCATCATCGATGAGATGTTTCTTGCTGCCGCTCACACGCTTGCGTCACGAGTGACAATGACAGACCTTGAGCAGGGGAGTCTTTATCCACCCTTGACGAA
>CANIWY010000064.1 GCA_947471695.1 Nitrosomonadaceae bacterium
ACAAGGATGACGTGGAGAGGATTGGATTAGTAAAGTTTGATTTTCTTGGATTGAGAACCCTGACCATACTGGACTGGACCGTCAGGTACATCAGACAGCTGGACACGGAAGGGAGAAATCAAAAGACTGACCCCACTAATACAACAGTCGATCAAGGCACGGCTCAGATCGAGACTAATGATTCTGAAATCTTCCACTTGGAAAAACTCCCTCTGAATGATCCTGCCACTTATGCTCTGTTACGACAGGGCAATGCCGTGGGGGTATTCCAGTTTGAATCACGTGGCATGAAAGATCTACTGCAAAAGACCAAGCCAGACTGCTTCGAAGATATCATCGCCTTAGTTGCCCTATATCGCCCGGGGCCAATGGACTTGATTCCTGAATTTACAGAGCGCAAGCAAGGCAAACGAGTCGAGTATCTTGATCCACGCTTGCAACCCATACTTGGTCCCACTTATGGCGTGATGATCTACCAAGAACAAGTAATGCAAATTGCCCAGGTGATTGGCGGCTATAGCCTGGGAAGCGCAGACCTGCTGAGACGTGCAATGGGTAAGAAAAAAGTCGAAGAGATGGCTCAGCAGCGGGATATCTTTGTTGCCGGCGCAATCAGCAACGGCCTGTCTGATCGAAAAGCAGCAGAATTATTTGATCTAATGGAAAAGTTTGCTGGCTACGGTTTTAATAAATCACATGCGGCGGCTTATGCTTTAATTGCATTTCAAACTGCTTACCTTAAGTCACATTACCCGGCGGAATTCATGGCCGCCACCCTGTCGGCTGACATGGATGACACCGACAAAGCACATTCATTCTTTGAGGACGGCATTAGTAATGGGCTCACGATTCTGCCGCCTGACATTAACTTGTCCGGTTATCGGTTCGTCCCTATAAATAATAAAACTATCCGCTATGGTTTAGGTGCAATAAAAGGAACCGGCGAATCAGCAATAATATCCATCACCGGGGCGCGGGACCGGGATGGCTCCTACACCAGCCTATTCGATTTCTGCCGGCGAGTAGACAAACGGATCGTTAACCGCCGCGTATTGGAATCGCTCATTCGTGCCGGAGCATTTGATTCCATCAATACCCATCGCGCTAGCCTATTGGCATCAGCTGGCATCGCACTCGAGTCTGCTGAACAGATCAGCCGAGCCGCCACTCAAGTCAGTCTATTCGGTGAGGGTGACGGAGCAACAGAACAACCCCAATTGATTGATGTACCACAATGGCCAGAGAAGGAGATGCTGCAAAACGAAAAACTAGCATTGGGATTCTATTTAAGTGGTCATCCGTTTCACGCCTATATTAGTGAACTAAAAAATTTCGTTCACACCCGGCTCGACCAGTTAAATCCCCAGCGGGAACCTCAGCTTCTAGCTGGCATTATTTACGGCATCCGCACACAGATGACCCGGCGAGGAAAGATGGGGGTGATCGTACTGGATGATGGGCATGCACGGGTCGAGATGGTCGTATATAGTGAGCTCTTTGATACTCTTAAAAGCTCGCTCAAGGAAGACCAATTGCTGATAGTAGAGGCCAAGGTATTTACTAAAGGTGGCGATGAAGAGAGTAGGGGCACTCTTCGCATTATCGCCGATAAATTGTATGATTTAGCTGATGCTCGATCACGCCACGCTAAGAGCATGAAGCTCAACTGCAATGGCCTATCAAACACCGTAAAACTTAAGGAGCTGCTCGCTCCTTACCGTATGAATAGCAGCCCAGGAAATACTGATAAAAACATTAACGACAACCGTAGCTATTGCCCAGTATCAGTAACTTACCGTAATCAAGGCGCAGTATGCGAGCTTGAACTGGGCGACGCGTGGCGAGTAAATCTACAAGATGGCCTGCTACAATCGCTGTCAGCGCATTTCCAGACAGAAAATGTCAGGGTGATTTATTGATGAGCCTCATCATTAGCCATAATCGTAGCTCTGAGCACACAAGCTAAATAAGACGGGGGTGTAGTGGTTGACATTCCTCCTCGTCTGACATAGAATTTACGGCTTTCTTTGAACATGCAAGGTAGGCTTTGTGAAAACCTTTTCAGCTAAACCGCACGAAGTAATACACGATTGGTTCGTAATAGACGCAACCGACAAGGTTCTGGGTCGGCTCGCAGCTGATATCGCACACCGCTTGCGCGGCAAACATAAGCCCATATTCACCCCACATGTGGATACCGGTGATTTTATCGTGGTGGTCAATGTCGACAAACTGCGAGTAACCGGCAATAAAGCAGAAGACAAGATTTACTACCGGCACAGCGGCTACCCAGGCGGCATTTACCAGACCAACTTTACCAAGATGCATGCGCGCTTTCCTGGACGGCCCTTGGAAAAAGCCGTTAAGGGGATGCTACCTAAAGGCCCACTGGGTTATGCCATGCTGAAAAAATTGAAAGTTTATGCTGGCTCTACCCATCCCCACGCGGCACAACAACCGCGACAACTCAAGGTCAGAACTTAACATATGAGCGCAAATTATAACTATGGCACCGGTCGGCGGAAAAGCGCCGTAGCGCGTGTATTCCTCAAACCTGGTAGAGGCGCAATAACGGTCAACGACAAACCGGTGGATGAATATTTTTCACGTGAAACTGGCCGCATGGTGGTCCGTCAACCGCTAGAATTAACCGGCAACCTTACGACTTTCGACATCATGATCAATATCCATGGCGGAGGAGAGTCGGGGCAAGCTGGGGCGGTACGCCACGGCATTACCCGTGCACTGATTGATTTTGATTCAACACTCAAGCCCATATTGAGTAAGGCTGGTCTAGTTACACGCGACGCGCGCGAAGTTGAACGCAAGAAAGTTGGTCTGCGCAAGGCCCGTCGACGCAAACAATTTTCCAAACGTTAAACCCTTCATGTATACCGGAAAAGCCGCCAACTTCTGGCGGCTTTTTTGTTTGGTGCTTATAATCAGCTTTCTTACTTGCTTCTTTTTATGAGTACGATTCATTTCGTTTTCCTAAAAGATAGCAAGGCCGACAGATTGTGAAATAAATACCGCTCGCTCCACAGAACCATGGGGACTCTATGATCAAAGTTGGCATCGTTGGCGGAACCGGATATACCGGTGTCGAGTTATTACGCATTCTATCTCAGCACCCTGAAGTACAAATAAAGGCTATCACCTCTCGCCAAGAAGCGGGCATGCCTGTATCTGATCTATTCCCCAGTCTTCGTGGTCGGGTATCTCTCAAATTTTGCGACCCTACCGAAGCCTTGCTGAAGGAGTGTTCGGTGGTGTTCTTTGCCACACCCAATGGTATTGCTATGCAACAGGCCAGGTTACTGCTCGATGCAGGTGTACGGGTGATAGACCTGGCTGCTGATTTTCGTATCAAGGATGTGGCGGAATGGGAAAAGTGGTATGGAATGACCCACTCCTGTCCAGAGCTTGTGGCAGAGGCGGTCTACGGACTGCCAGAAGTCAACCGCGACCGAATCAAGGAAGCTCGATTGGTAGCCAATCCGGGCTGCTATCCAACAGCGGTACAACTGGGCTTTCTTCCCTTGATAGAGTCCGGCATCGTGGATATGGACCATCTTATCGCGGACGCAAAGTCCGGTGTCTCTGGTGCAGGACGCAAGGCGGAGGTACACACACTATTTGCTGAAGCTTCTGACAATTTTAAGGCGTATGGAGTGCCGGGCCACCGCCATCTACCAGAAATCAGGCAAGGACTTTCTAATATGGCCGCAAAGTCGGTTGGGCTTACGTTTGTACCGCACCTCACCCCTATGATTCGCGGCATACACGCCACACTCTATGCAAGACTCACCACAGATGCTGATTTACAGGCTCTGTTTGAAGAACGTTATGCTAACGAGCCGTTCGTTGATGTACTTCCCCCGGGTAGCCATCCTGAAACCCGCTCTGTCAGAGGATCCAATCTCTGTCGCATTGCGGTACATCGTCCACAAGGAAGCGATACGGTGGTGGTACTATCAGTGACAGATAATCTGGTCAAGGGTGCTGCAGGCCAAGCTGTACAGAATATGAATCTCATGTTTGGCCTACCGGAAACCCTTGCGATTAATCATGTTGCGCTGTTACCTTAAATGCGCTGAGACCAGCTTGCTATAACCCCTGATGCCAATAGTAAAATCTCTAAAGAAAAAATTTGGCATATCTGCCCCGCGAGTAGCGGTGCGACCACACTTTCCATGGTATCTGCGTTGGCTAACCATTATCGCGGCGATCGGACTGGCGCTGGGTCTCGGATTATATCTAGGTGTATATGATTCCGGCCGTAAGTTTGCAAATTTTGACATGCAAGGCGCTTCAGATGAGCTGGACCGGTTATCTAAATTAAATATGCAATTACAGCAGGATAATGAAGCCCTTCGCATAGAGGCTATTGGACTAGAACGCCGCGCCCAGATGGAAGTTGCGGCACGCGATGACCTCGTCAAACAGGTTAAGACTCTTGGAGATGAAAGCATCCGATTGAAAGAAGACCTGGCATTTTTACAGACCTTTATGTCAGGTACTGAAATGGCTGGCAACGGTATCTCCGTATATCATTTTAAACTGACCAAGGGGCAGTCCCCTGGGGAATTCCGGTATAGTCTTTTGCTAGTTCAGGGAAAACAGCGTAACAAAGATTTTCAGGGGAACCTAGAATTCACAGTTAATTTACTGCAGAATGGACGGAGAGTGGCAATGCCTCTCCCAGATGAGAGCCCTTCAAAGACATCTGGCATTAACTTTAAATTTTATCAGCGAGTGGGGAAAAGTTTTCACTTGCAACCTGATGTCATAGTGGAGAGCCTGCAAGTACGAGTCTTCGAAAATGGCGTGGCGCAGCCAAAGTTAACACAAGTTGTAAATCTACCTTCGTAAAGGAAGAATAGCATGTTTGGAAAAAAGACCAACAAGCCCCAAAGCCAGATTGATTCGCTCATCGGCATAGGCACTCACGTCGCAGGTGACATCACCTTCACTGGTGGCCTGCGTATAGATGGGCACGTTCGTGGAAATATCACCGCAATGGGCGACAAGCCCAGCACACTAGTGCTAAGTGACCAGGCGAGCGTTGAGGGTAAGATTCATGTGTCTCATGCAGTCATTAATGGAACCGTGATCGGGCCGGTGCATGCTGTAGAATACCTAGAGCTACAAGCCAAGGCTAAGGTGTCTGGAGATGTGTATTACCGTGCCTTGGAAATTCAACTCGGGGCAACTGTTGAGGGCGTATTAGTCCATCAGGACCGAGCAGACCAAATTAAAAAGACCGATGAAATTGCATTGACAAATACCGCTGACACACCGGCCATAAGTGGCTGATCTTGGCTCAGCAGCAGGGTATATTTTTTTAGTTATCCAACATAGAGGTAGACATGAACACAGTCACCGAGACAGGCTCATTTACCGAGATACATGACCCATTGATCTTCACCAATAATGCGGCGGATAAGGTCAAACAATTGATCGAAGAAGATGGTAACAACGAACTTAAACTCAGAGTTTTTGTAAGCGGGGGCGGCTGCTCTGGTTTCAAGTACGGCTTTACCTTTGATGAGCTGATTAATGAAGACGATACCGTCATGGAGAAGAATGGGGTGAAACTGC
>CANIWY010000065.1 GCA_947471695.1 Nitrosomonadaceae bacterium
CACGTTCGAATCGTGTTGGGCGCGCCAAAGCTCAGACCGGTTATTACTCCGGGCCTTCATGAGCCCTTCACCGCCAGACACCCATCTTACTTTTAAAACTCTAACATCGCGTGCGCACAAGCCCTTCAACCAACATATCTTGGTAGGCGCGATTGGACTCGAACCAACGACCCCCACCATGTCAAGGTGGTGCTCTAACCAGCTGAGCTACGCGCCTAAGAATTTCTAATTTTAACTGAAACGGCACAGGGCTTCAAATTATAATACCTGGTCGTAATACAAGATAATGATGCACAAATCCAGACTGCCACGTCAAATTTATGGAAAAGATCCGTCTATCTAAAATCATGTCAGAACAAGGACTTTGCTCACGCAGAGAGGCAGATGGCTACATCGAGCAGGGTTTGGTATTTGTAGATGGAGACCGCATCACTGAGCTCGGCACAAAGGTTTATCCCACTCAAAAAATTAAACTCGATAAAGCTGCCCAAGCGCAGCAACTTGGTCAGGTGACGATACTACTGAATAAGCCGATTGGGTTCGTATCAGGACAGCCCGAACCCGGTTACCAACCAGCGATTACCCTAATTAACCAAGAATCCCGTTTTCAGGAGAGCCAGTCATCGCTCAGATTTAGTCCGATGCACTTAAAGGGCTTGGCCCCAGCGGGGAGGCTAGACATCGACTCTCAAGGCTTGCTGGTACTAACACAAGATGGCCGCATTGCTAAACAGCTCATTGGCGCAGATTCTGAGATTGAAAAGGAATACCTGGTGCGGGTTCAGGGGACGCTCTCAAAGCAACAACTGGGGCTATTAAATCATGGCCTGAGTCTGGACGGGGAGACGCTAAAACTTGCTCAAGTGAGCTGGCAGAATCAGGATCAGCTACGGTTCATTCTGCGTGAAGGTAAAAAGCGTCAGATCAGACGTATGTGCGAACTGGTTGGGCTAAAGGTCACTGGCTTAAAACGTGTCCGTATCGGCCAAGTAAAGCTCGGTGATCTACCCACGGGGAAGTGGCGTTATCTAAGAGATAAAGAAAAGTTCTAGCTCAACGGGTCGTGCACACACACCCTCATCCCGTTAGGTAAGGTAAAATATCGAGCGAAATGAAATCGCATCCACCTCTATGTAAATGGATGCAATACAACTTTAGGACTGAGAATGATTCTAGTAACAGGCGGTGCTGGGTTCATCGGTGCGAATTTTGTGATGAATTGGCTTTCTCAGTCCGATGAAACAGTCGTCAATCTTGACCTGCTCACCTACGCGGGTAATTTACAGAACCTCTCTTCACTATCAACTGATCAGCGCCACATATTCGTCCATGGCGATATCGCCGACTCGACTTTAGTAAATGGCTTACTTACTCAATACCAACCACGCGCAATCATTAATTTTGCTGCTGAGAGCCATGTCGATCGCTCAATTCACGGTCCGGAAGATTTCATTCAAACCAACATCATCGGCACCTTCCGACTGCTAGAAGCGGTCCGTGCTTACTGGAATGGGCTAAACGAAGAGGTAAAGAAGGACTGCCGTTTCCTACACGTCTCGACCGACGAGGTTTATGGCTCACTCTCCAAAACTGAGCCCGCTTTCAGCGAGACCCACCGATATGAGCCCAATAGTCCTTACTCTGCCAGTAAGGCTGCCAGTGACCATCTGGTACGCGCCTATCACCACACCTATGGTCTGCCAACACTCACCACCAACTGCTCCAATAACTATGGGCCTTACCACTTTCCGGAGAAGCTCATCCCACTGATGATCGTCAATGCTCTTGCAGGAAAGCCCTTACCCGTATATGGGGATGGTCAGCAAATTCGAGACTGGCTATATGTCAAGGACCACTGCAGCGCCATCCGCCGTGTGCTTGCCAATGGGCGAGTGGGGGAGGTCTACAACATCGGTGGATGCAATGAAAAACCCAATATTGAGATCGTACACACCATTTGTGGATTGCTGGATGAACTCTGCCCACGATCCGATGGTAAATCCTACCGCGAACAAGTCACCTATGTTACCGATCGACCTGGCCATGACCGCAGATATGCCATTGATGTAGGGAAGATTGAGTCTGAGCTTGGTTGGAAGCCGGATGAGACCTTTGAAACTGGCATCCGTAAAACCGTACAGTGGTATCTGGATAACCAGAGCTGGGTCAGTAATGTTCAGTCAGGCAGCTACAGGTCATGGGTCGAGAAAAATTATCAGGATCGTGACTGATGAAGATTCTGCTGTTTGGCAAGGGTGGTCAAGTCGGCTGGGAGTTACAACGCAGTCTTGCTCCGCTGGGAGAGCTGATTGCGCTGGACAGTGATAGCAAAGAACAGTGCGGCGATTTCACCCGTCTCGACTTCATTGCCGAGACCGTCCGCTCAATTGCCCCGGATGTGATCGTCAATGCCGCCGCCTATACCGCTGTCGACAAGGCCGAGAATGAACCGGAACTGGTCCATACCATTAACGCGCTGGCCCCTGGCGTCCTCGCACAGGAAGCACGAAAGCTCAATAGTTGGTTGATTCATTACTCCACCGATTACGTATTCGACGGCAGTGGTAACACGCCCTGGCTAGAAACCGATTCAACCAGACCCTTAAATGTATATGGCTCCACCAAGCTCGCAGGTGAAGAAGCTATCCGTGTCGCAGGTTGCCACCACCTAATCTTTCGCACCAGCTGGGTCTATTCTGCACGAGGCGGCAATTTTGCCAGGACCATGCTGCGCTTAGCGGGGGAGCGCGACCATCTGACCGTCATAGATGACCAGATTGGCGCCCCCACCGGTGCCGACCTGCTAGCGGATATCACCTCACACGCCATTCGCACGGCCCCACAGCGACCAGAACTGTCCGGACTGTATCACCTGTCTGCCGCAGGCGAAACTTCGTGGCACGGCTACGCTTGCTTGATACTGGATCTGGCACATCAGCGCGGAGTCAAACTCAAAGCGACTCGAGAAAATGTAACCCCAATTCAAACCAGCGCATTTTCTTCGCCCGCTAGGAGACCTCTTAACTCGCGTCTAGATACACGCAAACTGAGAGCCACCTTCGATTTGAACCTGCCTTTGTGGAAAACTGGCGTGACACGGATGATTACCGAAATTCTCGAGGAACATTCATGACTCATCGTAAAGGAATCATCCTCGCCGGCGGTTCCGGTACTCGTCTCTATCCCGTGACCAAGGTCGTCTCGAAGCAACTACTGCCCATCTACGACAAGCCGATGATCTACTATCCCCTGAGCACGTTGATGCTCGCGGGCATACAAGACATCCTCATCATCTCAACACCACAGGACACACCACGTTTTGAGCAACTACTGGGGGACGGTAGCGATTGGGGTCTTAACCTTCAGTATGCCGTGCAACCCAGTCCGGACGGATTGGCCCAAGCATTTCTCATCGGTCGTGATTTTATCGGTCATGATCCCAGCGCACTGGTGTTAGGTGATAATATTTTCTATGGTCATGACTTGCATGTTCAACTCGAACGAGCAATGACTGAGACTGAGGGCGCGACCATATTCGCATACCACGTGCAGGATCCGGAACGTTATGGCGTGGTCTCTTTTAATGCCCAGAACCAGGCCACATCGCTGGAAGAGAAACCCTCTCAGGCCAAGAGCAATTACGCCGTGACCGGACTATACTTCTATGACAATCAAGTGGTTGATATCGCGGCCCATCTCAAGCCCTCGCCCCGCGGTGAATTAGAAATAACTGACCTCAACCGTATCTACCTGGAACGCAATCAACTGCGCGTAGAGATCATGGGTCGTGGTTATGCATGGCTGGATACGGGAACACACGAGAGTCTTATAGAGGCCAGCAACTTCATTGAGACCATAGAACACCGTCAAGGGCTCAAGGTCGCCTGCCCCGAAGAGATCGCTTATCGAAGGGGCTTCATCGGTGCTGAGCAGCTCGAGAAACTTGCCCAACCCCTCGCTAAGAATGGTTACGGTCAGTATCTGTTACGGTTACTGAAAGAGAGGATATAGCCTTGAAGGTCACCCCTACCTCGATCCCATCTGTTCTAATCATTGAGCCCAAGGTCTTCGGTGACACTCGTGGTTTCTTTTTTGAAAGTTTTAACCAACGGGCATTCAATCGGGCCACTGGTCTTGACGTGAACTTTGTGCAAGACAATCACAGCCGCTCATCCAAGAGAGTGCTGCGCGGGCTTCACTACCAGATCCAGCAGCCCCAGGGGAAGCTGGTGCGGGTCGTACGTGGCTCGGTATTTGATGTGACTGTGGATCTCCGAAAGTCCTCCCCCACCTTTGGACAGTGGGTGGGTATGGAACTAACCGAGGATAACCACTGTCAATTGTGGATTCCGCCGGGTTTTGCACATGGATTTTACGTTCTGAGCGATAGTGCCGACTTTTTGTATAAGACCACCGACTATTATGCCCCCGAGTTTGAATGTAGCCTCGTCTGGAACGACCCCACCATCGGAATTGTATGGCCGATCGACACGCAACCCATCATCTCAGTTAAGGATGCGCAAGGAATGAGTCTAGCCGATGCGGCGGTATTCGCATGATTCTCCATCGCATACAAACGGGCAGACTGGTCGCCATCGCAGAAAATGCTCGGCACTCACAAACTTTTATTCTTAGTAATTTGGATGGTCTAATCTAGAACATGCAACAACAGCAATCACAAAATTATGATCCCTCTGATCTGGGTGATGACAGACCGGCCACCGATGGGACTCGACACGTGACGGGTGCCACTGTCACCAAAGAATTCCCACTTCGAGAAGCGCATGAACTGGTTCGAGATCTGATGACACCCAACCCTTGGATCTACTGGACAGACTTTTTATTTCATATCACGCTCGGCTGGTCGGCCTTTATAACCGCCCTTTACACCCCCCTCTTTTCCATCTGGCAAGTCCTTTCGTATGTGATTGCAACACTTGCACTTTACCGCGCAGTAATTTTTGTTCACGAACTAGCACACCTGAAGAAAGGGACATTCCAAACCTTCCGGCTGGTCTGGAACCTCATCTGCGGCATCCCATTGTTAGTTCCATCCTTTACCTATGACGGCGTTCATAATGACCATCATAAGCCCGATATCTATGGCACTAGCAGGGATGGCGAGTATGTCCCCTTCGCCACTCTAAAACCGATCGAGATGGTCAGCTATGTAGTACTTTCGTTCGCTTTGCCGTTGGTTTTTATCGGCCGATTTCTGCTGCTAACACCGCTATCTTATCTAGTCCCTCCCCTGCGTAAATTTGTTTGGGAGCGGGCATCCTCTCTTACGATTGATATAAATTACAAACGTGCAGAAAATGCCATCCGCAATGACAAGAACTGGCGACTGCAGGAGCTCGGTACCTTCCTGTTCTCGGTTGGCATCATTACCTGCATCGCGCTGGGTATCCTACCCTACCAAGCGCTGATACTTTGGTACCTGATCGGGATGTCCATTTTCTTTCTCAACTCGCTTCGCACCCTAGCCGCTCATGCCTACCGCAACCCCGGTGAGCACAGGATGGAA
>CANIWY010000066.1 GCA_947471695.1 Nitrosomonadaceae bacterium
CATTATATGTTTTCGCTGCCATCGCTTTTCCTCCAGTTAAATCCCACTCAATTTCTACAGAAATAGAAGCAAGGAGATTATGTTACGAACATGACAAATTGTGAGTTTCAGGTAGAACTATATAGGCTGATAACCATAAGAACAAATTAATAATTATGATAATCATGATAAGATTAAGCTTATCATTACTTGCGTTTATCCAACCGATGCTACATGTTACTTTAAGGCAGTTAAAAGTATTTGAGTCCGTTGCCCGTAACCTGAGTTTCTCGCGTGCTGCTGAGGAGCTCTATCTAACTCAGCCGGCAGTTTCAATGCAGATTAAGCAGCTGGAAGATAACATCGGGTTGCCCTTATTTGAGCAAATGGGTAAGAAGATCTTTCTGACCGATGCTGGCCACGAACTCAATCATTATAGCCGTGCTATCTCCGGGCAGTTGGCGGATATGGAGCTGGCGCTAGATGAATTGAAAGGTTTAGAGCGTGGGAAGCTCAATATCTCCGTAGTGAGTACCGCCAATTACTTTGCTCCAAATTTACTGGCAAAATTTTGTCAGCGCTATAGCGGTGTTACGGTGAGTCTCAACGTTTCCAACCGTGAAACTGTTCTCAAGCAGTTGGCCGACAATGTGACTGATCTTGCGATTATGGGTCAACCCCCAGATAACCAAGATATCGCCACAGAATCATTCATGGAGAATCCACTCGTTGTGATTGCTCCTCCTGATCATCCGCTGTGCAAGCTGCACAGAATTCCTGTAAAAAGATTGGGGCAAGAGACTTTCCTAGTGCGTGAGCCTGGCTCTGGAACTCGTGGTGCGATGGAGCGGTTTTTTGCGGCGCACCACATCAGTATTAACCGAGGGATGGAAACGGACACCAATGAGGCAATCAAGCAGGCGGTTCAAGCGGGTATGGGATTAGGGATCATGTCATTGCATACGGCTGAACTGGAATTGTTAACAAATCGTCTCAAGGTTCTTGACGTTCAGGACTTTCCCATTATTCGGCACTGGCATGTGGTGCATCGGAAGAACAAACGTCTCTCCAGCGTAGCTCAAGCCTTCAGAGAGTTCTTGCTGAAAGAAGCGCCTGGTTTGATGCCGGGGAGTGAAGAGGTAAGGGGGTAGGACTTCTACGGTTTTTATAGCCTATCTTTGAGTAGAGACCAGTCTGCGACTGCCGGCTATTGTGCCGGGACGGTTTGTAGAAGTACTCGCACTGTCTGTACTGAGAGAGCCCCTATTAATTACAAGCTGCTTTTCACCCTGTCAGAAAAAAATAGCGGTGGACCGGTGTGATATCTCTTTCATCTGGATCAAATGTAACCCATGGCGTCAGAACCTCTTGGCTGCCACACCTATTTAAAACCCAGTCGGCCTGTCATTCGTATATATAACGAACTCTCCATGATGTGTCGGTTACATAAACGCTCTGCTGCTATGATCGTGAGACGCGTTCACCCTTGACCACTTAGATCAGGGATCTATCTACCAATATTTATTAAATCTAAGACGAGAGTAGAATTTTTAGTTTCAGTCATGCTAGGAACATATTCTGGTATTAATAACCTTTTGAGTTAGCAACCGGCGGTCGGGAGAATATCCCTAATTTGGAGATACATATGGAAGAGCTGAATCAAACGTTGACCACACTAAAACTCGGCGGGATCATTATCCTGCCGCTATCCCTTCTGGCGATACTCGCTCTAGCGATCATGCTTGAAAAAGCTTTTCTCTACTGGCGCTTTGCTCGACTCTCGCATGACTTGCTAAATCTGGTTGAAACCTATGGTTTCAAATGGAGTGATCTAGAAAAAATCCTCTCAGGATTGGATGACCGGCACTACTACAAGCGTTTCTTTGAGGTACTGATTGCTAGTCGGCATCAGCCCTCATGGTGGATTGAATCACGAGCTGCTGATGAAGCCCAAGTGATCGAGAGCAATCTTGCTAGAAGGCTATGGGCTCTTGAGACGATCGTTACCGCTGCGCCCTTGCTCGGGTTAGTTGGAACGGTGGTCGGGATGATGCGGGCCTTTCAGGTGATTGGTAGCGAGGGGATCGTCAACCCGACGGCGGTGACTGGTGGTGTGGCTGAGGCACTCATTGCAACGGTGGTCGGACTGCTGATTGCTCTGGTGGCATTGTTTGGATTCAACTACTTCTCTCGCTTGCAATCACAAACCATGGACCAGATGGAGCGATTGGGTACGCGATTAATTGATCATATCCGTTTGAATCCACAGGATGGTAGCCATGAAGCTGCGTAAATCCAGGGAGGTCCGTAAAGGGCGCATTGAAATCATCCCGATGATTGATGTGATGTTCTTTTTGTTGGCAACATTCATGCTCGCATCGCTGTCAATGCAGAATCTTGATTCCTTGCAGGTGAATCTGCCCCAGGGGGAGGCTGAAAAACTCAGCGCAGATACCCCAGTGACGCTGACCTTAACAAGCGACAGCAAGATCTTTATCAACCGGACTTCTGTCACATTAGAAACCCTAGCGGCGACGCTCAAGCCGTTGTTGCACGACTCACAACAGAAGGTGGTCGTGTCAGCAGATCATGAAGCCCCACAGGGGATTGTAGTGCAGGCGATGTTGCAAGCTCGGACTGCCGGTGCGCAGCAGTTTTTAATTGCGGTGAAGCATAAATAATTCGCTACATATAGCACACTCCAGATCACTAGAGATTCGATTCTGGTGGCCGGTACCGCTAGCGGTTGCTATCTGGTTAGCCATTATTTTTGGGTTCGGATTGTTTTTAAAATCACCTAAGGTTGAGATTCTAACGCCACCTTCAATTGAAGCACGTTTTGTAGAGTTATCGGAATCAATACGGGATCAGGAATCGTCGCCGGCTCCTTCCCCCCGCAAGACCCCCCAAGCGCAAGTAAAGACTCAACCCAGACCTATCGAGCCCTCACCACCAAATCCTCCTTCAGGTCGGAGCTTGAAGGCCCCTACGGATATGATGGCCTACATCAATCAGGCCAGAGCGCGCCGACGAGCAGCAGGGAATTTTGATGAGCGTGAGAATACCGAAGAGACGACTTCAGGCCGCCAACCATCAGAAGAAGAGATCAGAATGGCCAATATTAAGCGCAACCTCCAGGCCCCAGGTACGAATGGTATATTTAGAATTGTCAGGATGGGGGCCAGGACTGCCGAGTTTACTTTCCGGGGATGGACCACGGACCCTAGTAGTTCTCGTCTCGAATTAATTGAAGTCCAGGTGGGTCCAGATGGTGATGTGGAGCGTGCGATCGTTCGCAGGATGATTCAACTGATAAGACAGTATCACGAGGATACCTTTAATTGGGAATCCCCCCGTCTTAACCGTGTGGTTGTCCTATCGGCACGCATTGAAGATAACGCTGGGCTGGAAGAATTCATGATGCGTGAATTTTTTGGTGAGAGTGTCAGACCCTTTATGCGTTAGGGAATTTCCTACTGAGGCATTCCACTCGTATCTTGTTTATCCCGGTGACCAACCTCCCCCCAAGGCCTTGTAGAGTTGCACGACCGACACCAGGTGCAGCCGATGCGCACTGATTCGAGCAGTCTCAGCCGCGAACAGGCTACGCTTTGCAATGAGCACTTCTAAATGACTGGTAATACCTGCTTGGTGACGTAGATTGGCTATCTGTAGCGCTGATCGCAGTGCGTCGACTTGCTCCTGCTGAGCCTTTCGCTGATTTTTTGCTGTGCGTACCGCTACCAGCGCATCTTCGACTTCCTTGAATGCGGTCAGTATGGTCTGCTCGTACTGTGCTAACACTCGCCTGGATTGAGCCTCAACTGCCCGTTGTTCATGGCCGAGGGTCTGTGCATTTAGTAGCGGGCCGGCTAGTCCGACCCCCCCCATCCCAAACTCAGTACCGGAGGTGAGTAGATTTGCTAGCCGTGGGCTCGCAACACCGAGCAGGCCAGTGAGTGTGATTCTTGGGAAGCGCGCAGCCTTGCTCATACCAATCCGAGCGGTGGCAGCAGCCAGGGTCTGTTCCGCTTGTAGGACATCTGGACGGCGCTGCAGCAGATCAGAGGGAAGTCCGGCAGGGACTTCCGGTAGTATCACCTGATCCGTCAGCAGACGGCCACGTGGAATAGGTGCCGGATTCTTTCCGAGCAATAAGTTTAGTTCGTTTTCTTTTTGAATTACTTGGCGTTCTAGCTCAGCCAATCTGGCAGATACGTTGGCACGCTCTGCTTCAAATTGGTCTGCATCGAGCCGGGAGATCAGGCCTCCGCGCAGGCGGTGCTGGGAAAGATCAACTGTTTCCTCCCACGATAGCAAGGTACGACGGGTAATCTCTAGCTGCATATCAAGCTGTAGAAGATCGAAATAGGACTGCGCTACACCACTCACCAGTGTGAGGACGACTGCCCGGCGATTCTCCTCGCGTGCTAGTAAATCCGCACGAGCTGCTTCATTGGCTCGTCGGACTCGGCCCCAAATATCAACCTCCCAGTTCAGAGTCCCTTGCCCGAAATAACTAAATGGTGTCGGAAATCCTGGTACGACAAACCCGCCGAGAGTGCCGAAAGCAGGGGCATTTGTATTCATATTAATCCCAGGCAAGAAATCTGAACGTGCCATGAATATGCGCGCCTGAAACTCTTCCATACTTGCGACAGCCTGTTTCAGGTCCTTATTTTCTGCTAACGCTTGCCGGATTAAACGTTGCAACTGCTCGTCATGTAATAACTCCCACCAAGGGAGATTGGCTATCGACTCTCCCTCTATTTCTGCCATGCGAAAGTTATCGGCCATTTCGATCTTGGGACGGGCATAGTCGGGTCCCATGGCGCAAGAGGACAGCAGCAGGCTGAGTAGCGCCAGCAATATACTGGGTTTCAGCTTCATTGGGTCTCTTCCGCTGATTTTTCAGCAGGTTGTTGTACATGCTTACGTGTGAACCAGGCGAAGAATAGTGGAATGAATATGGTGGCTACAAATGTAGCCAGTAACATTCCGCCAAATACTCCTGTTCCCATGGAGCGACGTGCAGCCGCCCCTGCCCCAGTGGCGATCACCAGCGGTACTACACCCAGAACAAAAGCCATCGATGTCATGACGATTGGACGGAATCGTAGTTGCGCCGCTTCGATTGCCGCCTGAGCAACCGGCATACCTTGTTTCATCTTTTGACTTGCAAATTCAACAATCAGAATCGCATTCTTTGCCGCCAGCCCGATCAATGTCACCAGACCGATCTGGAAGTAGATATCGTTGGGCATGTCGCGCAGCAATATTGCCAGTAATGCGCCTGCCATTGCGAAAGGTACCGCCATGATGACGGCTAATGGTAATACCCAGGTTTCAAACTGCGCGGCCAGTATTAGGAATACCATAACAATGGCGAAGCTGAAGGCAAAGACTGCGGCAGAGCCGGTACGTTTCTCCTGGTACGCTTGACCTGTCCATGCGATCTGGTAACCAGCAGGCAAGTTTCGTTCGGCGATCTCTTCGACCATTGCAATAGCGTCACCCGAACTCACACCGTGA
>CANIWY010000067.1 GCA_947471695.1 Nitrosomonadaceae bacterium
ACCGTGACGGATTTTGCGAGATTGCGAGGCTTGTCTACATCGGTATTTTTTTTCAGGGCAACATGGTAGGCCAGCAGTTGCAAAGGGATGGTGTGGAGGATGGGGCTTAACAGTCCTGTATGTTCTGGGAGGATGATGACATGCATCCCTTCGGTCTGTTGGACGGTTGAATCGATATCTGCGAAAACGTAGAGCTCTCCGCCGCGCGCACGAACTTCCTGTAAGTTGGACTTGAGTTTTTCTAGTAAGGCATTATTGGGAGCGATTGCGACTACTGGCATGCCCTCATCTACCAACGCCAGTGGGCCATGCTTCAACTCGCCGGCAGCGTAAGCTTCAGCATGAATGTAGGAGATCTCTTTAAGCTTGAGTGCGCCTTCCATGGCGATTGGGTAGTGCATGCCGCGACCGAGGAACAGCGCGTGTTGTTTATGCGCAAACTGCTCGGCCCACTCTATTATCTGGTCTTCAACTTTCAGTACGCGTTGCAATGCGACAGGGAGGTGACGTAGCTCCGTAATCACTTCGTGCTCACGTTCACTCGATAGTCTTCCACGTAGCTTCGCCAGTGTTACAGAGAGCAGCATCAGTGCTGCGAGTTGCGTGGTGAATGCCTTGGTCGATGCTACGCCGATTTCCGGACCTGCACGAGTAAGGAAACGAAGATCAGCAGATCGTATTAACGCACTTTCTGGAACATTGCAGATGGCTAGGGTATGTCGGTGCCCCAGCGATTTAGCATAGGACAGTGCAGCCAGGGTGTCAGCAGTCTCTCCAGACTGGGAGATCGCAACTACGAGTGTGTTTGGATTTGCTACCGGGTCACGGTAACGATACTCGCTCGCAATTTCGACATTGCAGGCCAGCCCCGCCATTGATTCTAGCCAGTAGCGGGCGACCAGCCCGGCGTGGTAGCTAGTACCGCAGGCGAGTATGAGAACGCTGTTGGTCTGCTTGAAAATATGTTCAGCTTCGCTACCAAATAGCTGTGGAGAGATGGAATTGGAATTCAGTACAATTTCCAGCGTATTTGCTACCACGCCGGGTTGTTCGAATATCTCTTTCTGCATGAAATGTGAATAGGGTCCCAGATCGACAGCGGCGTCAGTGAGTTCGCTTTCATGAACAGCTCGTTCCACCTCTTTGCCGGTAGGATCATCAAGATAATTGACGATGCGGTAGCCATCACGCCGTAGTTCAGCGACATCGCCATCTTCTAGATAGATCATGTGCTTGGTCACTTGCAGCAGTGCAGATGCGTCAGAGGCAGCATAATTGCTATGTTCGCCAAGTCCCAACAACAACGGAGCGCCATTTCGGGCAACAATAATGCGTTCAGGATTGGCATCTTCTATTACGGCAATAGCATAGGCACCCTGCAGGTCCGCAATAGAGAGTCGTACCGCATCAAACAAGTCAGGGGTCTGTTGAAGTTTAAGTGTGATGAGGTGGGCGATGACTTCGGTATCGGTGTCAGAGAGGAATTCAAAGCCTGCACTCTGCAGGCGCTGACGCAACTCTTCATGATTTTCGATGATGCCGTTATGCACGACCGCTACCTTTCCAGCGCCTGCGGAAAAGTGAGGGTGAGCATTACGTTCAGAAGGGGCTCCATGTGTCGCCCAGCGGGTGTGGGCGATACCGACCTTGCCATGAAATTGCTGCTCTCCAACAAGTCTACTCAGTTCCGAGACCCGTCCGGTGGTGCGCAATCTTCTTAACCCGCCATCTGCCAGAGCAATTCCAGCAGAATCATAGCCACGGTATTCTAGGCGGCGTAGCCCCTCTAGCAGGACCGGGACAATATTATCGCGGGCGATCGCGCCGACTATTCCGCACATGAGTAGACTTTATTAGTAATGTTATTCCAGGATAGAGGAGGTTCTACAATCCGACTTTTCATTTTTTAACAGGCCGTTTCCAGTTAGAGATACTCATTTGCTTGGCGCGCGATAGGGTGAGACTCTCTGGTGGAGCGGTTTTTGTGATGGTCGAGCCTGCGCCGATGGTGGCGCCCTTGGCCACAGTTACCGGAGCTATTAGCTGCGTATCGGAACCAATAAATACGTCATCCTCGATGATGGTTTGGTGTTTATTAGCGCCATCGTAGTTACAGGTAATGGTTCCCGCACCGATATTGACATTCTTACCGACGATAGAGTCCCCGATGTAACTTAAGTGATTCGCTTTGCTGCCGGTGGATATGCTGCTATTTTTGATCTCAACAAAATTACCGATATGAACTTTGTCTGATAGACGAGTCCCTGGACGGATGCGAGCATAGGGCCCGATGCGGCAGTCTTTGCCAATTTCAGCATCCTCGATCAGGCTGAATGGAGCGATTTGGGTTCCTGCCAAAACCTTCGTATTCTTCAGGATGCAGTTAGCGCCCACTCTGACGTTATCACCCAGCTGGACTGAACCTTCAAAAATGCAGTTGATGTCTATCGATACATCACTGCCACAAATAAGTTGTCCACGAATATCAATACGGGAGGGGTCAGCCAAGGTCACTCCCTGATCAAGTAATCTGCCGGCAGTTTCATCTTGATAGATACGCTCGAGCGCCGCTAATTGAACTTTGCTGTTGATGCCTAGTGTTTCCCAGGAATACTCAGGATGAGTCGCCTCAACCTTCACCCTATCCGCGACCGCTATTTTTACGATATCGGTGAGGTAGTACTCCTTTTGTGAGTTCTTGTTTTCAAGTTTTGGGAGCCAATTGTGGAGGAACTGATTGGGCGCCACCATAATCCCCGTATTAATTTCGCGAATTTGCTGTTCTGATTTGCTCGCATCCTTCTCTTCAACAATGGCAATAACCTCTTTACCTCCGCTGCTACGAACAATCCGTCCGTAACCGGAGGGGTCATCGAGTTCCAGGGTGAGTAAAGCAAGAGTACGTTCTGCAGATATTGCTACAAGCTCCTTTAGCGTTTCAACGCTGGTCAGGGGCACATCGCCATAGAGCACCAGTGTCACTCCATCATGATCTAAGTGAGGTAGCGTCTGCATCAGGGCGTGTCCTGTTCCCATCTGAGGGTCTTGTTTTACCCAGATGAGTTCATCATCGTTTATTAGCTGTGGAACTAGTTCGCCACCGTGACCGTATACAACGCAGATCTTTCCTGGCAACAATGCTCGTGCAGTGGTGAGAACATGTGAGATTAGAGGCTTGCCAGCCAGTGGGTGCAACACCTTGGGCAGTGTTGAGTGCATACGCTTGCCTAGGCCCGCGGCGAGAATGACTACGTTCAGTCTTGACACGAGCGTAGGTGGTTATTAAGAACGGAGGAATTTATTACAGAGGGGGACAAGAGCCTACTCTCTTTCATCGAGTTTTCAGGGGTGGTGTAGAGAGGGTTGCAGAGTTCGCATGATTGATCCGCAAGTACTCGAATAGGCATAGCCTGATTCTAGATCTTTAGCGCACTAACGGCAACCCACGGGAGCTTGGATTAGTGGATTACTCATTTTGGAAAAGAAAAAGGCGGCAAGGGCCGCCTTTTTCTAAGATCAGAAGGGTTAATCTAATGACCGCGCTTTCTAAACTTCTGAATGGCTGCTAATTGTGCGATCGATTCGGCCAGTTCGGCTTGTGCGCGGGCATAATCTATTGAGGAAGAACGATCTTTCATGGCCTCCTCAGCCCGTTTTTTAGCTTCAATCGCTTTTGCTTCGTCAAGGTTAGCGCCACGAACAGCGGTATCTGCGAGGATGGTTACCACATCAGGTTGAATTTCCAACATGCCACCAGAAACATAAATCAGCTCCTCTTCTTGTAGAGGGGCCTTGATCCGTACCGAACCAGGCTTAATACGGGTCAGCATCGGCGTGTGGTGTGGATAAATGCCGACCTCGCCCGCTTCCGCTGGCGCAACAAGAAACTCAGCAGGACCTGAGTAGATCGACTCCTCGGCACTTACAATATCTACGTGAAATACGGTGCTCATTTAGGTCCCCAGTATCTGTATCTTACACTCGCCAACGCCCTGATCCGCTTAGGTAGGATCAAAAGCTGACCAGACCCTATGATGACGAGTCTGGCTAGGTCGTAAATGGATGCAACTATTGCAGCGTCTTAGCCTTCTCAACCGCTTCGTCTATCCCGCCGACCATGTAGAAGGCTTGCTCTGGTAGGTGATCGTAATCACCATTGACGATGCCCTTGAATCCTTTGATTGTCTCTTTCAGAGAGACATACTTTCCAGGTGAGCCGGTAAATACCTCAGCCACGTTAAATGGTTGTGATAGGAAACGCTGAATCTTACGTGCTCTTGCCACTGCGAGCTTATCTTCAGGGGAAAGTTCGTCCATCCCCAGGATAGCAATAATGTCGCGTAACTCTTTGTAACGTTGCAGTGTTACCTGCACATCACGTGCGGTATTGTAATGCTCTTCTCCAACCACGAGCGGATCGAGCTGACGGGAGGTCGAGTCAAGCGGGTCAACCGCTGGATAAATACCCAGAGAGGCGATATCGCGTGACAGCACTACGGTCGCATCCAAGTGGCCGAAAGTGGTTGCCGGTGAAGGATCGGTCAGATCATCTGCAGGCACATACACAGCCTGTATCGATGTGATGGAACCGGTCTTGGTGGAGGTGATGCGCTCTTGCAAGCGGCCCATCTCTTCCGCCAGTGTTGGCTGGTAACCCACTGCAGAGGGCATGCGGCCCAGCAATGCTGATACCTCAGTTCCTGCCAAAGTGAATCGATAGATATTATCCACAAACAGCAGCACATCACGTCCTTCATCCCGGAAGGATTCGGCCATGGTCAGGCCAGTCAGTGCCACACGTAAGCGGTTCCCAGGGGGTTCATTCATCTGTCCGTATACCAGTGCAACCTTGTCTAGCACTCCTGACTCTTTCATTTCATGGTAGAAGTCATTGCCCTCACGAGTGCGTTCACCCACGCCCGCAAATACAGAGAAGCCACTGTGCTCAATGGCGATATTGCGGATCAGTTCCATCATGTTGACAGTTTTACCGACGCCCGCACCACCGAATAGGCCGACCTTGCCCCCCTTAGCGAAGGGACAGACAAGATCAATCACCTTGATGCCCGTCTCAAGCAATTCTGTAGAGGCTGCCAATTCATCAAAGGCGGGGGCCTTGCGGTGGATCGACATAGTTTTTTCTGCGCCGATGGGACCCATCTCATCGATCGGCCGACCGAGTACGTCCATGATGCGGCCGAGTGTCTTAAGGCCGACCGGAACCTTGATCTGTTCTCCGGTATTGGTCACCATCATTCCGCGGCGTAATCCATCTGAAGATCCGAGTGCAATTGTGCGGACAATTCCGTCGCCGAGTTGTTGTTGCACCTCAAGCGTGAGTTCTGTTCCTTCTAGCACCAATGCGTCGTACACCTTCGGTATTGATTCACGCGGAAATTCAACGTCTACCACCGCGCCGATACA
>CANIWY010000068.1 GCA_947471695.1 Nitrosomonadaceae bacterium
ATCTTCGCGATCGATTGGATATGCTTTTCATCGAGTGCATGAAATACCACTACTTCGTCGATCCGATTGATAAATTCCGGGCGGAAGTAAGACTTCACCTCGCCCATCACCGCAAGCTTAATGACCTGATAGTCATCACCCGTCATTTGCTGGATCATCTGCGATCCGAGATTGGATGTCATCACGATCACCGTATTTTTAAAATCAACGGTTCGACCCTGACCATCGGTCATGCGACCATCATCTAAAGCTTGCAACAGTACATTAAATACATCCGGGTGAGCCTTCTCGACCTCATCCAGAAGAATGACCGCGTAGGGTTTTCTACGGACCGCCTCGGTTAAGCCACCCCCCTCCTCATAGCCCACATAGCCCGGGGGTGCACCGATCAGACGTGCTACAGAATGCTTCTCCATATACTCGCTCATGTCGATACGGATCAGACGGTCCTCAGAATCGAATAGAAATCCTGCGAGAGCCTTACACAACTCAGTCTTGCCCACCCCTGTAGGACCTAAGAATAGGAATGACCCATAAGGACGGTTTGGGTCGGAGAGTCTGGCACGTGATCTGCGGATCGCATCCGATACCAGCCTCACCGCCTCGTCCTGACCGACCACTCGCTCGTGGAGCTTTTGCTCCATATGCAAGAGCTTCTCCCGCTCCCCCTGCATCATTCTAGAGACAGGGATGCCGGTAGCACGACTCACCACCTCAGCGATCTCTTCCGCACCGACCTGGGTCCGTAACAAACGATTCTTGGGCTTACCCTCCTCAACACGCAACGCTTCCTTCAGCTTCGTTTCGAGCTGTGGGAGTTTTCCATACTGCAACTCAGCAACCATTTCTAACTTACCCTCTCGTTGCAACTTAACAATCTCTGCACGGACCTTGTCCATCTCCTCCTTCAGATGCGCCGTCCCCTGAGCGGCTCCCTTTTCCGCCTTCAGGATCTCCTCAAGATCGGCATACTCTCGTTGCAACTTTTTGATCTCATCCTCGATCAATGAAAGGCGTTTTTGAGAGGCCTCATCCTTCTCCTTCTTCATTGCCTCGCGCTCAATCTTGAGTTGAATCAGTCGACGGTCCAGCTTATCCATCACCTCAGGCTTGGAATCAATCTCCATCTTGACCCGTGCCGCAGCCTCATCAATCAGGTCGATTGCCTTGTCCGGCAAGAACCGATCGGTGATGTAGCGGTGAGATAACTCAGCAGCCGCGACAATCGCAGGGTCTGTGATGTCCACACCGTGATGTAGCTCATACCTCTCCTGCAAGCCGCGTAGAATAGCAATCGTCGCCTCAACACTCGGCTCATCGACCAGCACCTTCTGAAAACGACGTTCCAGAGCTGCATCCTTCTCAACGTATTTACGGTACTCATCCAGAGTAGTGGCACCAACGCAGTGCAACTCCCCACGAGCAAGCGCTGGCTTTAACATATTGCCCGCATCCATCGCACCCTCTGCCTTACCTGCACCGACCATGGTATGCAACTCATCGATGAATACAATGGTACTGCCCTCATCCTGAGCGATCTCCTTCAATACTGATTTCAGACGCTCTTCGAATTCACCTCGGTATTTAGCCCCTGCCAAGAGAGCAGCCATATCGAGAGACAGGACTCGCTTATTCTTCAGTGTTTCTGGAACCTCACCATTCACAATCCTCTGCGCCAATCCTTCTACAATGGCGGTCTTGCCCACACCCGGCTCGCCGATCAAGACAGGATTATTTTTAGTACGTCTCTGTAATACCTGGATAGTCCGACGGATTTCATCATCACGACCGATCACCGGATCAAGCTTGCCCATCCGAGCACGTTCGGTAAGGTCGAGGGTATACTTCTTGAGTGACTCTCGGCTGCCCTCTGCTGCAGCATTGGCTACATTCTCGCCCCCACGAACCTCATTAATGGCCTGATCAAGTGCGGCCCGGTTGGCACCATGCTGCTTGAGAAGTGCACCAATCTCACCCTTATCTTGTAATGCCGCCAGAAGAAACATTTCTGATGCGATGAACTGATCGTTCCGTTTTTGAGCTTCCTTGTCAGTCAGGTTGAGTAGGTTGCCAAGATCTCTTGAGGTCGTGACCTCACCACCCGTCCCCTCCACCTTGGGCAATCGGTCTACACTCTTCTTTAAAGCATCATGAAGCGGGGCAACATTAGCGCCGGAACGCTGCAATAGCGAGGCCGTCCCCCCATCCTCTTGCCGTAATAACGCAAGCAGTAAGTGTTGAGGCTCAATGTAAGCATTATCCTGACCAACAGCCATGCTCTGAGCATCAGACAGCGCCTGTTGAAAGCGGGTGGTTAATTTATCAAAACGCATGTATCCCTCCAAATTTGTAGTTATAGACTACATGGGGAGGTAGTAAGAAATTTCAAGAGCGGGTGACTCAACTCACGGCCTGATGAATCCCCCAGCCGGAGCTGAGGATTTCAAAGATTTATTCGGCCGGAACCGGTACCGCAGGAAAGGTGTCATCCATCTCGTGACGGACATGATCGGCATCGTACCAATAAAGCTTAGCCGGTGATTCGTCTTTAGCGGCCTTGTGGGCGCCATCGCAGAATGGCTGGTTCTTGGAGAGCCCGCATCCGCAGATATACTTGGTCTCGGTGCCAACGGTGACTGGGTAGGGACTGCTACGATCTCTCTTTACAATTCTTGCCATGATAAAACTCCTTTCTGGTTTGGGGGGATTGAAAATGGACTACAACGCGATATCCACATGTTTCCTTGCTTCTGGATAGGGGTACATGATATTCAGTGCCACACTCTTACCGGCCGTCTCGACAATACGAACATGCTCACGTCTCAGCTCTCGCTGCATGTCTCAACCCACAAGAGTGGGCAATCATATCGATCTCTTTATTCATATTGATGGTGTAATTGGCCACTCTGAGATATTTCTCCTCAACAACAAGTCCGCGCTGAAGACGCTTGTTATAGGTCGTGATCCCGGTTGGGCAGGTATTATTATGGCAACGCAGCCTGGATACACCCCAGAGAGAACATGAATCCACGAGCAGTATTAATGAAGTCAGCTCCCACACATAGCGCCCAAGCGGCCCTTGCTGAGGTTACCAATTTACCCGATGCTACTTACCCGGACACGGTGTTTTAGATCTGCCTAAAGTAGCGCATCCACCACCCTAGGCAGCGCCTCTGAGATGGGTAGACTCATATAATCAAATAGTGCCTGAGATGCTGCACCGCTGCCCCCCCCTCTCCTCCATCGATAACGAGAAAGTCAGGTGCATAATCGTGTCCACGTCTGTTCACCGAATCACACCGTTCGTTCACAAAACGCCACCCACCGATAGCGGTCTTCACCCCGACTGGACGACCGGGAAGATCTCGAATGTATGCAATCTTATCCAGCAACTCCTCGATATTGCTGATGTCATGATGTCGGTTGGGACTGGTGGCATCCTGATGGGGTGGTACCCCGCGGATTGCTGCAATCTCATCGGTCACCTTGATACCGGGCAGTATACCCCCCTTACCCGGCTTCGCTCCCTGTGAGAGTTTTATTTCAAATGCCTTAACGACCTTGGAGAGCTCTCTCGCGCGTTAAGGTGAGAGGTTTCCATCATGATCTCGAATACCATACTTGGCTGTACCAATCTGCATAATGATGTCGCAATTACCCTCCAGATGGAAGGGCGAGAGTCCACCCTCCCCTGTAACCATCCAGCATCCACCTCTGCCGCCCCTCTCGACAAGGCCCTCACCGCAGGTGCCGAGAGTGCGCCATAACTCAGGCCGCTGATATTGACGACGGAACGTGCATTAAAGGGCTGCTTGCAATACCCCTCCCCGATCATGAATGAGGGGGTCGGTATCAGATCATCCTCCAGAACTGGGAAAGGGGGGGGCATTGACAAAGATGATCGAGCCCGACTCACGTAGATCATTGGTAGAACCAAATCCAACGACACTCACCTCATTCTTCGCGTTCTTGTATACCCATGTTCGGGTCGCACGATTGAAGGGCATCTCATCCCGATCATCCGCAAAGAGATACTGACGGAAGTATTCACCCTGCCCCTCCAGAAAATATCTGAGATGCCCGATGAGTATGTAATTACGCAGGATGGGGTGCTTCTTCTGAATCAAGTCATAGACAAGCCAGTACAGGAAGAAAGCGGCCAAGAAGAAGCCGAACAGGGTACCGAATCCGTAGGATACTATCGCCATTAAGTCTGGCATGCATTCTCCCTCACCACATTCGGTTAGAATAAGTTGTTAGGGATCACATGTTAAGCGAATTTAATGGGGATTTCATGGATTTAGCCGCAGAGATTGATCGTGCCGTCTTCCAAGCATTGGAAGAGGATGTGGGAACGGGTGATCTCACGGCACTCTTGATTCCTAGGGGAAAGACCGCACGAGCGAGCGTCATCAGTCGAGAGAATGCAACCCTCTGCGGCACACGGTGGTTTGAAGCTTGTTTCAGGAGGCTTGATCCACACTCCCGGATAGATTGGTTTGTACAGGATGGTGACAGCATCACCACAGGACAAAAACTATGTGATTTGACGGGAGATGCACGTGCACTCCTCACCGGTGAGAGGTCTGCATTAAATTTCCTACAGACATTATCCGCTGTTGCTACGCAGACTAAACTATATGTATCGGTCGTGTCCGGAACGGGAGCGATGATCGTGGATACCCGAAAGACCCTGCCAGGTTTGAGACTTGCACAGAAGTACGCAGTGATGCGTGGTGGCGGTATCAATCACCGGATGGGACTCTATGATGGAATACTCATCAAGGAGAACCACATCATCTCTGCGGGAGATATCGAGCAGGTGATGAAGACCGCCAGAGAGGTCGCACCGCGGGAGGCATTTATTCAGATTGAGGTGGAGACACTGGATCAATTACGACAAGCCATTGATGCAGGTGCAGAGATGGTCCTTCTGGATAACTTCGATCTTGATCAGCTATCCAAGGCGGTTGATCTTGCTAACAAGCGACTCGGTCGGAAAGTCATACTGGAAGCATCCGGAGGGGTCACGTTGGAGAGTGTGCGAATGATTGCTGCAACCGGGGTTCATCGGATTTCTATCGGCAGCTTAACCAAAAATATACGGGCAGTGGATCTATCGATGCGTATCCAGACGTGACCCTCTCATCCTACCTCCCGATCTGGCCACTCTCTGTCAGTCCAGCCCTGTGGCTTGCACTTGCACTGGTGATTGCGGTACTGGTTGGGGAGGGGTTGGTACGGTATCTACGACTACCTCGGATCGTCTGTTATGTTGGGGTTGGCCTTTTAATGGGCCCCGCCGGGCTTAACCTGATCCCTGAACTACCCGCATCCGAGTGGCGGCTACTGGTTGATCTGGCACTCGGTATCTTATTATTTGAACTGGGCAGCAAGGTAAATTTAAGATGGCTTAAGG
>CANIWY010000069.1 GCA_947471695.1 Nitrosomonadaceae bacterium
CCATCTGATTACTGGGTTAGAGGATGCTAAAGAGGACACTCACGCATCAGTCAGCCGGCCCTTCCTAATAAAAGCGCTCAATCAGATCAGTGTTAATCCAGGCAGTGTCATCGATTTGAAGAATCTTAAACTGAATATCGACTCACTATTGGAAGCTGGCTTCACCGCTGCATCTGTTTACGATATTCATGGCAAGGAGTTAGCAAGTACGGGGCATTTCATACCGAATTTAAAGACCTCGTTTTCATTAACAAATGACACCTCTACAATTATGGTGTGGGACCCCATAGGTAAAGCCCTATTCCTACGTACCACTGAGAGTGTGCTGAATTCTGATCAACATAAGATCGGCAGCCTTACGACTGAGAAGAACCTCAAGGATCTAGTCCGAGGTAGCAAGCTGCACAGATCGGTCGGTAAAACGGGTGAATTTATGCTGTGCGAACCTGTAATGAAAAGTTCCATTGAGATGGACTGCTTGCTGATTCGAGAAAGTGGAAGTGAATTTAAACGACTGCCTCGTATGGTGAACAACCAATCACTCCCGATGAACTTCGCCTTGAATGGAAAGACTGGCGTCATCAGCACTAAGGACTATCGACAGATTTCGGTCGTTGCAGCCTATCTGGGGTTAACTGATTTAAACTTCGGAATGGTTCTGAAGTTAGATGAGGAGGAATTGTACGAACCGACAAGCACGCATCTCTATAGGATTGTCATATATACTTTCATAGCAGCCGTTCTGGGCTGGATCCTCCTTTACTGGCTGGTATTTCCGCTGGTAAGTAAATTGGTTAAATCAGAGTCTAACCTACGTAATTTGATGGCTCATCACGAAACCCTCAGAGAGGAGGAGCGACGGCGGATTGCACGAGACATACATGATCAGATGGGGAGTGATCTTTCAGGTATCAACTCCCACCTATCGATCGCGATCAATCATTCGCAGAAGATGGGTCTGACCCCAAACTCGCATTTAGTGAGTGCAAGTGAACTGGCAGTGAATGCGATGAGTTCCATGCGCAACACGATCAACGAGCTGCACCCTCCCATATTGGGAAATTTTGGGATATGGGAGGCCCTGAGATGGTATTGCGGCCAGATCGAAGAAAGAGAAGACTTTCAATGCGAGCTTGTCATTGACGAACTGACCGAGTCAATCAAAGTTGGATCTGATCTTAGCACTTCAATCTTTCGAATGGCTCAAGAGTCAATCGCCAATGTGGTCCACCATGCCAAAGCATCGATGGTAACCATTCATGCCAGGATCCAAGACGGCACCGTGACCATCGAGATATCAGATGATGGCATCGGCATCCCCAGCGACCTGCAGTTCAATCAAAATTCGATGGGCATCATTGGAATGAGGGAGAGATGTCTTCTCCACCAAGGCAGTCTAGAGATTAAAGACACCCCCGGACATGGGACAACCTTAGCGATACGGCTACCAATTGGAGATTCACTTGGCGACTAAGAAGATCAAGGTACTACTAGTCGATGACCACTCAATTGTGCGCAATGGCATACGGATGATGATCAATACGGCGGACGATATCGAAGTGACGGGCGAAGCGGAAAGTGCAGTAGAGGCATTAAGCATAATGCAGCAGAATAGCTTCGATATTGCACTACTCGATATTGAATTACCTGATAGCAGTGGTCTTGATCTTCTGAAAATACTGCGGAAAAAATACCCTAAACTTATTATTCTGATGCTGAGTATATATTTAGAAGAGATCTATGCAACGAGGGCGCTAAAGTACGGCGCCTCTGGATACCTATCCAAGGACTGCTCGATCGAGACCTTGGTCACGGCGATTCGCAAGACGGCGGCAGGGGGAAGGTATGTCAGCCCTGAACTCACTGAAGCCTTAGCTCGGTCGCTCAGTAGCAAGAAAATATCATCTCATACAGACCTATCTGACCGAGAACTTGAGGTATTAAAGCAGCTTGCTAGTGGGTCCTCTCTTGTAGATATTGCCGCTAAACTACATTTAAGTTCAAATACAGTCACGACCTATCGGAGTCGCATCTTAGCTAAGCTGGGTCTGAAAGGTAATGCCGCCCTCACCCGCTATGCAATTGAAAATAAGCTGATATCTTAATTCAATTCCGATCTTGCTGATCCCTTTATAGGAAACCCATCCATTAAGATGAGGGGGATTCGGAATCAACCTGCAAGATCGCTCTGACGCGAAGAGGCCCCAACCTCATTCTAGGAGCTTCCCCCATGAGCGACTACTGAACCCAATCTTCCGCTCCCGATGCGCTCTCTCAAAGAAAAGATACATCCGGTGGCGGCCGTGGCACGCTCAACCGCCTAAACCATCACTGCTTCAGTACGGTATTAACTGCCTCCGGCAGAAGATCGGGGTAGTCTCTACTAAAGTGAAGACCCCGACTCTCATGACGGAGCATGGCGCTTTGTACAATAAGATCGGCAGTATCCACAAGATTACGCAATTCAAGCAGATCGCTGGTAACCCGGAAATGGGCGTAATACTCGCTGATCTCTTCGTGTAGCAACTTGATCCGATGCTGAGCACGTTGAAGACGCTTGTTGGTACGAACGATACCCACGTAGTCCCACATGAAACGCCTCAGTTCATCCCAGTTATGCGAGATAACAATCTCCTCATCTGCATCACTGACTCGGCTCTCATCCCATGGGGGTAGTTGCACGACAGGCATCTCCGGTAATCGAAGAATATCTACCGCTGCAGCCTGCCCAAAGACCAAGCACTCAAGCAGTGAGTTACTGGCTAGACGGTTGGCACCGTGCAATCCGGTATGGGCGGTCTCACCGATGGCATAAAGATTATCCAGATCGGTCTTGCCGTCCAAGTCTGTAACGATACCCCCACACGTATAATGAGCAGCCGGCACCACTGGGATCGGCTGCTTGGCTATATCGATCCCTAACTCTAGACAGCGTGCATAGATATTGGGGAAGTGCTCCCGCAGGAAGTCTTCAGACTTGTGAGAGATGTCCAGATAAACACAATCTAGTCCGCGCTTCTTCATTTCAAAATCGATCGCTCGGGCGACAATATCTCTCGGCGCAAGCTCCGCACGATCATCGTGCCACGGCATGAACCGCGAACCATCCGGCAGCTTCAGTAGACCGCCCTCTCCCCTAACCGCTTCAGAAATCAAGAACGATTTTGCGTGTGGGTGGTATAGACAGGTCGGGTGGAACTGAACGAACTCCATATTGGAGATACGGCAGCCCGCCCTCCAGCCCATGGCAACACCATCACCGGTCGCCGAGTCTGGGTTGGTCGTATAAAGATAAACCTTGCCCGCGCCACCCGTCGCCAGGACCGTACTATGTGCGGAGATGGTGTCGACCCGACCTTCTGAACTATCGAGCACATAAGCACCATAGCACCGGTTCTCACCCACGACAGAACGACCCATCTTCGCATCGGTAATTAGATCGATCGCGATATGGTGCTCAAGAACCGTGATATTGGGGTGGGATCGAGCCTTCTCCCCGAGGGTGAGCTGTACCGCCTGCCCCGTGGCATCTGCCGCATGTATCACCCGTCTCACGCTATGGCCGCCCTCCCGAGTCAGGTGATAACCGGTTGAATTATTCTGATCACGAGTAAATGGCACCCCCTGATCGATCAACCATTCAATCGCTCGTGGACCATTCTCAGCCACATAACGGGTGACTGATTCATTGCATAACCCTGCACCGGCTGCCAGGGTGTCTTGGATATGGGTATCGGGAGAGTCCTCTTGTGAAAGTGCGGCCGCGATACCACCCTGAGCCCATCCACTGGCACTTTCAAGGAGAGCCCTCTTGGTGACAAGGCAAACTTTTTTCGTTTGAGCTAAATTAAGTGCGAGCGTCAGACCGGCAAGACCACTACCGACAATAAGTACGTCAAAATTCAATTGGGACATGCTGTTCAGGGATTAATTACATAGACCATCAAAAGAAAATCATAACAGACTTGGTATTCCCACCCCTGTTTTTTAGAATAACTGCCTTAACCAGTGAACTAATCTTGGGTATCCGATGTCTGTTACATCAGATTCAGCGTGTTAAGATCCTTTCAGTTCTCGGATCGGCCCTTGAACGGCTATACTTGTTCTGCCGCCTCAGAAAGCGGTGGTATTTACAAGTACAAATCATAATGTTCAGGGAACAGGCAGTATGAGTGACCGGGAGATTGATCAGCAGTTGGTAGAACGCGTACAACGTGGGGATAAGCAAGCCTTCGATCTACTCGTGACCAAGTACCAACGTAAGTTGGCTCGCTTGCTATCTCAGTTCATCCGAGATGCGGCCGAGGTGGAGGATGTCGCTCAGGAGACATTCATCAAGGCCTACCGTGCATTACCGTCATTCCGGGGAGAGAGCGCGTTCTATACCTGGCTATACCGGATAGGCATTAATACCGCCAAGAATTTCCTGGTAACACAGGGTCGACGTGCGCCCACTATGACGAGCGCCAGTCTCGATATTGAGGATGCAGAGAACTTTGAGGAGGGCAGTCAGTTACGGGAGATGAATACGCCAGAAAGCGAACTGATGAGTAAACAGATCGCTGAGACGGTGAACCAAACTCTACAAGAATTGCCAGAGGAATTACGAAAGGCAATCACCTTGAGAGAGATCGAGGGTATTAGTTATGAAGAAATTGCAACCATCATGAACTGCCCCATCGGTACAGTGCGATCGCGTATATTTCGTGCTCGTGAAATAATCGCAGAGAAGTTACGACCCCTGCTGGGGACCAGTCAAGATAAGAGGTGGTAGTATGAAGAGCAAAATATCAGCGATGATGGATGGTGAACTGGAGTCTGAAGATGTCTCTAGCATCATCACCCAGATCAAGAAGACAGACGATCTAAAGAACGACTGGTCGACCTACCACCTGATTGGAGATAGCTTACGCCGATCCTCGTCATCCATCGATATATCCCACCGTGTCAGTACCGCACTGGCCACCGAACCCACCCTACTCGCACCACGACCAACGAAACAGAATAAGTTTAAGGTATTCGCCCTCTCTGCAGCAGCCTCATTGGCCGCGGCCGCGGCTGTTGGATGGATGGGACTGCAGAGTATGGGTCACTCACCAGAAAATTTTACGAATAATAAAATAGCCCTCCAACCCGCACCACCCCCCGCAATCCCAGCTTCAAGCTCTGTCACCGACCCAGCACCCGCCCCCGCTCAGATTAATGACTACTTACTCGCTCACCGCCAATTCTCAGCTACTCCAGCGATGTACGGAGTAGCACCCTACTTACGCACATCCACAGAATCGCGAGGAAGTCCCTCTCGATGACACGTTCTGCACTGATTGCTTTACTAATTCTATCCGGCACGGCACAGCCCCTATTCGCGCAGAGCCCGTCTGAATCC
>CANIWY010000070.1 GCA_947471695.1 Nitrosomonadaceae bacterium
CCGCATAATCATGAGGTGGAGAGGCGATCAGAATCGCTGCTAGCAGCAGGAGGTAGACTGCCATCACTACCGCAGTAATACGCTGCACTAACCAGTCACGCAGACCATAATGCGCGCCTGTGACTGCTAGCTTCACCATAACTTCACCCCGATCAGTATGGTGAGTAGAATTCCCATCACCAGCACCAACTTACCGCTCATACGGGATTGCTCCAGCGCAACACCATAATGCAAGTCCATCGCTAGATGACGGATACCTGCACAGAAGTGGTGCAAGAAAAACCACAGGGCCAGCACTAATGATCCCTTGATCAATGGGTTAGCCAGGAAAGATTGAAATTCAGTATAACTTTGGGGCGAATCCATCGCTGCCTGTAGACTACAGAGCACAATAGGGATACCGGGGAAAAACAGCAGTACACCACTGACGCGGTGCAGAATTGAAACCACCGCCGGCAAGGGTTGCTTGATTTCTATGAGGTTAAGATGCTTGGGGCGTTTTCTTTGCAATTTTCGCTTCCATGCAATCAAGTTCCAGAGACAGCGATGAGTTTAGCCCGTTATGCTAGGTGATACAACCAAGTAACTCTCCGAATGGATACAGAGTATCTCGATTATCAGCACCGACGTATCCACAACGAAGACACGCTCTCAACGGGAGCGGGAATTATGGATGCAGTTATACAAAAATGGGGTAATAGCCCCGCCTTACGCTTGCCTGCCTCAATTATTAAGGAGGCCTCATTCAGTTTGGAATAGAGAGTTAACATTACCGCAAAGCGAAGCCGGATCACCATAGAGCCGTTAACCACAGTTGAATATGATATCAATGAACTGATTGCAGGCATTCCCGTGGAAAACCGGCACGACGAATTTAGCTACGGAGATCCGGTCGGCAAGGAGTCTCTTTCATGGGCGCAGTGGTCATACCTGAGTCTGTTGATATCGTCTGGCTCGATTGTCAGATTTTAGTTGCTGCCCCAGAGCATTACCAGGGCTCATCAAACCCAGTCTTGAAACTTACTCAACAGGACCTGTCAGCGTGCAATCGCCTTGGGTAGCTCGGCCCATCTCGTGGTGTATGCGGGGGACCTGTTACCTGACCTCATTCCCCAAGGCTGATGGATGCCATTACTGGCGACCCGTAGTGTATTCTTTCCCATCTTGAGGTTGACCTCATCGAGTAGTTTCATGCGTGTGCTGGTGCCGTTTGATGCGTCATGACTCAATAAATCTTGCTGCACGATACCGCGTGGCAGTAGCTCTGACAGCATGACGCTCGCCTTCTGATAGTCGTATCCAGCCTTATAGAGCCTCCTGACCGCCCAGACCGCCACCTTCACTAACTTGAGCGTGTCATCCGTCGCCTCTGGCAGTGGGATGGTCATTCCTTGGCCATATTGCGGCTCACTCTCCCTGTGTGGGTTGGTTCGGATATGGACATGGATTGATCCTGCCACCGATCCTTGTCGTCTTAGTTTCTCAGCCGCTCGTGTTGTATAGCTGCTGACGGCTTCTTCTAGATCCTCTCGTCTCGTCACATAAGACCCGAAGCTACGTGAGATCATGATCTGTTGATTAGGTGAGGAGATATCTTCCAGTTCAAGGCAGATGATTCCATTCAACTCACGAACGGTCTTCTCCACCACAACGCCGAACCGGCTGCGAAGGGTCACTGGGTCGGAATTCTTTAGGTTCAGTACGGTCCGAATACCCATACCAGTCAGTTTCGGGGCGATGCGGGTCCCAATCCCCCAAACTTCACCGACTGGCGTATGGCTGAACCAGCAGTCTTGTTCTTTTGGGTTCATCGCATTGAGATTGCAGACGCTATTGAATGCTGGGTTCTTCTTGGCAAGATGATTAGCCAATTTGGCTAAGGTCTTGGTGGAGCCGATACCAACACAGACCGGTAGGCCTGTCCAGAGCTTCACACGCTGCCGGATCTGTTGGCCATAGTCGACCAGATTCCAAGTCTGAAAACCTGTCAGATCCAAAAAGCACTCATCGATGGAGTAGATCTCTTGGTTCGGACTGAACTGACTGAGGATTTCCATCACCCGGTTACTCATGTCCGCGTAGAGGGTGTAATTCGAGGAATATGCGATGATGCCGTGCTGCTGGGCCAGATCTCTCATCTGAAACCAGGGCTGCCCCATCTTGACCCCTATCGCCTTCACCTCATTACTTCTGGCGACAGCGCATCCATCATTATTGCTGAGGACGATGACGGGCCTACCTTCCAGACTGGGATTAAATACCCGCTCGCAGCTGACGTAAAAGTTATTCACGTCCATCAATGCAATTGCACGCACTATTTTGCAGGATGGATGGAGTTGGTCACAACCCCAAAGATCAATAGCTCTTGACCCTCCTTGAAGTGAATGGGCGGGTATTGGGGATTCTCAGATCGAAGCTCAATCCTGCCAGAGCGATTGAATAGGCGCTTTACCGTGTGCTCACCATCCACCACCGCGACCACGATATTCCCGTGCTTGGGCTCGAGTGATCGGTCCACAACCAGCTTGTCACCCTCAAAGATCCCAGCCCCCACCATTGAGCTTCCAACAACATCCAGGAAATAGGTGGCAGGGACATTCTTAACGAGGAGCTGATTAAGATCTAACCGGTCCTCGATATAGTCATCTGCTGGGCTGGGGAATCCTGCGGTAATCCGGTTTGAGAATTGTGGGATGAGTACTCTGGGTGGGTCGATGGCCGGGCGAGATACCCCGTCAGGTATTGGAGCCATCCGGCGATGACGGAGGGTATTAATTAAATCAATCACTGCACCCTTATCGCCTGCCGGAATACGCATCACACTGGATGGTTCGCCAGGGATTCCGCTCTTTGATTTACGCCCTGCCCCGGGTCGAAAACCGCCGCGTGACTTCTTTAAGAGGGGTGAGTCTTCCATAGCAATTATGATATCGTAACTTTATCATAATTGCTATGGTCCTAAAAACCGCCTCCCCACCATTTCAAAGAATTACGGGTGTATTCCACACCTATTCGGTATACCTCCCCTCCCCGGCTCTGTTAATGTAGCCTCATCCAAAGAATCCTGATTCTTCCGAATCTGGAATACTCTGACCGCTTCATGTAGTCCAGAGTATAAAAAGACTAAAGTGAATTTGAGAGTGTAGTGCTCCCCCTTGCAGAGTGAGTTACCACCTCATGGAAAAGTATAATCATGGCTGACGATACCCCCGAAGATTATCAAGTCCAGATTAATCGGTATGCACAGAAGATGGATCAGTCGACTAGCATCGATGAGGTCAGGCATTTGCTTGAATCCGCTTTGAGACAGTCCGAGCAGGATCTCGCGAATGTGAGAGCAGAACTCGAGAGAGTCCGACGATTAATCCATGCAGACCCAATGACCGGAGCATTGAATAGACGGGGACTCTCCACTGCCTTTTCTCGCGAGTCTGCCCGTGCTGATCGGCATGGAGCCACACTCTGTCTGGCCATGATCGATCTTGATGATTTTAAAGAAGTAAATGATATCTACGGTCACCAGGCCGGGGATAATGTATTGCTCCACCTGGTCAATCTGGCACATGAGACCCTTCGCCCGAGTGATGTGATTGCACGTTATGGAGGGGAGGAGTTTGTCATCCTACTCCCCTCAACCGGTCTTGAACCGGGTGCTGCGACAATCAGACGTCTCCAGAATAACCTTGCGAAGAGCCCCTATCAACATCACGGTCAGCCGGTCCTGATTACCTTCAGTGCAGGTGTCGCTGTGCGGAAACAGAATGAAACAGAGGTCCAACTGATAGAGCGTGCAGATGAATCGATGTACCGTGCAAAGAACGCCTTAAAGAACTGTGTAATGACAGCCCCTCTCTGAACGAGATCCATCAGACAAAACCCTTTAACCTAATATCTGAAGACTCCTCACATGAAACTTAATCAATTGCAATACACCGTGACCGATGAAACCGATGGTCAGGATCCGACCGATTCAAAGATCTCACGAGAGGTCCCGCCTCCCAAGACGTATGCGGAGATGTATCTCAAGGTCGGTGACAAGATCCTGATCGAGACCACTCATAACCATCACCAACCGAGTATGCGCCTCCCCGCGAAAATAGTCGGCTGGCTCGAGGGCAAGAGCCTACTCCTTGCACTCCCGCTAAAGGCCTCTCAGTCCGGACTGATCAAGATGAATGAGCATGTTCTGCTTCGCGCATTTAACGGCCAGAATGCATTCGCATTCAGCACCACGGTGATCAAGATTGAACACTTTCCATATACTTACCTGCACTTAAGCTTCCCCAAGAAGATCAGCGCCCTAGAGGTTCGTACATCGATCCGACAGCAAGTCAGTATCCCGGTGACGCTGACCATTGAGGGTATGGGTGATGTGAGTGGTCATATCCTAGATCTCAATATGACCGGTGCCTGTGTCAGCACCCCCATTCCCTTAACTGATGAGTCGCCAATACGGTTCACCCTGCACTTTGATCTACACGGGGCGGCATTCTCCCTAAAGTTAGAATCTCAGCTCCGGAGCACAAAGACCATTCAAGAGAAGGATGGAACCAGTCATCATCAGAGCGGACTTGAGTTCCAAAATCCAGAGCCCAATGACCGACTGATGCTGAGCAGCCTACTCTGGAAAGAGATGCAGACTCAATTTGGTCACAATGTCTAAATCAATATTAAGGAAACGTTGACCAAGATAATCTCCGGCTCCAAATCACCTTCAACTATTTATCAAAAAATTAGGAAATAACCATGTTCAATGACAAGTCCATACTCATAACCGGCGGAACAGGTTCATTTGGAAAGGAATTCATCAAGTCCATTCTGGATCAATACAGTCCGAGACGTGTCATCGTTTTTTCTCGAGATGAGCTCAAGCAATTCGAGATGCAGCAGACCTTTGACGACCCTGCCATGCGTTACTTTCTGGGGGATGTGCGTGATGGACCACGTCTGATCCAAGCAATGAGAGGGGTCGACTATGTGGTCCATGCAGCAGCACTGAAGCAAGTACCTGCAGCAGAGTACAACCCGATGGAATGTATCAAGACGAATATCCATGGTGCAGAGAATGTCATCAATGCAGCACTGGAGAACAATATCAAGCAAGTCATCGCACTCTCTACCGATAAGGCAGCGAACCCGATCAATCTCTACGGCGCAACTAAACTGGTCTCTGACAAACTATTTGTTGCG
>CANIWY010000071.1 GCA_947471695.1 Nitrosomonadaceae bacterium
ATTGTCCATTTTGTTTTCCTCTCGTCGTGGTGGATAGTAGTGATAATTAAATATTAAGGTAAGAAGTTAGTGTGACTCATGAGCCATAGAAAGGTAGACCACTGTCAGCATCATGAAGATAAAGGCTTGTAATGTGATGATCAGGATGTGGAAAATTGCCCAACCTGCGCCTAGTATCGTGCCGAATATGGTTCCAGCTAAACCTGTTGCGGCCCACATTCCGATCAGCAGAAAAATAATTTCACCTGCGTAGATGTTGCCATAGAGACGCAAGGAGTGAGAGAGCGGCTTGGAGACATACTCGACAAGATTGAAGAGCAAGTTAACCGGCCACAGTAGAGGACTTTTGCCGAATGGAGTGCAAACCAGCTCGTGTGTCCAGCCTCCGAGCCCTTTGACCTTGATGTTGAAAAAAATCATCAAAAACCATACTGACAATGCCAGTGCAAAAGTGGCATTGATGTCGGTGGTGGGTACGCTACGCCAGTTATGGAGTCCGAGCTGTTCGTAGACCAGTGCCATGATATCTATTGGAAGCAGGTCCATCGCATTCATCATGAGTACCCACACAAAAACGGTGAGGGCTGCTGGAGCTACGAAGGCGTGTCGATCGCCGTGGAAGGTGCTTTTAACTTGATCGTCGATAAACTCAACAGCCAGTTCAACAAAGGCCTGACGCTTGCCAGGAACTCCGGAGGTTGCGCCGCGGACAACAGACCACAAGAATCCGAAGCTGAGGATGCCGAGCAGAAGCGACATCACGAGCGTATCAACATGCAGCGTCCAGAATGCGCCCTCGCCAACTGAGCTCGTCAAGTTGGTGAGGTGGTGGTTCATGTACGATGTGGGGGTGAGTTCCGCGCCTGAGGCCATTGTTATTTAGTATCTGTTCAAATTATTTGATTTGTGGGGCTACCCGTGTATCGTCCGGAACAAATAACGCCATACCAAAGACTAGGACAGTGATGGCGAAAGTTCCAATAAAGCCTACCGCGACAACATCTTTGTAAAACGTTAGCACTAACCAGAGTAGCGCGATCATTGCTACAATTTTTACAGCTTCCGCTCTTATTGCGGTCTTTAGCGCACCACTGATGGTGGCTCCATGGTAGCGTGAAATAATTGCTGCATAAGCAGCAGCAGCGACAATGCTAACAACTCCCCCGAGAAATGCTGAGACTGCACCGTGAAGTCCCCATAGCGGAGTGAGGATGAGTACCATCACTGCGGTAACGATCAGTTGCCAGCGCATAATAATGCGCACTGGTTTGTTTGTTATCCAAGGCATATCCGGCGTCTATCAGAAAGCTGACTTGTATAGCGTGATACTGCGGATGCTGAAAGGGTACTTTCAGATGAGCTACTTTCTCTCATTCACTAGGAAGTACTTATCCCCTAGCCTCCAGAATTAAGCTGGAGCAGTCAAACCCAACATTATCTGTATTTCAAAAAACGCGGATTCTAATCTGTCTGAGCACGCCAGTCAATGGGAAGCCCCTTCTGATACGAGATGAGATTGACGCACGCGCGTATCTAGAGCTCCTGGCTCGGCCAACTAAAAGCAGTCAGATAAGGGGTCGGTGATGGCGTGTTTCATACCAAGGTGAAGGTGTCGATAAGAGGCTTTATTCTTGACCACGTGGGCGACTAGATCTAGTATGTTCAGAGTGATGCTCCGTCATACGACGAGCCAATTCAGGAACGTAGGATAACTACGTAGATTATGACAACAGTCGCTTCAAACCTACAGAACGTAAAAGATCGTATTGTCAGAGTTGCACAATCCATCGGCCGCCAGCCGAACGAGATCACTCTGCTGGCAGCAAGCAAGACCAATCCGGCTGACGCACTGCGAGAGGCTTGGGTTGCCGGGCAAACCATTTTCGGTGAAAACTATCTGCAGGAGGCTCTGGCAAAGATGCCTGCTCTCGCTGACCTGCCCATTGAATGGCATTTTATTGGTCCGATACAGAGCAATAAAACAAGACGCATTGCGGAGAACTTTGCGTGGGTCCATAGCGTGGACAGGGCAAAGGTTGCCGATCGATTGTCGAAAGATCGATCCGAATCACTGCCGCCGCTGCAAGTCTGCCTGCAAGTGAATGTGAGTGGGGAGGATAGTAAGAGCGGAGTAGAGCCTGAAGAGTTAGCAGCACTAGCCGCCCATGTGGTTAATCTACCCCACCGGAGATTACGTGGACTGATGGCCGTTCCTGAGCTTACTACGGCGACAGCGTTGCAGCGTAGCCAGTTTCACTTGTTGCGGGAGTTGTATGAACAGCTCAAGAGGGATGGTTACGAACTTGACACTCTCTCGATGGGAATGTCAGAAGATATGGACATCGCTCTTGCGGAGGGTGCGACCATGGTTCGGGTGGGCACGGCGATTTTCGGGCCGAGGCGTTATCTTATACCTGAGGAGATTGCTGCCCTTGCTGCCCGGTGAGTGCAAGATACTTATCTTGTAGCTGCTGTTTACTTTCGATACTGTTCAAGTTGATGGTGATGCAATCTACCGGACATACCTCGATGCATTGTGGTGTGTCATAGTGGCCCACACACTCCGTGCATAGAGCAGAATTGATGAGATAGATTTCCGCGCCCTGTGTAATCGCATCATTGGGGCATTCTGGCTCGCATACGTCGCAGTTGATGCACTCATCCGTAATTATCAGCGACAACTAATCCTCCCCAACATTATTTAACGGCTTTGCTGCGCAGTCGCGCGGCAATCAGAGGATGTACAAACTTATCGGCATCACCCCCCAATAGAGCAATTTCTCGCACGATTGTGGCAGAAACAAACATGTACTGTTCTGATGGGGTCATGAACATGGTCTCAACATCGGGATACATACTGCGGTTCATCCCTGCCATCTGAAATTCATATTCAAAGTCAGAAACTGCACGTAATCCACGCAGAATCACTCTGGCACTCTGTTCTTGCAGGAACTCCATTAACAGGCCAGAAAAAGCCATTACCCTCACATTAGGGCAGTCTGTCAGGACTTGTTTTGACATTTCAACCCGTTCATTTAAAGTAAACAATGGTTTCTTGCCGCTGCTGGCAGCGACTGCCACAACGACCTGATCGAACAGCAGAGACGCGCGCCGGACAATATCCTCATGCCCGCGCGTGAAGGGATCAAAAGTGCCAGGATAGATAGCTTTATCCATTTGCCGCCAATTTTAACAGTTGATAACTTACCATGCTTGCTCTTCCGCTACGCCAGACTTGCCAACCACTCGCGAGCGCCGGGAGATTCTGACTCTCTATATAGACCAGTCCATCTTCAGCAAGGTGGGATGGAAGAAGACATAGCAACTCGGGCAACAACTCAAGACGGTAAGGTGGGTCGAGGAAAATGATGTCGAACGCGCGACGATCAGAAGCAAGGAATTTTATCGCATCCATCGACACGAGCTCCATCCCCTCCGTCCCGAGTTTTTGCAAATTTTCTTGTAGCGCACTCAGTATCTTGGGGTTGGACTCGACCATGACCACCTGTAATGCCCCTCGAGATGCAGACTCGAAGCTCAATGCCCCGCTACCCGAAAAAAGATCGAGGCAGGTCTTGCCGCTCAAGTCTTGCCCAATCCAGTTAAAGAGTGTTTCGCGGACTCGGTCAGGTGTGGGGCGAAGGTCGGGGTTGACAGGGAAGGTAATGATCCTGCTGCGCCACCTGCCGCCGATGATGCGAACTTTATTTTGAGTCGGACGCACGCAGAAATGAATTCCGGGAGAGGTATTTGGTTGCCGCTAAAAAATCTTTGAAAGGATGCTCTTATTTCTTTTCAACAGCCCCCACCACCACCGTCACCATTCCGTCCTGTTTAATTCGACGCTGAAAGGCTTTCTTAACCTGTAATGTCGTTACCTTCCCGATCGCTTTTACGTAGTCATCCAGATAGGTGAGGGGTAGATTATAGAAACCAATCATCGCGAGGTGATCAATGATCTTCTTGTTGCTATCGAGCCGTAGTGGAAATCCACCGATAATGTTTTGCTTGGCTGCGATCAGTTCTCTTTGTGTTGGGCCGCCGGCAATGAACTTGGCCAGTACTTGCTGCGTAATCCTGAGGGATTCTTCTGATTGCTCCTTCTTGGTTTGAAGACCGATCTCAAATGGACCCTCTTGCCGAAGCGGAGAGAAGCTGCTGTAGACACTGTAGGCCAGGCCACGGTTCTGGCGGATTTCTTGCATGAGACGGGACACGAACCCGCCGCCGCCAAGTACGTAATTGCCAACAACCAGAGGGAAGAAGTCGGGGTCGTCACGACGCAATCCCGGATAGGCGAGTAGGATATGACTCTGGCTCGCAGGATGAGCGATCCTTCGAGTCTCTGCTACCGGGGGGGGCACTGCAGGTAATGCAACGCTCAACTTTCCTTGTGGTAAACCATTGGTTAGGGCCTCAGCAATGGCGGCCGCTTCAACGCGACTCACATCACCCATGATAGAGATCACCGCGCTGCCAGCAAGGTAACGGGACTGATAGAGATCTAACAAATCCTTGCGTTGCAGTAGCTCTAGACTGGTGATCTCGCCAGAGCTGCGCAATCCATAAGGATGGCTGCCGTAGAGCATTTTCTTTAAGGTATGGCTGGCGATATGGTCCGGCTTGGTGTCAACCTCCTTTAGCCCCGTGATCACTCTCGTTCGCTCACGCTCGAGTACCTCTTCACGAAACTCGGGGTGTTGTATCACTCGGCCGAGGATGTCGAGCGCCTGATTGCGTTCACGCGTGCTGCTCAGGGTTCGTAACGAAACGCCCGCACGATCCTGGTCGAAACGACCACCCAGTTCAGCACCAACATCGGCCAGCGACTTGGCAATCTGATCTTCAGATAGGCCGCCCGCTCCAAGATTGAGCAGTTGCAAGGTCAGGTTGGCGCGTCCCGAGGTTTCCGGTGTATCGGTGCTGCTGCCTGCGTCAAAATCCACGCTGATATCAAGTATCGGCAAGCCTCGGCTTTCGACAAAATATACCCAAGTGCCAGCGGATGTCTGCCAGAGCTGGATTGGCAGTGTTGCAAGCGCTAATTGGGAATAAATCGATAACAGCAGGACGACCAATAAACGTGTAACTTGCATCGGGAGTCTCTCTAATGAATTCTTATGGGTTTACTTAATTGTTTTTAATG
>CANIWY010000072.1 GCA_947471695.1 Nitrosomonadaceae bacterium
CTTGCACGGAGGCATGGATGGATACCCAGAAAATGCTGGATTCTGCCAGGGCCGGGGAATGGGATGGATTGGTTCAGTTAGAGAGTGCCCGTCAGGCGAAGATTGATCAAATACTGCAGATCAATCAGAGTCGTATAAAAGACCAGGAACTCGTAGCCCGTCAGTCGGAATTAATCCGTAACATCCTCTCTACCGATGAAGAGATCAAGCGTCTGACCTGCTCATGGATGGACAAGATCCAGCAAGAGCTCAGTGTCATCGGAGTGGACAAGAGATTACAGCAAGCATACGTTCATATCTGAACTGGGTTAATGCTTGAAATAGGCATAATAAACTCATCAATTCCAACGAAGGAAATGATTAAGATCGAAGTAGTATGCTATCCATCTCGATGAACGAGATCATGATCTACGCGATCCTCATCCGGTCGCGAGGGGTACATGTATATAGACATCCAATCTGGAATAAAGAATGAATAATGCACAAGTCATAGCCACCTACGAGAGCATCCTCTCAATTACCGAGCAGATGCTAGAAGCTGCCAAGAAGAAGGACTGGGATCACCTGCAATCACTCGAAATTGATTGCAAGGTTGCGATCGCGAGCATCCTCGCGGTTAATTCAGACCCCCTCACCGGCGAGTACCAGCAACGCAAGGTCGAGATCATCCATAAGATGCTTGCTGATGATGCCGAGATCCGAAATATCACTCAGCCCTGGATGACGAACCTAGACAATCTCATGACTCACTCTGGGCAAGAGGATCAGCTAAACTAGGAATTCATTTCAGCTGAAATAAATAACTTCTGGAGGTTAGACTACTCATTGGGGTGTATCCTGGAATAAGTCTTCAATACCGAGGAAAGTAACAATGGACTTCCCCGACCTGCCCAGACCGGTCAGACTTGGATTACCTGCACAGCCGCTGCTGGTTGAGTCTGTATCACCCTCCTCATCCGTCACGGATGTCACTAAGTTATCTAGTCTCTCGGTAGCACAACGATACCAAGCAAGTGTCGAGGTAAGACTCCCCAACGGTCATTTCAAGGTCACGGTCAGCGGCCAAGAGATGCAAATGAAACTACCCGAAGGCACCCGACCGGGCGACCAACTGAACCTGCTTCTCATCTCTAAAGAGCCCCGTCTCAAGTTCGCCATGCTGAGCACCACCCCAACAATGGGTGACACTTCCGTCTCGGCGCAAAGACCCAATTCCAATACTAAGATGCATCCCGATGCTCAGATGAACATGATTCTGGCCAGTCGTGGGGAGATCCTTAAAACGGGCGAACCCTTAAACGCGATCGCGGATGCTGATTTAAGTAAGACCGGTCGCTTCCTTGGAACATTGATACAAGATTCCAATAAATCATTAACGACCCCACTCGCCAATACCGGGCCCCTGCTCGCAGGCCCACCTCTGAATTCTCAGCAGTTGCCAGCGCAACTACAGCAAGCCATGTCTCAGAGCGGTTTATTTTATGAGTCTCACCAGGCCCAATGGATTGCCGGTCGGCGTTCCCTAGAAAAATTATCACAAGAACCACAGAGCAGACTCTCTGCGACCGCAGCAACCGCAGAGAGCTCAGCAAACTCGGCATCCTCACCCAATACCCCCACCGCTGGATGGACCCTCAGCGCAGATACACCTGCACACCCGCAGTCCATGACGCTGGTACAGCAGCAGCTCAATCTTCTTGAAACGGGCCAACTCTCATGGAGGTGTGAGATCTGGCCCGGCCAGAGTATGGACTGGGAGATCACCGATCACCCACCAACCAGAGATGAACCGGATGAGACCCCACGTTGGCAGACAAGACTCCGGATTACCCTTCCAAAATTAGGTGAGGTCGTTGCCAATATCGGTCTCGATTCGGGGGGAGTCAAGCTCTCAATCAGTGCGACAGATGATGAATCCCTGTCACGGATGCAGAGTCAACGCCTGCCATTGGCAGAGTCCCTCTCTGCTGCAGGTCTTACCGTACTCGGTGTGGAGGTTCAGCGTGAAAGAGGGTGAGAATAGAAAGGCCGCCATCGCACTGGCCTATCATGACGGCCAGACGGCACCAACTGTCGTTGCTAAGGGCCGTGGTCTGATTGCAGAGACGATCATTACACGTGCCCGGGAGTCGGGTATCTACGTTCACGAATCCCCAGAGCTGGTCGCACTACTGATGCAGGTCGACCTGGACCAGCATATCCCCCCTCAGCTTTATGTGGCCATTGCTGAACTACTGGCCTGGCTCTACCACTTAGAAAGAGGAGGGGACTCTCCCCCTCCCCCAACGACCCATCTCTGACTCAGCGCGAAGGAGAGTCATCCATCAGTGAGTTCTTTTACGCTCCATCTGTAGCTTATTCACGTACCGCTGGATCATTAAGAGAATCCTCTCCTCAGTGTCGGACGCAAACTCAAGCCCTGCCCTCTGGCACTTGAGACCCCCCCTCCGAGTGAATTCAGAGACGGCCTTAACTTGGAGATTCACCTTAGCAGTCCCCACCCCAGGAAGATCGATCAAACATCCTTGATAATCAACACCGCTCTCAAATTCAATCTTCCGTTCAGGATCAAATACGGCCATCCCACCACGGCTGATATTTTGCAAGAGAACACCCGCATACTCCCCCTGTGGGAGCGGGATCCGACATGTTAGGTGCTTAGTTGATGGGGTATCGATCCGGTAGTGTGCTCTCTTTTGCAGCCTTAGCAGACTCTCCGGAATACGGGCACTGAATGCGTTCCTGCCCTCGAATCTAATCATTTCAATATCATGACAGACAAACTGAATCTCAACACGATTTAAGAGTGCGAAGACATTTAATTTGCCCACCCTCAGGGCCCTCATGTTCGACATCTCATCGGTACCGTAATCAAAGATAACTTCCCCCCTCTTTGGGTTGATACCGATAATGGTGGTCAGGATAAAACCATCCTCATTATCAAAAGAGAGTGTCGCCAGGGCATTGGCTCTCTTCATCGAACGGAGTATATAAAGAATTTCGATGTCCAAATAAACACGAAACTTATCAATCTCCTCGTCAGGGGGCTCAGTAACAATCACTTCTTGCTCGACCTTACTATTCAGATGAGACATGAACCATCCATTTCTGATCGCAGAATGTATGTTTATCATTTGACCCACTCCAATATTGTTTATAGGTTGTATAGACTCGTAATGCAAACGAGAAGAACAAGAGCCCACGGTGTATCTATAAGCAATTTTTATGCCTATTTTGCGCAAATGACCGAGCCGATTTCGCAAAGAACGATTATCGGGCTCATTAAAGAAATGGAAGCCGGAATGCTAGTTACAGAACTCTGTTGCAAGTGCGGATTCAGCGATGCGAGCTTTTACAAATGGCAAACCCAGTTCAGAGGAATAGACATCAGAGAAACTCAGAAATTTCGTGGATTTTGGAGTGCGCGAAAGGCAAGTTGAAGAAACTGCTGGTAGAAGCAAAATTGAATATTCAAGCTCTCAAGACGATCTTTGGAGAAGGTCAGGTCCGGCGATGCATCTTGTTTTAATAACCTCAAATATCCTGCAAGTACCTTCGTCAGGCTCAACTTCTTCACTATCATCTTGGATTACTACTCTATTAAGAATCTTTTCAGATCGTTCGAACGAACCTAGAAAAGCTGTCGATAAATAGTTAGCCACAAGAGTGGCGTTAGAAAACGAGTCTTGATTTTTGTAATATAAAATTTCCCAGGGTATCGAGTGATCATAGTCTACATTGCCAATTAAACTGAGTACCTTATCGGTAGCCAAGGTATTATTTTGGCGCATAACTCGCATTTTATGGAAGATTCGTAAATTTCCGTAGATTTTTTTTAATCTATCGATCGTTCTCAAGTCTTTTTCTAAATCTTCAGAATAAAAAAATACTAGATCGTATTTTGCAGATATTGTTGGCAACAAATTTTCGTAATATTTTGAGACTTCATCTAATACTTGAATCTTGTTCTCTGAAAATGAATTTATTTGCCGAACCAAAATCTTGCATTCTTTCATCTGACTCAATGCAATGTTTGTCAAAAGTATCTCTTTTATGCTTTCTGGCTTCCAGTAAATCTCCATGCGCGCAAATTCAGCAATTTGATTAAAAATTCGAATGAGGATGGGGCGTTTTCTTTTTCTAAGTCTTTCAATTTCCGCCTTATAGCCTTTCTCAAAATCCTCAAATTGATAAGGACCCAATCCATCTTCCCCCAATATTATTTCATTCTCTAGTGTTAATTTATTCACCATAAAATTACATATTGAGTTTCCTGGTGAAAAATATACTACCTTTGATTTTTTAATTTTTAAGAGTGTGAGGTATAGCGACACTAAAGAATGCGCCCTTTCTAACTTACTCCCATTCTCTATTACAAGGATGGAACTCCAAGCACCTTGAGATTTAATTTTTGCTATTACTGACTTATTGAACAGCTTGCTATCTAAAATTAGAACGTTAGATTTTTTACAAAAATCAAGCCTGATTGCTGCGCTGAGTAGGAGATGATAAGGCGTTATTGGATAAAAGATCGCGCCATTCGTCATTTTATTGATTTCTGAGCTTGAGAGCTCAGTACTGGCAGGAAAGGCTTTTGAATTTTACGTGGCACTATATATTGGAGTCTCAAAGACAGGGAGTGGAAGACACAGGACAAGCGCTCTGAGCTTCCTTTAAGAAGATCTTAGACTTGCATGTTCATGATATCTTGATACGCATTCACCAACTTATTACGCACTTGAACCATCGTCTGGAACGAGATATTTGCCTTCTGCAGAGAGATCATCACATCTTGAAGATTAGCGTTCGGAGCACCCATCTCGAACTGCTTACCGAGCTTAGTCGTCTCCAGTTGAGCACTATTCACCTGATCGACAGCAGTCTTTAGAACCTGCCCAAAGTCGACTGTGGCAGCACTCTTAGGGGTCGCCCCTGCAGACGCATTTCCCCCTGCCAGGGCCGATGCGGCTCGTAGCTGAGACAGAACACTATCCATTCCAATCTTATCCATAACATCTCCCAACCCGGTCCAGACTACCCGAGTCCCACATCAATAGTAGACACTGTAACATTATTTAACCCTCCCTTACA
>CANIWY010000073.1 GCA_947471695.1 Nitrosomonadaceae bacterium
GGGTGGGTAACCTAGAAAAGTCGATTGAGTTTTATACTGAAGTGCTGGGCATGAAAATGTTGCGCCGTAGGGATTACCCGGACGGAAAATTTACTTTAGCCTTTGTCGGCTATCAGGATGAGGAGGATGGTTCAGTATTGGAACTGACCCATAACTGGGGAGTGGAGAGGTATGATCTGGGTGGGGGGTATGGCCATATCGCAATCGAAGTGGATGACGCCTATCGCTCATGCGAGGAAGTAAAGAGACGTGGTGGAAAAGTCACGCGAGAAGCAGGACCGATGAAACACGGCGTTACGGTGATCGCTTTTGTAGAAGATCCAGACGGCTACAAGATCGAATTCATTCAGAAAAAAACAATACAAACCGATTGAAGCAAGACCCCGCACGGGGTCACCGTTAGTGGCCATATCGTGCTAAGCCTTATCAATCAGACGAACCTCCTGCTGCGGGAAAGGGATCTCAATACCGTTATTTTGGAACTCTCGCCAGATCTCCATATTGATATCGGAACGTAATCCAATCTGTCCCTCCTCCGGGTCGTTGATCCAAAAGTGAAGTTCGAGATTAAATCCGTTATCGGCAAATTCCTTTAGAAATACCATTGGCTCCGGTTCGGAGATTACACGCGGTTGCTTGAGCGCTGCCTCCCGCATGATACGCATAGCCACTTCCAGCGGGCTTCCATAACTGATCTGCACGGCAAGTGCCAGACGTACCCGGGTATCGGTATGTGTCTGCTTGATAAAGGTAGAGGTGATGAAGGTATCGTTGGGGACGATGGACTCAACCCCGTCGAGGCCATGAAGCACTACATAGCGGTTGGTAAGGTCAACGACGCGGCCGGTATGATTATCAACGGTCACTACATCGCCAAGTCGTAGTGAATGATCCAGCAGGATAATGAAACCGCTGACGTAGTTGCTGGCAATTTTCTGTAAGCCCAACCCCAGACCTACTCCGAGGGCGCCACTGAACACCGACAGCACAGTAATATCCACCCCAACGACCGGTAACGTAAACAGCACGCTCAGCAGAATAAGCAGGGTACGCGCGACCTTTGTCACTACCACTCTCTGGTTCATATCCATTGCTTCGATACGCATAACCCGTGACTCGAGTGAATTCGAGAGCCAGAGCGCCAGCAGCATGCTGGCTGTCAAAGCCACTATCCCCTGTAGGACCAGCATTACTGAGAGTCGGTGCTGACCAACGTAAAAGGCCATAGCATCGAGCATGTCCAGTATCTCTGGCAGTATGCCAATGATATGGAGTGCTGCGATAATCCATACGATCCAGCCAATGGTACGCTCCCACGGATGGAGCCATTGCTGGTCGTGGAAAACTCGGCGGAGTATGTAGATGGTGACGCGTACCAGTGCCAGTGCGAAGAGCAATGGAATAGCAATATTGAGAAGATGTGTCGGGTGCCAGTGATTGAGCATCCATCGGCCGAGAACTACCAGGACGAGGGCTGAGAGAGGGGTCATCAGTCGGTTAAAGCTGCTTGCACTAATGACTGGTGTATTGTCAGCGCTTACTTTCGAGCCGATGCGTTCAGCGAGCAGTCTCTGTGCCAGCCAGGCAAGCCCAAGACTTGAGAGCAAGACAGCAAGCTGCCACAGCATGGTCACCTCTTGGATGTGAGTGACCAGGCTGAGTAGTAGGCTGTGGATTTCGTTGTTGGGCGGCATAGGAGCGAGTCAGAACGAAGATTTATTTTAGCATGAGCTAGGAAGCGGATTGCGGACAGCTGTTACAGGAACACCTGCTGCGGGGTCAGCGCTATGGTTACGAACCTCACTGCGCGGTGAGAGGTTCTTTGAGTCTGAAAGTATATCCTTGGCCCGTGATTACTTCACCGCAAGTTCGAGTGTTGCAGCAAAAAAACAATCGGTACCATGAAGAGCAGGCGATAGTTGGAGATATCTTCCAGTGTCTAATGGAATCTTCTGCTGAGACAATAGGTCGGCGCAATTCAGCAGAGAATAACGAGGATGGTCGATCAGAAAGCGTTCAATGATTTCTTGATTCTCCTCGGGCAGAAAGCTGCATGTTGCATAGACGAGTCTTCCACCAGGCTTGAGTAAGTTAGATGCAGATGCAAGGATCGATGATTGTTTACGTTTTAGATCTTCGATGCTCTGAGGAGATTGTCGCCACTTTAAATCCGGATTCCTACGCAGCGTACCTAGCCCGCTGCATGGAGCATCCACGAGAACCCGATCGATTTTCCCGGTCAGGCGTTTGACCTTGATGTCGTTCTCATTAGAGATCCGTTGTGGATGCAGGTTGGATAGGCCGGAGCGCTTGAGGCGTGGTTTTAAATTGTTGAGACGGTTCTCGGAAATATCAAAGGCATAAACACGGCCTTGCGAATGCATCAGTGCACCCAGCATCAGTGTCTTGCCGCCGGCGCCGGCGCAGAAATCCACAATCATGTCGCTGCGTTTTGGCGCAAGTAAGTAACCCAGTAACTGGCTACCTTCATCTTGTACTTCTACCCTGCCGGTTAGAAAGAGTTCATGGCGGTTGATTGTGGGCTTGCCGGGAAGACGGATACCGCTCGGAGAGAAGAGAGTGGCCTCACATTCGATGCCATCTTTTTTTAAGGCCGCGAGCACTTCATCACGGGTAGTGAGCAAAATATTGACGCGCAGATCGAGTGATGCTGGTTGCTGCAGCGATCGCCCCAGGCCAAGAATGTCAGGATCTGTCATGCCTCCACGCAGCTTGTCCACCAGCCATTCGGGAAATTCAGACTGAATGGAAAGTGGCTGTGAATCGGGTGTTTCCGCCTTGATTCCTGTAAGCCATTTAGCCTCTGATTCGCTGACGAGCGGCATCAGTTCGCGCATGTTCATACCTTGAAATTTAACCAGATAAGCAAGCAATAGTGGGCGGGGTGAGGTCGTGTTGGCAGCGTGCTCAAGGAAGAATCTGTGCCGAAGAATACCGAATACTATTCCAGTAATGAAAGCGCGATCATTTGAGCCGAGCTCGGGGCTGTCGCGGAAAAAGTGCCTCAAAATAGCATCAGCTGGATGCTCAAGCGGAAGCACGGCGCGTAGCGCGGCGGTAGTCATATCGAGGTGATCAGGGGTGAGGCGCATCTATCAGAAATCCTACAAAGAAGTGAAGAGGATGAAGGTCCCATATATAAGCAGAACCGAAGTCGCAAATGTCAAAACAGGGTATGGGTGTGGGCAATGATCGGTCTACACTCGAGTCACGGTAAAAGCTCAATCTCTAGACGGAGTCCACTTGCGTCACCAGAGCTTATTCTTGTGGCCATATAATCTAACAGGAGGTCGCTTTCAGTCGACATGATACGCACCGGTAGCATGTAATAAGCAGGGGCAAGCCAGATCTTGCGCACGAGCTTGTCATCTCCTTGTAGTTGCTTTGTCAGGACGATGGTCTCAAGTTCGCCTAGGGGCGTTTTAAGTGTCTCCTTATCAACCACGTAGTGTATGAGCTTGAGGGTCCTTCCATCTGTCTCGTAGACCTCTAGAAGTCCATCATCCGGAGGGGGGGAGAACGCAAAACAATATAAAAAGCTTAGCCTGTCTTGGGTGCCGATTGGAAGAGGCTTTTGTTGCTCACTCCCTCTGTTATTGATGTTCAGTAAGCCCTTCTCCCAGTCGAAAGTGGACACTCTTGGCAGCCTGTCGGGGCGTTGATCGAAGAAGCGGCTTGGCTGTAGTCCCTGTTCGGTGATGGTGCCTACGCTATCGCGTAAAATATCGCCTGACTGTGCCAGAGCCAGCAGACCGATGGCCCGAGTTGCGCTGCTGATTGCATAATTGCGGGTGCCATCCTCCTGCTTTATTTCCAGAGTGTCATTCGCTTCTCCTTCCAAGGCACCTGATCTGATTGAGTAGCTGATAGCGATCCGGGTGGGTAGATCATCCGCTAGGGCAGAGAGACTCAGCCCACAAAGCAAGGCACAAGCTAGGACTCTCATCCGAGTAGTTTCGGTGAATTCAGGACCGAGTCATCCATAACGGCGCCACTCACCGAGACATGGTTATGAGAGAGCTGCAATCGGTCTTCTAAGAACCAGCGTATGGCCTCAGGGTAGATTCGGTGTTCTTGTTGAAGCACTCTTGCAGAAAGTGTTTTCGAGGTGTCATCGGGCAGTACTGGGACTGCTGACTGAGTAATGATGGGGCCATGATCAACCTGCGGCGTAACAAAATGCACGGTGCATCCATGGATTTTTACACCGGCCTTTAAAGCGCGAGTGTGGGTGTCGAGACCGGGAAAGGAGGGTAGTAACGAAGGGTGAATATTCATCAGCCTTCCATGGTAATGCTCAACAAACTTGTCACCGAGAATGCGCATGAAGCCGGCAAGTGCAACCAAGTCAGGTTGAAAGGAGTCGATTACTTCTGCCAACGCCGTATCGAATGCCGCACGGTCTGGATGGGCCAACTGATCCACCACCCTCGTCTCGATTGAGTGCATTCTTGCGATCTCAAGACCCCCCGCCTCAGGATTGCTACTGATGACTGCAGCAATCCTAACCGGCAGACGGGCCTCGATGAGTGCCTGCATATTGCTGCCGCGACCGGAGATCAAGATGACAAGGGACTTCATGGGAGCAGTAGGGCAGATCCGATTCGTTGCTTACTCGATTATGGTTTGAGCTGCGCCGGCATCACGCTCTCGGATGGTGCCGATGTGCCATACAGTTTCACCTGCAGCATTCAGTATTCGCTTCGCCTCTTCAACGTTTTCTGGGGCAATGATCAGCGCCATTCCGATCCCACAGTTGAAGACTCTGTGCATCTCGCTATCAGTTACATTGCCTTCTTGTTGAAGCCAGTGGAAAAGGGGTGGCATCTCCCATGCGGACTTCTGCAGCACTGCGGTGACGTTTTCAGGTAAGACGCGAGGGATATTTTCCACCAACCCGCCGCCGGTGATATGGGCCATACCTTTAACCGGCAGATGCCGCATCAGTTCAAGCAGTGGCTTCACATAAATACGGGTTGGAGTCATGATCATGTCCCCTAACGCCGTACCGTTAAAATCAGTAGA
>CANIWY010000074.1 GCA_947471695.1 Nitrosomonadaceae bacterium
AACAGTTTTGAACATATCTTTCATCGTGAGAAATTGTCTGCCGTGGTAGTGGAAGGTGACAGCTTCCATCGGTACGACCGTGATGCAATGAAAAAGGCCGTTGCTGAATCAGAAAAAGACGGCGGCCGACCCATCAGTCATTTCGGTCCTGAAGCTAACGAGTTCGAGAAACTGGAAGCGCTATTCAAGGAGTATGGCAACACCGGCAAAGGTCAAACTCGCTTGTATCTGCACAATGATGATGAGGCAGCACCATACAAGCAAAAAGCCGGCACCTTTACCCCATGGTCGTCACTTGCCCCTGGTTCAGACCTGTTGTTTTACGAGGGATTGCATGGCGGGGTCAAGAGCGACACCGCTGATGTTGCCAAGCATGTGGACCTGCTGGTCGGCGTAGTGCCCATCGTTAATCTGGAATGGATCCAAAAAATCCGACGTGATACAAGTGCTCGCGGTTATTCTGCCGAGGCGGTAACGCACACAATTCTGCGCCGTATGCATGATTATGTGCATTACATTACCCCACAGTTCTCTCAAACTCACGTCAATTTTCAGCGAGTTCCCACAGTCGACACATCCAACCCTTTCATCGCTCGCGAAATCCCAACCTTGGACGAGAGTTTCGTCGTGATCCGCTTCCGCGATTCCAAGAGCATGGATTTTCCCTACCTGCTTAATATGATTCACGGTTCCTTCATGTCCCGCCCGAATACCATCGTCGTGCCTGGTGGGAAAATGGGCCTGGCAATCGAATTGATATTGACGCCATTGATCCTAACCTTGGTTGCGAAAAGCAAAAAATAGCAATCCCACCACTTTGGTTAGGCAGAATGCTTTATCAATACTCTGCTCACCTCCGTAGATTGGTGAAGGCTGTATAATTCTGGCACTGAATTTTCTCCGGAAACAGCCTTCTCCCTATGCCCTCCCTACTGTCCGGCCTCAATCCAGAGCAACTCGAAGCAGTCACCCTGCCGCACCAATCAGCATTGGTGCTGGCGGGCGCTGGCAGTGGCAAAACCAAGGTGCTCACTACCCGCATTGCACACTTAATCCAAGCCGGCCAAGTCAGCCCACATGGCATCCTCGCCGTCACCTTCACCAACAAAGCAGCCAAGGAAATGCTCACACGCATTTCCACGATGCTGCCGATCAATACCCGGGGTATGTGGGTTGGCACCTTTCATGGTTTGTGCAACCGCATGTTGCGCGCCCATCATCAGGATGCCGGACTACCACAGGCCTTTCAAATTCTTGACTCGGCTGATCAACTGGCAATTATCAAACGAATTCTAAAAAGCCTCGGCGCAGACGACGAGAAATTTCCCCCACGTCAAGTGCAGTGGTTCATCAATAATGCAAAAGAGGAAGGACTGCGCGCATCGCGGGTTGAAGTCCATGATGATTTCACGCGGAAGATGACTGAGTTCTACACAGCATACGAGCAGCAGTGTAACAAGGAAGGCAACGTGGATTTTGCCGAACTACTACTGCGCAGTTATGAACTACTCAACCGTAACGAGATACTTCGCGAACACTACTGCTCGCGCTTCAGCCACGTCTTGGTTGATGAGTTTCAGGATACCAGCAGGCTGCAATACAAGTGGCTTAAACTGCTGGCTGGTGATAAGGCCGCCGTGTTCGTGGTAGGTGATGATGACCAGAGCATTTATGCATTCAGAGGAGCCAATACCGGCAACATGAAAGATTTTGAACATGACTTCCGTATCACAAAAATTATCAAACTCGAACAAAACTACCGCTCTCATGGCAACATACTCGACGCCGCGAATACGCTGATACGTAACAATAGCGGCCGTCTTGGCAAGAATCTCTGGACTTCAGAAGGTCACGGAGAGCCACTGCGCGTATATAACGCACCAACTGATTTCGATGAGGCCGCATTCATCGTCGATGAGATTAAATCACTACGCACCGAAGGAATAGCGCTATCACAAATGGCTTTGCTGTATCGTTCTAATGCACAGTCACGCATACTGGAACACGCTCTTTTCAATGCTTCTCTAGCTTACCGCGTGTATGGCGGGATGCGTTTCTTTGATCGTCAGGAAATAAAGCATGCACTGTCCTACCTGAGACTGATTGCCAACCCCGATAATGATAATGCGTTACACCGGGTCATAAATTTCCCATTACGCGGTATCGGTGCGCGCAGCCTGGAACAACTGCAAGACCAGGCCAACCGGCAAGGAATTGGTTTATGGGCTGCGATGCAGAGCAGTTGTGGTGATAGGGAGACTCTTACCCTGGATGCCGGCATCAATATGCCGGCCGGAAGGGCTAATAGATCAGACAGACCAAAGAAGGGGATGGATGGCTTTGTTACCTTGATCGAAACGCTACAGCAATCCTGCGAGGGACTGCCATTACCGGAAATTGTAGAACATATGCTCGAAGGTAGCGGATTAGCAGCACATTATCGCGCCGAACGGGAAGGGGCTGACCGGCTGGAGAACTTAAATGAACTGATCAATGCCGCCATTAGCTTCGTGCACGAGGCCGAGGACGACAGTCTCACAGCATTTCTTGCTCATGCCTCGCTGGAGGCAGGGGAACATCAGGCCGGTAGCGGTCAAGACGCATTGCAATTGATGACGGTGCACTCTTCCAAAGGGTTGGAATTTCATACTGTATTCCTCAGCGGACTGGAGGAGGGACTATTCCCTCATGAGAACAGCCGCAACGAAGCTGGAGGTGTAGAAGAAGAGCGGAGACTGATGTACGTGGCCCTGACCCGCGCACGGCGGCGCTTGTATTTGAGCTTTACCCAGAGTCGCATGCTGCATGGACAGACTCGCTACAATGTCCCCTCACGTTTTCTGCAGGAAATTCCAGATGGCCTGCTGAAGTGGCTACAACCCGTACAAAAACCGGGATACAGGAACCAGACTCCAGAAACCGGAAGCCCGAAATCGAGAACGACTGCCCAAAGGCCTGTGTTCGGTATGCAAGATCACAGCACGAGCGTTCGAGATGCGGAGGCCGCAAAGTGGCGGGTTGGACAGAATGTAACCCATGTCAAGTTCGGCACTGGTGTGATTATTAGCTGCGAGAGCCAGGGCACAGATGCACGTGTCCAAGTGAAATTTGGTCGTTCTGGAACTAAGTGGTTATCGCTAGAGTATGCCAAACTAGTACCTATCTGAAACAGTGTAGCAAGTAGTGGCTATACTGGGATAGTGGGTCCAACTGCCTCCATAAATATATCCTCATAACTCGCATAGAGCGAAGCAAATAGTACCGGAACAAGCAAGAAAAATCCCAAACCGTATGGCATTGCCGCAATCACCGCCAGCACCACCATCGTGATAGTGTAAAGCTGTAGCGGTATGATGTTCTTTATACAAGCAAGAAAGCTCAACCGCATAGCAGCCACTGCGGGCATATCTTTAAATACCACCAGTAATGGCGCAAACCAGGCCGCCATCATCAGCGGGACAGACAGCCCCAAGGCCACCATCACAGCCGTTAGACCGCCACTCATGACGCCTCGCAATTCATTCTCATCGACCCTTTTCCCGTTTACCAATAGATCCATCAGTGTGCCGCCTCCGAGCATCATGGCCACACCCAAAATTAGTACTTGCCCCACTAAATAAATTCCTCCTACAGTGATCAGCGGAATGGGGTTTTGCCTAAAGCCCGCGAACAGATAGGTGATCTCCAATTTTTCACCTCGTTCTAGCGCTCTGCAACCTATCATCAACCCAGCCAAAAATAGCGGTGAGAGTAGCGTGAAAAAAAACTGCCCCACCATCGGAATGAGCGCCAACGTAGCTGCAATCAATAACAAGACAAAGCACAACAGGATCCATGCCAGCGGGGCCTTGAAAAACAGGTAGAAGCCATTCACGATCCACTGCCATCCCTGCTTCGCGCTCGTCTGCCTGGCTTCCATTTTTCATTTCTCCAATAGAGCGATCACTCGTTGTCCGATCATGATCCAACAATCAAGCCGCTCAAGCCAAAATCTGCGCTAACTCGAGGCAAAATGTCGAGTGATTTTCCAGTATACGTCTGAAATGAGTTGGATCCTTGACGTGTGTCAGCTCACCCATCCGCGGCAAGTGGCAGTCATACAGTCGAGACAACCAGAAGCGCAGGGCCCCAGCACGTAGCATCACCGGCCAAGCATCATGCTCGATAGCGGCAAGAGGGCGAGCACTGTGATAGGCCTTGATCAAGGATGATAAGCGCACCCCATCCAGTTCGCAACTTTCAGTTAAACACCAATCATTGGCCGCAATAGCGAGATCAAACAGCCACGCATCATTGCAGGCAAAATAAAAATCGATCACGCCTCCGATAGTTCCGTCAACAAATAGCACATTGTCGCGAAACAGATCTGCATGAATCACACCGCGAGGCAGACTTTCGAAATGGTGGGCAGACTGGAACTGCAGCTCCTCCCTAAGCATCGCTACCTCTGGTTCTGTCAAAAATGGCATCACATCGGGTGCTATGCTTTTCCACCATTTGGGTCCGCGCGGGTTTTCCATTTTTTCAGGATAAGACAGCCCAGACAAGTGTAAATTTGCCAGCAATGCACCAACCTCTGCACAGTGCTCATTGGTAGGATACATCTGTGATTTTCCCGGTAGACAGGTAACGATACTTGCTGGCTTACCATTTAATTCATCCAGGAGCCTGTTGTCGATACTAGCGATCGGATCCGGGCACGGAATACTGTGTCGTGACAAATGTGCCATCAGGTTAAGATAGTAGGGAAGCTCCGTTGCGGTGAGCTTCTCGAACAGTGTGAGAACATATTTTCCATGACTCGTCGTAACAAAATAATTGGTATTCTCGATACCTGAAGAGATCCCCTGTAGATCAATAAGCGTACCCAGAGAATAGTTTTTTAACCAGGCGGAAAGCTGGTCTTCGGAGACGGCGGTAAAAACAGACATGAATTAAGAAGGGGAAAGAAGGGGGCGAGG
>CANIWY010000075.1 GCA_947471695.1 Nitrosomonadaceae bacterium
AAGCTACGGAACTTTGCGGTTCTATGGTCAACTGGATGCATTGCTCGGACTCCTCTTGAAGAAACCACTACAGCACCAAGATCTTCGGTGTCTGTTACTGGCAGGCTTGTATCAATTGCAATATAGCAAGTCCTCCCCTCATGCGGTGGTGGACCATGCCGTAACTGCATCCTCTAACCTAGGGGGCAGCAAAAGGAATAAGGGAACCCCTGGACTGGTCAACGCAGTATTGCGCAACTTCATGCGTCAACGCGCGACTCTGTTGACACAAGCGAGCAAGAGCGATGTCGGTCGACATTCTCACCCTCAGTGGTGGATAGACAAGATACGCGAGCAATACCCCAACGATTATCGGGTGATTTTAGAAGCTGGTAACCAGCACCCTCCAATGACACTGAGGGTCAACCGTCGCAAGGTGAAGGTGGCCCACTACCAGGAACGGCTACAGGAATGCGGTATGACCTCACATCCGCTATGGGACGATGCCCTCATTCTTGCGCAACCGATTGGGGTGGAGAAGCTTCCAGGATTTAGTACAGGACTTGTGTCAGTGCAAGACGCAGGTGCGCAACTAGCAGCGCCATTGCTTGACCTACACGATGGAATGCGTGTACTCGACGCCTGCTCGGCCCCCGGGGGCAAGACAGCACATCTACTGGAACTTGCGGAAGTGGAACTGACCGCACTCGACCATGATGCGGCCAGACTCTCTCGAGTAGCAGAAAATCTCACACGGCTTGAGCTCAAAGCTCACCGACTCATCTGTGCTGATGCAGCCCGTCCAGTAGAGTGGTGGGATGATAAGCCCTTTGACCGCATTCTGGCCGATGTCCCCTGCTCCGCCTCGGGAGTGACACGGCGTCATCCCGATATTAAATGGCTACGACGTGAGACTGATCTCCCTCACTTTGCAGCCAGCCAGCAGAAAATACTTGATGCCTTGTGGCAGACCCTGGCCAGAGATGGTAAATTGCTCTATGCAACTTGCTCAGTATTCGCCGAAGAGAACAAGCTGCAGGTGACCAAATTTTTGAGTCATCATCCAGATGCACGTCCATTACCGCTCTCCAGAATGGAAGCGCTTGATGGGCAACTGTTGCCGGGCCCCCAGCATGACGGTTTCTTCTATACCCTTTTGCACAAATCCTGACCTCATCACACGGTTATTGCGCGTATTTGTGATCTTGGTGCTGGCCTCAGGTTCCTTACTAGCCGGTAACGTTCATGCGGAAAATATACGCATAAAATCCGTAGCACTGGATGCAGCGGATGAGGGTTACCAGTTCAGTGCCGATGTTGAGATCACACTCAACCCTATGCTAGAGCGGTCACTTGGGAAGGGGATCGTTCTGTACTTTGTGAGCGAACTCAGCCTGCTAGATCCACGTTGGTACTGGCTCGACGAGAAGGTTGCCCGTAGCAAGCAGCGAGAGGCACTAAGCTACTATGCTCTCACGCGTCAATACCGTTTGAGCCGCGGGGCATTGTCACAGAACTACAGCACACTGAAGGAGACTCTGCAGGCTCTAGGACGGCTACGTAACCGCCCCATTGTCGCAAACTCTGAACTCAATCAGGATACTGAGTATATTGCAGAGCTACGGGTATGGCTTGACCTGTCCCGCTTACCCAAACCATTCCAAGTAGAAGCACTCAGCTCGAAAGAGTGGAATCTAAGCTCCGACACATTGCAATGGAGTGTAAAACTCCCCCCTCAGAAACCACATCATGGAACCCGTCCGTGAAGTACCTCATCATTATTGGCTCAGGAATGGGTGCGGTGATGTTGCTCCTGCTCGCAACTGCAGGTGCCAATACCGAATTCCTTGAACGTCGTTATCAACTTTTAATCGCGCTCAATATCGGATTTGTGTTGCTTCTGATGGTGGTGGTCGGTTATCTACTATGGCGGCTCAGACGCAGACTCAAGGACCACGTATTTGGCTCCAGATTGGCTCTGCGACTGTTACTGATCTTCTCGTTGATGGCGACCCTTCCGGGTGTGCTGGTGTATAGCGTATCGGTACAATTCTTGGGAAAGAGTATCGAATCCTGGTTTGATGTCAAGGTCGATCGGGCGCTAGAAGGTGGTCTGAACCTGGGTCGGTCCATGCTCGATAATCTAATGGATGAGTTACGCGAAAAAACTCAAACCGCCGCGCTCACTCTATCCAAGAAAACCGCTCTGCCACCCACGACGCTCAACCATCTGGTCGATCATTCAAGGATGCAGGAGGCCACGCTATTTAACCAAGTCGGCGAGGTAGTCGCATTCTCTGGTACGGGGGGCGCCAGTCTAATTACAAGAGTGCCAAGTGAGGAGGCGATACGTCAAGCTAGGACACAAGGAGCCTATGGAGAAATCGAATCCATACCCGACAAGGGGTTATATTTATGGGTGGTAGCACCTGTCGGTGGGCAACGGCCGGGGGAACCTGGTTGGGTACTACAGTTACTGCAACCGGCACCCAAAAACCTAGCAGATGATGCTGAGATTGTGCAATCAGTATACCGCGACTATCAGGCATTATCATTATCGCGACAGGGGATGAAAGAACTCTACGCGGTGACATTAACACTCGCTTTATTGCTCTCGTTGCTTTCTGCAATGGCTGCAGCCTTCCTGATCAGCGAACGACTGAGCGCGCCGCTGGGTATGCTGGCTGAAGGTACTCGCGCCGTCTCCCAAGGAGACTTCAGCAGGCGCCATCCTGTGCAAAGTAAAGATGAGTTGGGGGTGCTGACCGAGTCATTCAACCTCATGACCCAGCAACTTGAAGAGGCCCGCACAGTGACCCAGCGCAACCAGCATGAGGTGGAGAGTGCCAGAGCCTACCTGGAGAGCATACTGTCCAATCTTTCATCCGGCGTTCTGGTATTCGATGAGGAGTTGCGACTGCGTACTGCAAATCTTAGCGCGGAACAAATTCTAAAGGCCTCCCTCACCGACCTTGAGGGACTGACAATAGAAGAGTGCGTGGCACACGCCCCTCAACTGCGATCTCTCGAATCGATAATCTTAAGAGAGCTCCACTCGGAGAAAGCGGGCGAATGGCAGTGTCAAGTGGAACGCTCGGCAGATGAAGGCAATCAGGTATTGCTACTGCGCGGGACTCGCTTGCCTCATGATTCTGGTGGCAGTGGCGGTGGTGTCGTGGTCTTTGATGACATCACCAACCTGCTTCAAGCTCAACGTACTGCAGCATGGGGCGAGGTGGCTCGTCGCCTGGCTCATGAAATCAAGAACCCGCTCACGCCTATCCAGCTCTCTGCAGAACGTATGCAACATAAACTTGCGAAAAAATTGGACGGACAGGATGCAGAGATATTGCAGCGATCGACTGAAATTATCGTCAACCAGGTGGAAGCTCTGAAGAGAATGGTCAACGAGTTCAGCGAGTATGCCAGAGCACCTAAGCTGGAGTTACACCTGCTAGATATCAACAAACTGGTGGGGGAAATACTGGCATTGTATGAACGCACGAATGAAGAAATGGGAAGTGAACTAGCCCCTCACATCGAGCTGTTGCTCGGCTCCAACCTTCCTCTCGTGAGGGGTGACTCGGCACGGTTGCGACAGGTGATCCATAATCTACTACAAAATGCTCAGGACACATTAGTGGGCATCACGGACCCCACCATCACAGTCCGCACCGGGGTATTGCAAAGCTCGGTCAGTCTCAGTGTAAGCGATAATGGGGGCGGATTTCCAGATGAGGTCAGAACGCGCGCCTTTGAACCTTATGTCACCACCAAGCCTAAGGGCACCGGGCTCGGCCTTCCTATTGTCAAGAAGATCGTCGAAGAACACAATGGTACGATCCAAATCGAAAACATTCTTCCGCATGGAGCACGTATCTCCATCACCCTGCCCATGACGGTGGAAAGCATCACAACCGCCAAGACTGAGACCGTATGATTACGGTCATTCACAAATAAACCCCGGGCAATGTCCACCATAACTAGATGCTCTAACTTAAAAATATGACCAACAATACAATACTTGTCGTTGATGATGAAGTCGGCATACGTGAGCTGCTATCAGAAATCTTACGTGATGAGGGATACCAAGTGGCACTGGCAGAGAATGCCGAGCAAGCTCGGAACTGGCGTAGCCAAAACCTTCCCGATCTTGTACTGCTCGATATCTGGATGCCCGACACTGATGGGATTACTCTTCTAAAAGAGTGGTCTGGAGGTGGGCTACTCACCATGCCGGTGGTAGTGATGTCTGGACATGGAACCATCGACACCGCGGTGGAAGCAACGCGTATTGGCGCGTTCGGTTATCTGGAGAAACCGATACCCCTGCAAAAGCTTTTGAGTACGGTCGGTCGCGCGCTCCGCGGTGGACAGGTCAAACCATACTCCACTCTCTCGCTCAACAACCTGGGCAAAGGGTCGATGATCGCCAATCTAAAAAAACGCTTGGAACAGATCACTCACCTGAAGACCCCACTGCTACTCACTGGCGAACCTGGAACAGGGATGAGGCTATGTGCTCGATTCCTGCACCGCCCGAATACACCCTGGGTGGAACCAGAGTCACTCACGTTCCTTGCAGACGCGCCGCTCGCGATGCTGGAGCAAGCGCAAGGTGGTTTATTGTTTCTCAACGAGATCGGAAAAATTAATCGGCAGGAGCAGAAGGGCCTACTGCTCCTGCTAGGAAAACTCGAAAAATACAACGTCCGACTGGTGTGCGCCACCTCACTACCACTATCTGATCTAACAGCACAGGGCGAGTATGACCCTAGACTGTATGAGATCCTGAACAGTCTCTGCATTAATGTCCCCTCACTAAAAACACATCGGGA
>CANIWY010000076.1 GCA_947471695.1 Nitrosomonadaceae bacterium
ACATGAGGTTGTGATGACTCAACTTATCGAAATAAAAGTCCCAGACGTTGGTGATTTCAAAGATATTCCGGTCATTGAGCTGCTGGTGAAAGTCGGTGATACGTTAGAAAAAGAAGCGCCTCTCATCACACTGGAAACCGATAAAGCGACAGTGGAGATCCCTGCCCCACAAGCTGGTGTGGTGAAGGAGATCAAAGTCAGGGTTGGCGATAAGGTATCTGAGGGATCATCTATTCTTATCTTGGAGGTGGTAAAGGTTGCGCCAAGCCCCGCGCCATGCGACGAGGGTTCTTCCATTGCCCCCCCCTTAGCCCCAGTTTCTGCGAGCGTTCAGACCCCGATCGTACGCGAAGAAAATCATGCTGACTTAGTGGTATTAGGTGCCGGGCCTGGTGGTTATACTGCGGCATTTCGGGCCGCTGATCTCGGCAAGAAAGTCGTTCTAATTGAGCGCTATGCTGCCCTTGGCGGTGTATGTCTAAATGTCGGTTGCATCCCATCAAAGGCGCTACTACATGTGGCGAAGGTCATTACTGAGGCGGAAGAGACCGAACATCAGGGAGTCGTGTTTGGTAAGCCGACGATAGAGGTAGATAAGCTGCGGACATGGAAAGACTCTGTAATCAGCAAACTCACCAAAGGGTTAACAGTATTAGCGAAGCAACGTAAGGTAGAAGTAATACATGGAATAGGAAAGTTTATCTCGTCTCACCTGATTCAAGTGGAAACGGCTAGCGGTATGAAGATCGTGTCGTTCGAGCACTGCATCATTGCGGCCGGTTCCAGTGTGACACGCATTCCCGACTTTCCTTACGATGATCCGCGCCTGATAGATTCGACCGGAGCATTGAACCTGGTAGACATACCTAAGCGTATGCTCATCATCGGTGGTGGCATTATCGGTTTGGAAATGGCGACGGTTTATGATGCGCTCGGCTCCTGTGTTAGCGTGGTGGAGTTGATGGACCAATTGATCCCCGGAGCGGATGCAGACCTCGTTAAGCCATTGCACCGGCGCATACAGAAACGCTACGAGGCGATATATCTCAAGACCAGAGTCACCCATATTGAGCCCCGCGAAGAGGGGCTCAGGGTTACCTTTGCAGGAGAGAAATCTCTCGAGCCGCAGACTTATGACCGTGTGCTGCTTGCAGTAGGACGTCGCCCGAATGGTCGTGATATCGGTGCGGAGAACGCTGGCATTCATGTAAACGAGCGAGGCTTCATTTCGGTGGACGAGCAGTTGCGTACCAACGTGTCACATATCTTTGGCATTGGCGATATTGTTGGCGAACCCATGCTAGCGCACAAGGCCACGCATGAAGGCAAGCTCGTCGCAGAAATAATCGCAGGACACAAGGCCGCATTCGATGCGCGTACTATCCCTTCAGTTGCTTATACTGATCCAGAAATTGCTTGGATGGGTTTAACTGAGACCGAGGCCAGGAAGAAGGGTATTGACTATGAAAGAGCTAGCTTTCCTTGGGCCGCAAGTGGTCGTGCAATTGCGATGGGGCGTGAGGAAGGTATGACCAAGCTGTTGTTGGATAAAAATACTCGCCGCATTCTCGGCGCGGGCATGGTCGGTGTTAATGCAGGTGAATTGATTGCTGAGGCCGTATTAGCTCTGGAAATGGGTGCGGATATGCAGGACATAGGTCTCACCATTCATCCTCACCCGACTCTGTCGGAAACTATTTTCTTTGCCTCTGAAATTGCAGAAGGGTCGATCACTGATCTTTACTTGCCAAAAAAATAGTCAGGTAGAGCATGCTTCGTTAGACGTAACAGATTTACTTTGCAACCCAGAGTTTTTTATTTTTGTGGCTGTTCACTCCCTTGGAAGCCTTCATCACTCCCGCCTTGCTGGTTGCCCTCGCTGAAATCGGCGATAAGACCCAGTTACTATCATTTGTGTTGGCTGCCAAGCTGCGGCGACCATATCCAATCATAGCGGGCATCTTCGTTGCTACCTTGCTCAATCATGCGCTGGCAGCTTCAGTTGGAACGTGGATAGCGAGTCTGATTTCTGCGCAAGCTCTCAACTGGATCGTCGGGTTGTCATTCATCGGTTTTGGATTGTGGGCGTTGAAGCCGGATCAGTTAGACGGCGATCCATGCATACTTGGTGCCGGAGTCTTTATCACGACGGCAATTGCTTTTTTTTTGGCGGAGATGGGGGATAAGACCCAGTTTGCGACAGTGGCACTTGCCGCACATTATGATGAGATGACGATGGTAGTATTGGGAACTACATTTGGTATGATGGTAGCCAACGTGCCTGCAGTGTGGTTAGGAGAAGCGCTCGCGCATCGCATTAATATGCGGCGGGTACGTCGGTTTGCAGCAGCTTCATTCGTTTTGATGGGATGTTGGACGTTGACTGGTGGCTGAGCATGCTCAATTGTCATATCGTGTCCAGGGGTCATTGCTATGATTTACAGTAAACGGCTTTTATCGCCGCTGACAAATCCGATAAGGGGTTGGTGAATATTCTTGCTGAAGGCGACGGCTTTGAACAATTCACCCATTTCAGAGGGGCTCACTAGTTTCTGCAATTGATTCGCCAGTGGCAGATAGTTCTTGGTGTTTTCTACGGGGGTCTGTGCCAGCATCTCGGTAATGCCGCAGTTAATGAGGAAGTGTGCCTGAGTAGTATAGCCACAGAGTTCAAGTCCCTCATTGATCGCAGTCTCAACGACCGAACTGAAATCTACGTGAGTGGTGATATCCTGCAATCCTGGCAGGTAGAATGGGTCACCATGAGCATGGTGACGGTAATGGCACATCAGGGTCCCCTGAGCGCGTTGTGGATGGTAGTACTCGCTGCGACCGAAGCCGTAATCAATCAACAGTACTACGCCCTGTTGCAGGATATCTGAGAGACTCCGAATAAAACCAGGCACGGTTAGATTGATCTCACTGATGTATTTTTTTCCGGGATCAAGTCGGTGACTAAGTCTACCCGCAATCTGGAAAAGTTCCCCATCCATTAATAGGCGCTCGCTCCACTCGAAGGTTTTTTTGTTCCAAGCTACTCCTAGTTCAAACAGGTTGTTATCCTGCCACGTCACCAGATGAGCCGGCATAGCATCGAGTACTTCATTGGCAAGAATTAGGCCATTGAATCTGGAGGGAAGGTGTTCTAGCCAGTCGACACTTGCGACGAGATGCGGCGCAAATTTTTTGAATAATTCTTGTTGATGCTGCCTTAATTGGGCGCTGACTTCGAGTATTAGATACTTCCTTGGAAGATTTCCTCGCTTCTCCATTTCAAGCAGTAAATCAACTGCGAGTTTTCCGGTGCCTGCGCCGAATTCTAGAATATCGCCACTCTTGCTATTCATGAGCTCAAGCACTTGAACTGCTTGTCGCGCAACCGCTTTGCCAAATAATGAAGAAATTTCTGGTGCGGTGACAAAATCCCCCGAGCCGCCAAACTTAACTGTATCCGCGCTGTAATAGCCCATACCTGGTGCATATAAAGCCAATTCCATATAACGTGCAAACGAAATCCAGCCGCCAGAAGTCACTATTTCGGTACGGATTATTTGCTGTAAAGCACGGCTATGCTGAAGTGCCATCTCGTTTGGGACTGGTAGTAATGGCATCTGCTCTGAAGTTCCTTTATGGTAAATTGTAAAAATTGCAGAATATGCGAGTGTAGAGGAGATACTGATGCAAGGGAAAGTGGTACTCATCACCGCCGGAGCTAAAAGGGTGGGCGCAGCCATTTGTCGAAAATTGCACCTCCGGGGTGCGAACCTGATGGTGCATTATCGTTCTTCTCAAGTGGAAGCTCAGGGGTTGGAGACTGAGCTCAATCAGATTCGTCCTGGTTCAGTGGCGCTAGTGCAGGCTGATCTGCTCGATATCTCTCAAATGCCTAGGCTTATTAGTCAGACTATTCAGAAGTTTGGCAAGCTGGATGCATTGATCAATAATGCTTCCAGCTTTTTTGCTACGAGGGTGGGGGCGGTTACTGAGGCTGGATGGGATGATCTCATCGGCAGCAATCTGAAGGCGCCATTATTTTTGTCTCAGGAGGCAGTTCCTTATCTTAAAGATCAACTTGGTTGTATTGTCAATATCGTCGATATTTATGCCGATCGGCCCTTGAAAGATTACGTCGTTTACAGTTCCGCAAAGGCGGGATTGTCATCGCTTACCCGTTCACTCGCGCTGGAACTTGCGCCTGAGATCAGGGTGAATGGCGTCTCCCCAGGCCCTATTTTATGGCCAGAAAATGATGAGTGGAAAGACTTGTCAGTGCGTCATAACATTATCAGCAAGACCTTACTCAAGCGCATGGGTGAACCCGACGATATTGCTCGAACGGTTTTGTTTTTGATCGCCGATGCACCTTATATTACAGGCCAGATCATTGCGGTGGATGGTGGTCGTAGCGTCAACCTGTAGGAAGTCTGACATTAACTCTAAATCTCAACCCTGGCTTTTGTTCGGAATGGCTGAAGGATGATTTTCGTGGTGGAAGTTCGTGCTTTATCAGATTTCGTTTGATGGTAGTATCTTCAACGAAGCTGGCTAGACAGTCGCTGCCTATTTTCAGCAATGAAAAGTAGGGAGAGGAAAGTCCGGGCTCCATAGAGCGGGATGCCGGTTAATGGCCGGCCGCTATAAGTCGCAAGACCCAAGGCGAGGAATAGGGCCACAGAGACGAGCGTATTAATTTACGGTGAAACGCGTAAACCTCCATCCGGAGCAAAGCCAAA
>CANIWY010000077.1 GCA_947471695.1 Nitrosomonadaceae bacterium
CCAGCCTTGCCTCTCATGGACGTGATATCAAGTTTGATATGCAACGGTGTGAGGGATACCGTAATTTTTGTAATAAATTGTGGAATGCCACACGGTATGTCTTAATGAATTGCGAGGGCAAGGATACGGCTCTGGATGCAGGATCGGTCGATGAGAGGCCACTAGAATTTTCTGATGCAGACCGTTGGATCATCGGTCGGTTACAGCAGGCAGAGAGTGCTGTCGCTCAGGCATTTCAGGATTACCGATTCGATACCGCATCACGTGAAATCTATGAATTCGTTTGGGACGAATACTGCGACTGGTATGTAGAGCTTGCCAAGGTACAGTTAAATGGCGGTAGCGAGGCCGTTCAACGTGCCACCCGACATACCCTGGTACGGGTGCTGGAAGCAACACTCAGGCTTGCCCACCCGATCATTCCTTTCATTACTGAAGAGCTATGGCAGAAGATCGCCCCCCTAGCAAATCAGAAGGGAGCAAGCATCATGATCAGACCCTACCCCAAATCAGATGCGTCTCGTATTAACGAGAGCGCCATCAGCCGCATTAATGTACTGAAAGAAATGATTAATGCCTGTCGCACACTGAGGAGCGAGATGAGTCTGTCGCCTGCGGCAAGAGTCCCTCTCCTGGCAGCGGGTAACCATCAGATTCTAGCCGACTTCTCACCCTACCTGATGTCATTGGCGAAGTTATCGGGTGTGGAGATCATGCAGGATAAATTGCCAGATGCTGATGCACCGGTCGCAATCACAGGCGAGTTCAGATTGATGCTGAAGATCGAGGTGGATATCGCGACCGAGCGTGAGCGTCTGTCGAAGGAGATCGCTCGCATCCAGGGTGAGGCCACCAAGGCCGAAATCAAACTGTCCAATCCGAGTTTTGTAGAGCGTGCACCGGCCAGTGTGGTCCAGCAAGAGAAGGAGCGACTGGCTAACTTTGCTGCAACGCTGGAGAAGCTCCAGGACCAGTTAAAAAAACTGGGTTAAAGGAGTCTCCATATCTTACTTGTAAGGTGCGACCGTCTCTGCCTTCAATTGATACCCTGCCTGCCCCATCTCGGTATCGATCTTACCTGCATGCATGACACCATTGACCCACATGGTGTCCATCGTTCTCATCCCTGATATCGGCTTTGACACCGTCACATGAATAATCTGGTTGGATGGGGGTGGAGGGGTGTGGATGCATGCTCCGAAATACGGGACCAATAAGAACTCGCTGACCTTATCTCCCACCCTCTCTAGAGGGATTACGAATCCAGGGATACGGATACGCGCACCATTTAAAGTCGGCTCAATCGGTGCATCATTCCATGCTGCCCGTATCTTCTCTAGGGCCTCGATCGCGCGTGGGTCACCATCCTTGAGATGATCAAGCTTCAATCCCTTGAGAGGGGCCATCGGGTCCCAATTCTTGGGCATCAGAGCGTCCCAAGTAACTTCTTTGTAAGGGGTCGCGGGATTTGCTGGAGGGGCAACCTTGCCAACACTCTTCGAAGGAGAGGATATCAACCGGTCACCCACCCCATAATCAGCGGCAGCGACTATCTGCAGATTAATCGTTAACAATCCGACTGCCAGAACGGCTATGAATCGGTGTGATCGTTTGAGGCGCGAGGAGGGTACCATATTTTATAACCTTGGTGTCAGACCATCGGCTAAAGAGATTCGGTAGGCACGATAACCCGGTATCAAGCTCATCAGAAATCCTGTGACCATCACGGTCAGCAATAACTGCCACGACTCAGCCGACAGTGTCCATGTTGCCAGAGATATCCCCAAGTGTATTTCAAGAATTGGTGTGGCGAATACACTCAACACCATCAGACCCAATAAACCCATCAAAGATCCCACCACAACCACCATCAGACCCTCGATCGCAAGTAGCATGAAGACCACACCCGGGCCGGCTCCGACCGATCGCAGAACCGCCAGTTCGCGCCTGCGTTCTCCAAGACCGGCCAGCACCACAGCCACCAGACCACTCAGACCGACCCCAACCACCAACACGGAGATCGCCAATAGCGATTTCTCAACAATGCTAACGATCGACCAGAGCTCATCCAGCGCCACGCCAGGAAGGGCTGCGAGGAGTGGTTCAGTCTTGTACTGATTAATATACCGTTGCATCTGAAAAACGCCTGCCCGACTTTTTAACCCTATGAAGATGGCCGTGATCTCCTTCGGAACCAGATCGAATTTACGGACATACTCTGCCGGGATCGATAATCCTGGCATGGGCGCACCTCCCTGCCAGTCGAGATGAATGGCCTCGATCGCCTCAAGGCTGATGTGGACACTCCTGTCCACCGAGAGACCGGTCCGCTTAAGTATACCGCTCACCCTGAATGGCTTATCGGCATGATCCGACAGCCCTATACCACCCGCACCATGATTGAGGATAATGCTGTCACCCAACTGGTAGCCGAGTTGTTGAGCGACATCGGCGCCGACCACTGCATCAAAGATGTCGGCGAATGGTTTTCCGGAAGAGAATGCTAATAAACGTCGATCGGAATAACGAAAGTATTCAAAGTAGTCAGTCGTGGTCCCAATAACTGCAAAACCGCGGTGAGAATCCCCCAACGAGATTGGAATCGACCACGAGACAGAGGGATGCTGTGATAGGTTCTGGTAGCTCGACCAACGAATATTGTGGGTCGCATTACCCAACCTAAAAACAGCATACAACATGAGCTGGATTGGACTGGTACGAGCACCCACCACCAGGTCTGTTCCCGATATCGATTGTGAGAAGCTCTCACGTGCCTGTGTGCGTAACTGCTCAACCCCCAAAAGAAGCATCACTGAGAGCGCAATACTGATCGCCATCAGTCCGAGTGTGGTACGGCGGTTCCAAGCGCTGGCAAAAGCGAGAAAGAGGAGGGGCCTCATACTAAACCTGCATTGAATGAGCAGAGCTCACTCAGGTTGATACTACGATTGAAGTGATGTGCCAGTCGTTGGTCATGACTGACAAAGATCAGTGTGACACCCTCTTCATTACACCGCCCGAGCAGCACATCCAGAAATTCTGACTGACGGTCTGCATCCAGCGAAGAGGTGGGTTCATCCGCAATAATCAATTCAGGGTGGCCCATCAGCGCTCGTGCAGCAGCGACACGCTGCTGCTGCCCGACCGAGAGAGAGGTCACTCCTTGTGAGGCATACGTCGGATCCAGCCCCAGTTGACTGAGTAGTCGGTCTGCTGACTGCTCGAGCGAATTAGCCGATTCAAGTGCCTTCCCTCTCCTCCTTTGAGAGAATCTACACGGCAAGATTACATTCTCTCGAACCGATAGATATGAGACTAGATTAAACTGCTGGAACAGCAATCCCACATGGTCCACTCGGAAACGATCACGTTCACTCGAGCTCATCGTCATTAAATCCGTATTGAGTACCTGCAAACGACCCTGATGAGGGACCAGCACCCCACCCAACAGACTCAGGAGGGTACTCTTACCACTCCCACTCGCACCATGCAGAAAAACCCTCTCTCCACGACTCACCTGAAAGTGCGGAATCGAAAGACGGAATCCCTCTCTTCCAGGCCATTGAAATATCAGATTCCGAATATCGATCACAGTCTGGCTCATGCCAGGATCTTACCACTTCAATTGATTCGACTTGGGTGAGAGCCTTGCCCTTGACTGGCCCTTGGGTCCGACCACGGCCGCATCAATCCTCTTGAGAGCAGGAAACTGTTGAAATAATTGCACCTTGATTTCCTGTAGTGACTCTGGCACAGCGCACTGGAAATGCCAGGTAACAGAAAGTTCTGAGTGCGTATCGACTGAATTGACAGGGCGTTTATCATGATCCTTGCGAGCATTAGAATCAGAATCAGCTGCAAGCAGCCCCGGCTCAATGACCGAGGACTCCAGTAGAACCGAGTCCAGTCGGCATTGAGATTGCGGTGTAAAGACAAATACGCGATCAGACTGATGCAGCTTACGTGACATCTCCCTGACCGACTGTCGTTCCTTCTCATTACGTGGAGCATGCTCAAAACCTAACAGACTATCCAGCGGACTATCCAGACTGATCTGCACAGACCCACCCTCAACCGCCACCTCCAGCGTGGCCCTTCCATGTACATGTGCGGTCGGTTCATGTGCCAATGCCACCGACACAGCAATAAATGAAGGTATGACCGCCATCAGCGCTAATCCCATGGAGTGCATCATCCGTTTCATCATTTGTCCTAGTTGATTGGTTAGAGTGCGTTTACTGTACAGGCTGAGATAATCGCATTATACAATCAGTAAAAAGCTCGAGAATTCAGCCTGTCTGAGATATAATATCCGGCGTTGCTGAAACGAGTACCCACTCCCCGCCATCCCCGCGGGGAGTTTTATTTAGAAATGGGAGAAGAATCATACGCATCATCTTATTAGGGGGGCCGGGTGCGGGAAAGGGCACACAGGCCAGCTTCATCAAAGAGCACTTCGGTATCCCGCAAATCTCAACCGGAGACATGCTACGAGCCGCGGTTAAGGCGGGGACCGAGTTAGGCATTGCAGCCAAGAGAATCATGGATGCGGGTGGATTAGTATCAGACGACATTATCATTAATCTGGTGAAGGAGCGCATCAC
>CANIWY010000078.1 GCA_947471695.1 Nitrosomonadaceae bacterium
AGTGAGAGTGATGTGTCAGGATAGGTTTCCACACACCATTAAGACAGAACTCAACAAACTCTCACGGGGATGGAAGGTTAATCTAATTTGTACGGCGGAACATGAAGAACTCTTCTTCTTAAAAATCGAACCCAGACGCAAGAAACTAATAATAAATGACACACCCGGGGAATTAACAAAGATAACCGCAGGTACATTCTATGGGAGCGCTACCCTTGACGAAGGGGTCATGAATGTAACAGTGAGTGCTCCAACAGGGAGATTTACAGGTACCTTTAAAAATAGGAAGGGTGAGACGACAGAGCTCAGAGACATGGTCTGTACAGAGGAACAGTTCTCGCACTCGAATCCAGAAAACCAAATAAAGATTACACTATTCGATCTGTAGGACTGTAGGGAGTTCCTGTCATTAGCAGTGCTTAGGCATTGGAAGCCCGCGAGGTGCTTTTAAATTTTACTGAGGACGATGGGGCTCGTGAGTGACGACTATTTAACCTATTTACAGACAATGGATTTAGCCGTTGCATCTAATCCAAACCAGCTCGATTTCTCTTTTATTTCGGTCAGTAGCAATCCCTTTCCCATGTGACCAGAATAGTAGCGAACACTGAGAATTCTCTGAAGATCTTTATTACAGTTAATATCAAATTTAACCACAATCGATAGATATGCCTCCGATAGAAATGCATCACCCGATCCCGTCTTTCTATCGGTCTCTATTATTTCTGGAATCTTTAAGTCAGACAAGCTGGTCAGCTCTGTTCTGCCCAAAAATGTTTTATAACTGCCCTTCTTGAAGTAATACGTGCTGATATTACTATTGCCAGAATCATTTAATTTTTCCCAGTTCGCGAATGATGGCATTGAAAAAAATATTATTGATACCACGAATAACTTTCTCATAACCTTCCATGCTGGTTTCTTAATCGGGTAGATCACTCGTTTTGTAGACATATTAAATTTTTCTATACGTTCTTTTTTCATATGGAGACTCTGACACATACTGAGTGAAAATTTTGTGAATTCTTCGCACTTTATACGTGTTAAGAATATTCAATCACTTTTTATCACTCACTATAAAATTCAACTAATCTACGTAGTTAGTTCTCATCCAGATACTATCTAGATCAGCCGAAATCTATCTGTCGAAATCCGTCTTGACAGCGTCCATTCCCAAGACCATAATCATATCAGCATTAAGAGTTTGGGCTGACGCCCTCACCAACCTGCCCCACCCGGGCAAGGTGGTTCGCCGTAAGGCACATGTGACCCTCTAAAAAAGGGTAACCAAGCGGGATCAGCGTCAGCCTCCTTCTGGGAGGCTTTTCTGTTTTAAAGCCAATCAAAGACTAATATCACCGGATGAGGGCAACCTTATTCAACGGGGGATTTACTTCCAACTTGTCAGCCCGTGCATACCGCAAAACTGACTAAATAGGAGAATGGAAATGGCACGTCTTAATTCTGAGACCGGTGATTTTGCGGTAGATTCAAACAGAGGGTGGCTTGAACGACTGGGTCTAATCGGCCTATCCAGCATCGAGGCGCCACTCCTCGCAGCACTTGTGACCGGAAGCCCGCTGTTATTAATTGGGGCACATGGAACCGCAAAGAGCTTGCTCTTGACTCGTGTGGCATCTGCACTTGGACTCGAGTTCAGACATTACAATGCCAGCCTGCTTAATTTCGATGATCTTGTTGGCTTTCCACTGCCGGGTAAAGATGGAACACTGCAGTATGTCCGCACACCCGCTTCAATTTGGGGTGCGGGTGCTGTCATCTTTGACGAGATCAGTCGCTGTCGCCCTGATATCCAGAACAAACTATTCCCCATTATCCATGAGCGTAAAGTTCAAGGAATCTCTTTAGATGGACTGAGATACCGATGGGCGGCAATGAATCCCCCTACAACGGACGATGATGACAATGGTTATTCTGGATCCGAACCATTAGATGCCGCCTTGGCAGACCGTTTTGCATTTGTTGTCGATATGCCGACCTGGGCTCAGTTCACCCTCGCCCAACAACTTGCTGTCATCCAGACCGAAGAGATCCCTATCAGTCAGACGGAGGCTCGTTATTTACAAGAGGTCATATCTCGAACAGAGAAAATTCTATCGAGATTGGATGCAACCTTCACAAGCGGTATTGCACAGTATGTTCAGCTCGTCATCGCCCTTCTTGCACAAGCCGGGCTATCACTCAGTCCGAGACGGGCGACCTTGCTTTATCGAAACATACTCGCTGTTAATGCGGCATCACTTGCCATTGATCCGAATGTTGTTTTATCTGATGCCACTCTGGTTGCCTTACGGAGCAGTCTTCCTCAAAGGGCACAGGGAATAGCGATACCTGAGGTAAAGCTATTATCCGCACATAAGGAGGCCATCCGGTCCATTCATCTTTCATTGAAAGATCCACTACGGGCCATCCTATGCGCTTCAAGCCCGTTGGAGAGGATTCAGCTCGCCGTCAAAGCGACCAAACTCCCGAAGTCTGAATTCTCAAGAGTGACTGCAGATGCATTGGCTCAACTACCACCTGGTTCGCGCGAGGCAGCTATCGTGCATCTCTTTGAAACGGGAGCGGTTGGACGATTAAATGCCGCCATCGCTGCTCAGGCTGGTGAGTCATACCGTGGAATCGCCTCACCAGAAAATTTCAGCGAGACAGTGCACTCAAGAGACTCAAGGTACATCACATGGAGCCGGATCAAGGACTTACTGTCTAAGTTGAATCCGAATGAGCCGCGCGCTCACTTGCAGGCGAATGCATTGGCCTCCCTATTTGCCAAGAAACAATTAGCAACCCCGCAAGATGCAGAGAATGCCTTTGCTGCATTCGCCCGTACTGATGACCAGTTGAGGGCGGCATGAACGAACATACAAGTCTCTTGCACAACATGAGCGCCCCACCGAAGAGTGTGGTTGCCTATGAGGGTCTGTCATCTGGATTCACTATAAATAAGCTTCCAGATGGCAGTGGCCATGTAACGAGACATCATAGTGATGCCAGTCTTTTTGGAACGCCTATCCGATTTTCTTTACCCGCTGGATGGATTGGACTAAAGCCGATCAAGATACTTGCACTACTTCATATTGATCTTGATGAGGGGTCTGACGATGACCCATCGAAGCAGCTTGCAACACTCATCAATAAACGTGCTGATGAGCTACCCCTTCCAGAAGGATGTGCAGTGATCGCTACAGAGCCTTCTCATCCCATCTTGTGGAGTGACCCATTAGCAGCTCTGGCAATCACGAGCAAGTGTACCGATACAGTTTGGCTGAGGAGTAAGACGCCATCCATCATCGCGGCTGTGCAACGAGAATCTATATCGCTACTCGTGCCACCTAGATTTGCAATCAGACTACCGGAGGTAAGATGCTAACCCTATTACCAAATACGCCTAATACGATTGCAGAACGAATACTCGATGCCTTCCCAAGCGGCTCCTACGCACTCGTGGGGTTATTACGACTACTTGATATCGTAGAGACAGAGAGCGTCCCAACAGCTGCCGTGGAATGTCGAGTTCAACCACGCATGCTGATCAACCCCGAGTTTGTAAAGACCCATGCAGCAACTCCAGAGAAGCTATTAGTACTGGTGATGCACGAGTTGCATCATGTCCTGCTCGGGCATACGACACTATTCCCTCGCACAACGCCTATTCAGAACTTCGTCTTTGACGCTGTAATTAACGGAATTGTCTGCAGGATGTTCCCACGTCCTGAGTACACCACTTTCTTTAGTGATTACTACAGTGCTGAGCGTTTTCCAGAGTGCCTGCTCAGACCGCCACCAGGTTGGCCAGACAGTTCTGACCAAACGGTACCGGCACTGCTTGAATTGTCTGAAGACCAACGAGCCAAGGTGCAGGAGGTCCATTCTGCACTCTATTCAGAGACCGGCGCTAGCTACCATGAAGTCTTTTCGGTGTTACCCAAGGTGCTTGAAGGAAGCGGTTCTGAGGATACGACCACCCAAGGCACGGGAACAATTACTCAGGTTCCCCTATTGGGTAGTCATGATGATGGCGCCATTCCAGATGGGCAACTTGATCAATACGCTCCCCTGCTATTCGATATCGTCCGTGATCTTGTAGAGCAGTGGCCGCAACCTCCAGACCCTATCCGTGGACGATCTTTGGCCGACGTTTTAGCCAGTACTACAGTCTGTCCCAAGAAGGAACCCTCAAACAGAGCAATCTTGAGAGGACTCATCCGTAAAGTGGCCGGACTCACTGGATCCGGTCGAATACGTCGTCAGAGAGAAGATCATTCCGAAACAGTGACGCCGATACCCGTCCTATCGCGCCGATCCATTGTGCTGCAAGCATTGGGCGCTCAACCATTACTCCACCCGGGGACTGTTGCATGGAAGAGGCGCATTTCAA
>CANIWY010000079.1 GCA_947471695.1 Nitrosomonadaceae bacterium
CAGTATCATCACCGGCTGCAAATCTAATCCCGTCACTTGTTGAACGCGTTCCAACTGCAGGTTTGGCCAAACCTGGCCTGCCACTATTTCATCTGAAAGTGCAAATACCTTTGTTGGGACTGAAACTGCCCTACCGGTGACAATAACCGTATCAGTCGGCGTCGTCACTATTGGTAAAATACTTCTATCGCGGCCTGCCGGCACCCAACCTCTATTAACTAGCACATGCATTGAACTTTCAGCTAGCTTTAGTGGCATCACGATGTGATAGCCCGCTGTACCCTTATACATCTTGTTGTCGAGGTAGATTGTGTGGCTTGTTATAAAAGTTCCGCGAGCCTCTACCTGTTTAAATTTGAAATCTTCTATCGATACAAGATCATTCGATATCGATACTGCTGGTTGCTCTGATAACCTTCCAATTTGTTCGTGTCTTTCTTCCTTCTCTTGGGCTCGAGATATTTGCCAATTTCCAAGTGATATCATGGTTATAATGACGACTATTGTCGCCATCGTAGGCCACAATTTTGTTCTGAATTTTAAACCTAATTTAGTCATAAATTCATATATTAAAATGCGTTAAACTCGTACCTTCACTTTAATATAAGAGTTTCATCCTTGAAAGTTGTAGCGATCCTTTTTTTCCTGTTTATTGTGGGCAGCCTTGCCTCTGCAATGTTCTACCTTGTCAAGGATAAAGGCCAGAGCACTCGGACAGTCAAAGCGCTGACTTTTCGTATTGGCTTATCAGTTGTCTTGTTTGCTCTGATGATGCTGGGCTTCTACCTTAACCGCTAATTCAAATTTCTCGGTTTCTATTTGCAAATGAAGCTAGGGGAATTACTTCCCCTAGCTTCAGATTAAATCTTTTTTGCTTTACATGTACGTCTCTATCTAAAGCAAGTACACGAAGATAAACAGTCCAAGCCAAACCACGTCTACAAAGTGCCAGTACCATGCCACACCCTCAAAACCAAAATGGTGTTCTGGGGTGAAGTGTCCCGACAAGCAACGGCAAAGAATTGTAATTAACATGATTGTTCCACAGGTCACGTGGAAGCCATGAAAACCCGTCAACATATAGAATGTTGAGCCATAAGCACCGCTCGTCATCTTTAGATTCAACTCTGAATACGCATGACCATACTCATATATTTGGCAAGCTAAGAAGGTGATCCCCAGCGCAATCGTTAAAAATAAGCTTAGATTTAGTTGACCGCGCTTATTTAGTTTAAGCGCCCAGTGTGCCCAGGTACAAGTCACGCCTGATGTTAGTAGCAGTGCAGTATTAATCGCTGGTAGCCCCCAAGGGCCCATCGGTGTAAAGTTCTCTTGTACACCGGGGCCCGCTGTCGGCCAACCCCCCGTGAAATCAGGCCATAATATTTTATGCTCAAAATCTCCAAGCCAAGGCACAGATAGCGCTCTCATATAGTACAAAGCACCAAAAAACGCCGCAAAAAACATTACCTCAGTGAAAATGAACCAACTCATCCCCCACCGGAATGACAAGTCCACTTGCGCGTTGAATTTCCCTGCTTCACTTTCTCGTGCAACAGTACGAAACCACATAAAGATCATGTAGAAAAGAATCGTGAATCCGATTGCTAAAAGCCCTTGAGCGTACGGGACAGCGTTAAGACTAAATGCTGCACCAAACCCTAAGAAAAATATTGCAATCGAACCTGTCAAGGGATAAGTTGACGGCTCCGGCACATAATAAGTATCCGTTGTATGACTTGACTCTTGACTCATATTCTCTCCCCTGCCTTTAGTTTAATTAAACTTTAACTTGTAACCAACTTTACCAAGATGAGTATGCAGGCTACAAATATCGCCGCCCCTAAAATCCCTGCAATGACCACCTGTCCAATTGATAACGTTTCAGCATCGTTATCATGATCACTCTGCTTACGTACTCCGAAGAAGGCCCAAGACACCGCCTTCATCGCTTGTAAAAACGTGCCTTTAGCGCGCTTCTCGCCGCTCTTTTCGTTCAAATCTGTTGTGCCTTGGTGGCGTTATCTGCTGTTTCATTTTTTAATTCAAAGAATGTGTACGAGATCGTCATCACACTTACATCAATCGGTATCTCTGTCCCTACGATGAACTGGACCGGCATCTGCCGAACCTCGTACGGTTTTAATACTTGTTTGCTAAAACAAAAGCACTCTAACTTCTTCAGATGTTTCGCAAGTAACTGAGGGCTGTAACTCGGTATCGCTTGCCCGACCATTTCGCGATCCGTAGTATTCCTCACCTCGTACATCACCTCAACTAACTCGCCGGGGTTTATACGCACACTCGACTGCATCGGTTTAAATTGCCAAGGAAGTCCTACAGTATTTGCATCCAGCTCAACTGTTAGCCAACGACTTGTATCTACCTTAACAGGTTCAGTCAGAGTATCTGCTTGGAGCAGGTTATTTACCCCCGCCACCTCGCAGATCTTTTCGTAAAACGGGACCAGTGCAAAACCAAACCCAAACATTACGACTGTAAATACCAGCAGCTTTTTCAGTATTACCGTATTTGCTTGCGCTAAACTCATTCCGATTTTTTCACTATAGCCATGATGAATACGCCAATCACGGTTAGGACCAGAATAAGCGCTGTTATGTACTTTCCCTTGCCGCGCTTTGTATCTGGGTCCTGTTGCATTACATTCCTGTTACTACTTAACGACCGGGGGGGTCACCCAGGTGTGGTATGGGAGAGGTGATGGAAGTTCCCATTCCAGTGTTGTGCTCCCCTCCCATGGCTTAGAAGGTGCTTTTTCTCCGCCGCGGATACATTTAACGATGACGTATAAGAATATCAGTTGACTCAATCCGAATCCAAATGCACCGATGCTTGAGATCATATTGAAATCGGCGAACTGTAAGGCGTAATCTGGCACGCGACGTGGCATCCCAGCTAACCCCAAGAAGTGCTGTACAAAGAAGGTGACATTAAAGAAGAAGAATGACATCCAGAAATGGAGCTTCCCCAACGACTCATCGTACATATGTCCTGTCCATTTTGGCAGCCAGTAGTATGTTCCTCCGAAGATCCCGAATAGCGCACCAGATACCAGCACATAATGGAAGTGTGCGATCACGTAGTAGGTCTCTTGAACCTGTATATCTACCGGTACTAATGCACATATCACTCCGCTGAATCCCCCGATCGTAAATAGAAATATGAATCCGATTGAGAAGAGCATTGGCGTCTCAAAAGTCATTGACCCGCGCCACATGGTTGCAGTCCAGTTAAATACCTTAACCCCTGTTGGAATCGCAATCAGCATCGTTGCATACATGAAAAATAACTGAGCTGTTGCTGGCATCCCCACAGTAAACATATGGTGCGCCCAGACGATGCACGAAAGAATTGCGATCGACGCCGTGGCATATACCATTGATGAGTAGCCAAATAACGGCTTACGGGCGAATGTTGGGATGATCTCTGACACGATACCAAATGCTGGCAATATCATGATGTAGACCTCTGGATGCCCAAAGAACCAGAAAATATGCTGGAACATTACAGGGTCTCCACCTCCCGCTGCATTAAAGAAACTTGTTCCGAAATGTCGGTCGGTGAGCAGCATCGTTACCGTTCCTGCCAATACTGGCATTACTAAAACGAGCAGGTATGCTGTAATGAGCCAGGTCCAGACAAACAGTGGCATCTTCATCAATGACATCCCCGGCGCCCTCATATTGATGATGGTCGTGATGATATTAATTGATCCCATGATGGAGGATGCCCCCAAAATATGGACCGCAAATATCATCATGTCCATACCCATACCCATCTGCACCGACAGTGGAGGGTAGAATGTCCACCCACCCGCCGGAGCACCCCCTGGCACGAAGAATGACCCCATCAATAATAATGCAGCAGGAGGTAACAGCCAGAAACTCCAGTTATTCATCCGTGCAAAGGCCATGTCTGGAGCGCCAATCATTAAAGGCACCTGCCAATTAGCGAACCCAACGAAGGCCGGCATAATTGCCCCAAATACCATAATGAGCCCATGCATCGAGGTGAGTTGGTTAAAGAATTCAGGCTCAACTAGTTGCATACCTGGTTGAAATAATTCCGCCCGTATCATTAACGCCATCACTCCACCCGTCAAAAACATGGTGAAGCTAAACCACAAATACATCGTTCCGATATCTTTGTGATTTGTTGTAGTTGCCCAGCGCATAAATCCGCTGGGTGGACCATGATGCTCGTGCTCATCATGTCCATGGTCGTGCCCGTGGGCGTGTCCGTGATCGTCGTGTACTGCTGCCATGACTGTCTCCTTAGTGCTTATTTTCTGAATCTATTAATTTCGGATGGCTGTATCAAGTCGCCTTTCGTATTGCC
>CANIWY010000080.1 GCA_947471695.1 Nitrosomonadaceae bacterium
GCCACCCCCAATCGTACTTTCTTTTGCTGCAAGCGATCCTAGCGGTGGGGCCGGTATTCAGGCCGATATTCTGACTCTTGCAAGCATGGGTTGCCACCCCCTATCAGTCATCACGGCCATTACTGTGCAGGATACTGCCGGCGTAGATGAGATCATGCCCTTGGATCCAGAGTGGGTCTCAGATCAGGCCCGTGCGGTGCTGGAAGATATGCCAGTGAATGTTTTCAAGATTGGGATGCTAGGAAGTGCTGAGATCATTATGGCCATTGCGGAGGTAATCTCTGATTATCCCGACATCCCTCTGGTTCTTGATCCAATACTCGCCTCCGGACGTGGTGACGAACTTGCCAACGAAGATATGTTGGCAACAATGCGTGAGCTGCTGATTCCCCAAGCCACCATTATCACTCCCAATAGCATGGAAGCACGGCGACTGGCGCAGCACGATGAAGATGATCACGATTCACCAGACCTGCACCAATGTGCCCAGAGGCTCCTCGGCATGGGCTGTGAATACGTACTCATCACGGGCACTCATGAAAATACAACGCAGGTTATAAATACCTTATACCAATCGGATGTTGTAGTCCGATCAGATTCTTGGCCCCGACTTGCTGGTTCCTACCACGGCTCTGGCTGCACGCTCGCCTCAGCCATTGCAGCGGCTATCGCTAATGGACTTCCCATCGCTGAGTCCGTGTATGAAGCACAAGAGTACACATGGCGAGCCCTGAAGGCAGGCTTCCGACCTGGAATGGGGCAATATCTACCAGACCGGTTATTCTGGGCTTACGATACGACTGATGCTGAAAACGGTGACAAAACACATATTGCCGCAAAGAATTGAAGGTCTGTATGCTATCACGCCAGACGTGGCTGATACTTCTACCTTAGTTAAAATGACTCAGCAGGTGCTAGAGGGTGGGGCACGCCTAGTCCAGTATCGCAACAAGTCAGCCGGGGCCGCGCTGCTCCTTGAACAAGCGCGACCGTTGCTTAATCTTTGCCGAAGTTACAATGTCCCCCTCATCATTAATGACCATCTCGATCTTGCTGTTGCTGTTGGCGCAGATGGGATACATCTAGGTCAAGATGATATCCCCGTAGCGACTGCGCGACACAGGCTCGGACCTGAAAAAATTATTGGGGTCTCCTGTTACAATCAGATGGAGCTTGCCACTGAAGCCGAGAAGCAGGGAGTTGACTATGTTGCTTTCGGCGCGTTTTTTGTTTCATCCACCAAGTCTAATACAGTGACTGCATCCATGAGCCTGCTTCAACAATCAAGACAGATGCTGAATGTTCCAGTGGTGGCTATTGGCGGGATTACACTGCCCCATGTCGCGGACTTGATCCGCCATGGTGCTGATGCAATAGCCGCGAGCGGCTCACTTTTTGCCGTTCTTGACACTCAGTCTGCAGCTGAAAAATTTTCTCGATTAATCACTCAAACCCGACACTCTATCCACCACCCTTATGAGCGATCCCATGACTTCACGTAACCAACAATTATTCGAACTCTCTCAGAAATACATTCCCGGCGGCGTCAATTCGCCGGTTCGTGCATTTAAGTCGGTAGGCGGGGTGCCGATATTCTTTCAGCGGGGACAAGGTTCCTACGTATGGGATGCAGACAACAAGTCCTACCTAGACTATGTAGGATCCTGGGGGCCACTCATCTTGGGTCATGCCCACCCTGATGTGATCAAAGCGGTGACGGAGACCGCTCAGAACGGATTGACTTTTGGTGCACCCACCGAAGCGGAGCTAGAAATAGCACAGATGCTATGTACGCTGGTCCCTTCGATAGAGCAGGTCCGTCTGGTAAGTTCTGGGACTGAAGCCACCATGAGCGCTATCCGCTTAGCGCGAGGCTATACCGGCAGAAGCCGCATCATTAAGTTTGAGGGCTGCTATCACGGCCATGATGATGCCCTTCTCGTGAAGGCGGGTTCTGGTGCGCTCACTTTCGGTCACCCCAGCTCTGCTGGAGTCCCTGCAGAGACCGCAGCCCATACAATGGTACTGGATTACAACGACCTGACCGCACTGGAACAAGCATTCTCTGAATCTGGTAAAGAAATTGCCGCGGTCATCGTTGAGCCGGTTGCAGGCAATATGAACTTAGTATCACCGAAGCCCGGTTTCCTCGCTGCTTTGCGTTCTCTATGCACGCAGCACGGCAGTGTACTGATTTTTGATGAGGTGATGACGGGCTTTCGGGTCGGCGCAACCTGCGCTCAAGGCCTTTATGGCATCAGGCCTGACCTTACTACGCTCGGCAAGGTAATCGGGGGTGGGATGCCGATGGCAGCCTTTGGCGGCAAACGTGAAATCATGCAATGCTTGGCCCCACTGGGGCCGGTGTACCAGGCCGGCACTCTTTCCGGCAATCCGGTTGCAGTTGCTGCAGGGCTGACCACCTTGCGACTTGTCCAGGCAGCAGGGTTCTATGAAAAACTTTCTGCCAGCACCCGGCAACTTACAGAGGGCCTGACTGCAGCCGCAAAGAAGCATGGTATTGTCTTTTGTGCACAATCAGTGGGGGGGATGTTCGGTCTCTACTTCAGTGCAATCCCACCGACCAGTTATGCAGAAGTGATGGAATGTAACAAGGAATCCTTCAACCACTTCTTCCATTCCATGCTGAGCAAGGGCATCTATTTCGCCCCCTCCGCATTCGAGGCCGGGTTTGTTTCTGCTGCGCATAGCTCGGAGGATATCAATAAAACGTTGGCCGCGGCCGATCAGATATTCAGCGACTGGAAATAACAAAGGCGGCCAAGGCCGCCTTTGAAGAAGCCTTATCCTTTTCAGATCTAGCGTAGGCCGGAAATAAACTCCGATACCGCCTGCATTTCCTTCTCAGTCATGTGATTGGCGATCATATGCATCACCTGGTTGGCATCATTAGCCCGGCTCTCTGTCCGAAAAGCCCGTAATTGTGCCAGTGTATATTCCGCGTGCTGACCTGCAATTCGTGGATAGACTGGAGGAATGCCAGCACCATTGGGAGAGTGGCAACTGGCACAGGCCGGTACGTTGCTCTCAATATTGCCACCGCGATAGACCTTCTCACCCAGCTTCGCCGCCGATTTATCCTTGGCCCCTGTGGTCTTAGGAGTTTGCTGAGCGTAATAAGCGCCAATATTCTTCATATCATCAGGTGATAACCCCGCCACCATTGCACCCATGATCGGACTGTTGCGTGTAGCAGGCTTGCCTTCCTGAGCCTTGAAATTCATCAGTTGCTTGGTGGTATACTCAGGATGTTGTCCGGCCAGAATTGGATTGGTCGGGATGACGCTGTTGCCATCAGCACTGTGACATCCCGCACAAACTTGGGTTGCAATCTGCTGACCCTTGGCGGCATCAGCTTTGACAGCAGATTCGGCAAGTATTTGCGTGGACACTGTCAGCATAGCCAGCATTACCAATGGTGACGCTACTTTCATGCCTTGCATTCCTGAGACTCCCGAAAAAGTGATATTCAAGCGGTTAATTCCGGATTCTAACAAGATAAGGCCTTGTTAACAACAACAAACCATCAACAAATGAAAGCACTATTTTTCCTGTTGTTATTTGCCAATGTGGCTTTTGCGCTCTATATACAGTCCGGACTGAAGCCCAGCCATAACATGCCACTACCAGCGGAGATTCACCCAGAAAAGATCCGACTGCTGCCCGTTACTGGGACCGCTCCTACCCTTGCAGCTCCCGCCTGTCTGGAGTGGAGTGGCTTTATCGGAACCGACCTACAACGTGCTGAGGTGGCCATTGCCAAGCTGCAACTGGACGACAATCTGGACCGACATACGGTCGGCGAGGTTGCCGCCTACTGGGTGCATATCCCGCCATTAAAGACCAAACAAGACGCCGATAAAAAGATTGGTGAGCTAAAAAAACTGGGTGTAGCCAATTACTTCCTGATCCAAGATAGTGGAGAATGGAATAATGCTATCTCACTGGACATCTTTCGTAGCGAGGAGGCAGCTCGGAAGTTTTTAGCGGAGATGAAGGGGAAGGGCATCAGGTCAGCAGTCATTGGTGAACGCAGCCTGAAACAGGTTGCATTCGTGGTACATAAACCATCTGACGAGATCATCGAGAAAATGTTCAACCTAAAGCAGAGCTTTCCTGGGAGCGAATTGAAAGCGAGTGAGTGTGGAACTACTGCACCTCCACCTTGAAGGTAATCTCGCGGCACATGCTTGCTGTCGTTCTTGCAAAGCGCTGCTGCAACCCCCATCATACATTTCGCTCATCTGACTAATTGGATACGACTATGACGGTACATCCCAAATCTCCACACGAGATCGAGAAAATGCGAGTGGCGGGCAAGCTTGCCTCAGAA
>CANIWY010000081.1 GCA_947471695.1 Nitrosomonadaceae bacterium
GTAATGCAAGGCGTGTTCCAGAATCTGAAGTTATAAACTTAGGTGATGATAACGCAAGAAAACCTAGAGCAAAGACTGAAGCTCGTGTTGAACCTATTGAACGTGGTAAAGGTATAGACCAGTTTAGGCCTGAAGCTTCTGCTGAAAGAGGTCCTCAAAAAGGTTTACCTAGAGGACCAATTGAAGGTGAGTATGTCCCTGCATCTAAGCCTACAGCAGGTGGAGCACTAGGCGCACCAGAGCAAGAGCCAATCGAAAGTCGTAAAATGTATTCTGATGAGACTAAGAAATACAAAGATGCGATGGAACAAAGACGTGCAGATATGACTGCTGGTAAGAAAAAGCCTATGAATAAAGGCATGGAGCAAGAACAGTTAAAAGCTAGGAAGAAAATGGGAGCGGAAGCTACTGTTGAACGTCCTACTGGCGCTACTGCTGAAGTTCCTAAATCCACTGCTTGGACTGAAGGTGAGACTACAGGTAACTTAGGCGAAAACATTAAGCAGGGTATTAAAGGCGCTGGTGAGAAAATTAAAGGCGCTGGTAAAACTATTGGTAAAACTTTAATGTCTCCCGAATTGCTAGTACCTGCAGCTCAAGAATACCGTGCTGAACAATTTAAAACAGGCGAAGGTGATGCGCTCACTAAAGGTATTCAAGGTATCCAAGCCGGACCTTCTGTAGCTCTTGAAGCATTACAACGGGCGGTACTAGGTGGTTCTACAGCAGAAGAATTTAGAAAGGCAAGCCCAAAGTTAGCAGCCTTTATTGATGAAACTGGTAAAACTGTTGAAGATAGATTTAACGCTGTTAAAGATTACTTTACAGGCGAACTTTCTGCTGAAGACAAAGCTCAACCATCTAGAGCAGAGGCGCAACAAGTAGCAACTGAGATGGGTGTTCCAGCTCAAACTACGCCATTCGTATCTGAAGGACTAAATGCACCTAATGTTGCTCCGTCTGTTGCAACGCCTACACCTCCACAACCTCCTATGGGGCTTGGTAGTTCTGCACCAGCAGGTGTTGCGCCCCCTGCACAACGACCTTCTTTTGGTGGTACAGCAGATGAGTCTGAAATATTAAGAGCTAACTTGGCAAGTGAGCCTCAAGCGATTGAACAAGTGGCTAATACTGCGGCGGAAGTTGTTGCGGCTAAGACTGAACAAGATATGCCTTTCTATATGAAGCAAGTTCAGGAAATGTATAAACAACAAGGTCTTGGTAATAACGAAGGCGCAGATGCTATGCGCCAAGAGATCATGGGTGAACTAGCTAATAAAGATGCTGAAGAAAAAAGACAAACATACTTGCGTATGGCTGAGTTCTTCTCACATTGGGGATCAACTCCCGGTGCACCTTTAGCTGCAGGTATGCGATCTTTAATTGCGACAATGCCGGGATACTTGGAAGACAAAAAAGATCAAGCAAAATTACAACGTGGTTTGCAAGATTCTTTATATAAATTGAATCAAGCTGACCGTCTTGAAAAGTTTGGTATGTTAAAAGAAGCAGCTGCATTAAAACATGAAGCTTCACAATTTGATCAAGGTATGATTAAACTTCAACATGAAGCTGTTCAAAATAGATTGCGAGATGCGAGCCAAGAACGAATAGCTAGATTAGGGATTCAAGGTAGAGAAAGAATTGCAATGCTATATGGCGATGATTCTGACGGGCGTTATGCAAATCAAACGACTCGTGCTGAACGAAATACCAATATGCAATTAAACGCTAAAAAAGTTCAATTAAAATCTTTAGACTCTAAAATAGACAATGCGACTACAATGGCTCCTAAAAATGTACCCGCTCTAGAGATAGAAAGAAACAACCTTATACAAGAGATGAACGATCTTGTAAAAAATAGCACAGGCCCATCTGAATCTACAGGGGAGACAGACGCCCAAAGAAGAGCTAGAATAGGTAAACATATGTCTAAAGAACAATTAATTGGGAATTAATAATGGCTAAAGATAATACTGTACCTTACGAAGATATTATTGATACTGCTGCTAAAAAAAGAGGTCTTTCACCGGACCTCTTAAAAGGTCTTATTGAACAAGAGTCTAACTTTCAACAATTTGATAAAGAAGGACGACCTTTAAAACCTTCAACAAGTAATGCATTAGGGGTTATGCAAATAATTCCTAGATGGAATCCTGAATATGATCCAGAATTGTTAGCATCAGACCCTGAATATAACATTCATGCTGGTGCTCATAAATTATCTGGACTAATAAATAAAGCTAATCCTAGATTATCTCAAGATCAAAAAGAGAAATGGGCATTAGGTAAATACTACGGGCATGAAGACCCTTACGAAAATAGAAAGTATGCTGAATCTGTAACAGGTAAGCGTGGTAAATATCTTTCGACCGAAGAAGATCAACCTTTAACGGAAGAAGATATTGCATGGTATAAAGAAGATCAAGCACGGCTAGGTGCATTACCTAAAGTTGAAGGTGTATCACCAGAAGATGTGGCATGGTACCTTGAAGATCAGAAAAAGTTAGCTGCTGAACAAACTGCTGTAGCACCTGAAGTACCCGCAGAAGATCAACCTAGTATGTTAGGTGAAGCTTTTCGCAGAGGTGTGAGTGGTGTTAAGCAAGCAGGTCAAGGTGTTGTTACTGGAGCATTGTCTGCACTAGGACAAGATGAACTTGTACAACAACGTATGGCTGAGCAAGAAGCATTGGCGAAATCTGAAGCCGAAGCTGAAGCTTTACACCCTGAGCTAAGTTCTAAAACCTTTCAAAATATACAAGATATTGCTGAAAAAGAAGGAACATGGGAAGCTCTTAAGCAAATACCCGGATATGTAGGGCAAAAGATTGCAGAGTCTGCACCATCTACTGCAACGCCTTTAGGCGTAGGTATGGCTGTAGGTATGGTCAATCCAGCATTGGGCGTAGCTGCTGGTATTACAGCATCTATTGTTCAAGAGTTTGGCTTTATGATGGATCGCCAAATTGAGAAAGAAAAACTTGCTGGAAAATTAGAACCTGAGAAAGCAGCCATAGCCGCTATTCCTGCAGGTATATTAGATAGCATTGCTGATAGATTTACATTAGGTATGAAGTTACCTTCGTTCTTAACTCGTGAAGTTAAAGAAGGTGCTGTAAATGCCGTTACAAAAACATTTGGTGGTGAAGTTGCTAAGCATGTAGCCAAAGGTGTTATCTCTGAAACCCCAACGGAAATGGGACAAACTGAGTTAGAAAGATGGCAAGCAGGTGAACCATTATCCGGTCCAGAAAACTTAGCAGAAGTTAAAGAAGCTGGCATTTCTGCAGGTGTTGCTGGTGGCGCTGCAGGTACAATTGGTGGTACAGCATCTTATCTAGGAGGTACACCTGCACCTGAAGCTACAGCAGAAGAACCTTTTGCTCAACCTGAAACTGCTGTAGAAGCACCTGCACCAGAACCAATTGCTCCAGAGGGTGTTGCACCTGAAGTTGTAGAACCTACCCTTACTCCTGACGTTACAGCAGTTGCGCCTGACGTTACAGAGCCTACTCTTGCTCCTACTCCTGACGTTACAGCAGTTGCGCCTGAAGTTACAGAGCCAGTTAGTAAAGCAGAAGCTGTAAACTTAGGCTTATCACCAGATGAATTTAAAAAGCTTACTACTTATAAGGGTGAAAGTACTTTTGCAACGCAGGGTGAGGAAGATGCGGCTTACAAACAGAATATAGATACACAAGCTAAGAAAAAGGCTGAGCTTGAAAAACTAAAAACTATAGTTAATCCAGATGAAACTGTAACTATAGGCGGTAAAGATTATACCAAGCAAGCTTTTATTAAATCCCAAATATTGCACAATGACGGCTCATTAACTTTAGAGCAAGCTGAGCAAAACTTTGAAGCGTTGAAACCTGCAGGTAAAACTACAGTTCCAGAAACTAAGTATTCTGTATCAAAAACTAAAACTCCATATATTTCTGATACGGAATTTAAAAAAGAAGTTAAATCTGCAGATTATGCTCATGAGGATAAGACCCGTGCAGGTATATCCATAATGACTCCTGAGCAGTTTCTATCTTTAGCTGAAGATTCACAAGGTGACGCTGAAAAAAGAGCTGATAAATATGGTGATTTTGATTCGCATAAATTTGCTAATGACACCATGCCAGCTATAGATATTGACGCTTCTGGTAAAGTACAAGATCATGAGGGTAGGGCTAGAGCAATTATGGCTCAACGTGCAGGTGTTACTGAGTTTCCAGTTGTTGTACGTTTACCTAAATCAGATAGGGTTGCATATGATCAACCTATACCAAATAAGTTAACCCCTCAAGGAAATGATACA
>CANIWY010000082.1 GCA_947471695.1 Nitrosomonadaceae bacterium
AGAAATTCGAAATTCTAGTAAAAATCAGGATAATCTTTTTCCATGCAAAAACAAACCCTGCGCAGAGACCTTCTCACAACCCGCCTCATTATCATCACGCGATTGGACAGTTCATCTGGGTTAGAATCTGTTGATGAAACTTAAGAAGTCCTCTTTAGTGGCCCCTAGCCTGCATGATGAGCAGGGTGGCGATATTGCTTTCATGCGAGTAGCACTTGATCTTGCAAGGCAAGGATGGGAGGTCGGGGAGGTGCCGGTGGGTGCGGTGGTGGTGAGGGGTGATGAAATCATTGGTCGGGGCTACAACCGTCCGATTTCGGCCGCTGACCCGACCGCCCATGCAGAGGTGATGGCGATTCGTGATGCTGCTCAGCATATAGGCAATTACCGTCTGACGGATTGCACACTCTATGTCACGCTGGAGCCTTGCACCATGTGTGTCGGTGCAATCTTCCATGCCCGCATTACGAAGCTTATTTATGGAGCACGAGAGCCTAAGACGGGCGCCTGTGGTAGCTTAATTAATTTGCCGGCAGATACCCGGATCAACCATCACTTGCGGATTGCTGGAGGTGTGCTGGCAGAAGAGGCAGGTGAGCTATTGAAGAAATTCTTTGCACAACGCCGTAAGGTGATCGGAATGGCAGATCAATGAGAGTCATCATCAATATCCAAAACCAGACACTGGACTTGTTAGACTCTGATGACAGGGTGGTTCAGCATTACAGTGTCTCCACGGCCAAGAATGGAGTGGGTCAGAGGAGAGGTAGTTTTTGTACGCCTCTGGGAAGGCATGTGATACGTGCCAAGGTCGGTGAGGGGCAGCCGGTGAACACGGTATTCATTAAACGCCGACCGACCGGCGAAATTTATACGTCAGAATTAGGTGCTCGTTATCCTGAACGAGATTGGATCCTGACACGAATACTATGGCTCTCAGGCTGTGAGCCAGGCTTTAATCGCTTGGGAGAGGTTGATACGATGCGCCGTTATATCTACATCCACGGCAGCCCAGGCAGCGTGGCGATGGGGAAGCCCGGTTCGATCGGGTGCATCCGAATGCATAACCCCGATCTACTGGAGTTATTTAAGCGAGTTGAGGCCGGGGTAGAGGTCGAGATAATAGGCCAGTCTTAAGCAAGTGGGAGTGGTCCATTCGGTCGCTGAGTCGGTATTGTCCCGTGCCAAATTTGTTCTGGAAGGCCTTTTCCCGTATCATGTACGTCCATGACCAAGTATGTATTTGTGACTGGCGGTGTTGTCTCTTCCCTGGGGAAGGGTATCGCCGCCGCCTCCCTAGCAGCAATTCTCGAAACACGCGGCATTAAAGTCACCATGCTCAAGCTGGATCCCTATATTAATGTGGATCCTGGCACCATGAGCCCATTCCAGCATGGAGAGGTATTTGTCACCGAGGATGGTGCGGAGACTGATCTCGATCTGGGACATTACGAGCGGTTCATCAGCACCAAGATGAGTAAGCGTAATAACTTCACCACTGGACAGATATACGAGAGTGTAATCAAGAAGGAGCGTCGGGGAGACTATCTCGGCGGCACAGTACAGGTGATCCCACACATCACCGATGAGATAAAGCTTCATATCAAGGCAGGTGCGGGCGACGCTCAAGTTGCCATCGTCGAGATTGGTGGTACCGTGGGAGATATCGAGTCCCTGCCATTTTTAGAAGCGATCCGCCAGATGTCGGTGCAGCACCCTCGTAACGATACCTGCTTCATTCACCTCACACTCCTTCCTTACATCGGATCGGCAGGAGAGTTGAAGACCAAACCGACCCAGCACTCAGTCAAGGAGTTACGCGAGATTGGTATTCAACCGGATGTTCTGTTATGCCGTGCAGACCGAGAGTTGCCGGCCGATGAACGCCGCAAGATTGCGCTATTCACCAATGTCAGAGAGGAGGCCGTGATCTCAGCGGTGGACGTGGATAGCATCTATAAGATTCCAGGCTTGCTGCACGATCAGATGCTCGATGAGATCGTGTGTCATAAACTGGACATTCTGGCCAAGCCCGCGGACTTGAGCGTATGGAAGAGTCTGGTTGATCATCTGGAGCATCCTCAGAGGTCTGTCAAGATTGCGCTGGTGGGTAAGTATGTTGATCTGACTGAGTCATATAAATCCCTGTCTGAGGCCCTGATACATGCCGGTATTCATACCCGCAGCAAGATCAATATTCATTATATGGACTCGGAGAATATCGAGAAGCAGGGGACCGATTGCCTCGTCGGGATGGACGCGATTCTGGTTCCGGGTGGATTCGGTAAACGGGGTGTGGAGGGCAAGATTATGGCCATCCATTACGCACGTGAAAACCGGATTCCTTATCTGGGAATCTGTCTCGGACTGCAGTTGGCGGTGATCGAATACGCACGCGACAAGGCCTCAATGGAGGGTGCTCACAGCACCGAATTTAATCCAGATACTCCTTACCCTGTGATCGGGTTGATCACCGAATGGCGTACCCGCGAAGGACAGTTAGAGATGCGTGACGCCAAGTCAGATCTGGGCGGGAGTATGCGTCTTGGGGGGCAGGAGTGTTCTCTGAAGGAGGGATCTCTGGCGAAGAAGATTTATGGCGCTGATACGATTATCGAGCGACATCGTCACCGTTATGAAGTCAATAACGCATACCTCCCTCAACTTGAGAAGGTGGGGCTACGAGTCAGTGGATTATCTGCGGTTGAGACACTGTGCGAGATGATCGAACTCCCTCAGGATGAGCATCCTTGGTTTGTTGCTTGCCAATTTCATCCTGAATTCACATCCACACCCAGGTCGGGACATCCGCTATTTAAATCCTTTGTTGAGGCCGCCATTAAATCATCGGAGGGGCATTCTGAGTGAGTCGCATCAGATCCTGCTAAATTAAAAATTATTTCTTAAGTATCGGCTACGTAATGCGAGAGCAGTTCTAATAACTTAAACAACATCAGGGAAAAATAGCATGAGTGCAATCGTAGATGTCGTCGCGCGTGAAATTATCGATTCCCGTGGGAATCCGACCATAGAGGCCGATGTATTGCTCGAGTCCGGTGTACTAGGACGGGCGGCTGTACCTTCAGGTGCTTCTGTCGGCACTAAGGAGGCTGTCGAATTGCGTGATGGAGATATGCAGCGTTATTTTGGACTGGGTGTCCTCAAGGCGGTGGGCAATGTTAATACCGAGATTGCAGAGTCCATCATGGGACTGGACTCGATGGAACAGAACTTTATCGACCAGACTCTGATTGACCTAGATGGTAGCGATAATAAGTCAAGACTTGGAGCCAATGCCATCCTTGCGGTCTCTCTTGCGGTTGCAAAGGCAGCTGCAGAGGAGACCGGTCTTCCTCTCTACCGCTACCTAGGGGGTGCGGGTCCGATGTCGATGCCGGTACCGATGATGAACGTGATCAATGGTGGGGCACACGCGAACAATAATCTGGATATGCAGGAGTTTGTCATCATCCCTGTGGGTGCTCAAAGCTTTCGTGAGGCGGTTCGCTGCGGTGCTGAAGTATTTCATACGCTGAAGAAATTGATTGATGCGAAGGGTATGCCCACCTCTGTGGGAGATGAGGGGGGGTTTGCTCCTAACCTTGCGAATAACGAGGCTGCATTGCAGTTGATTGTAGAGGCGATCGAGCAGGCGGGTTACTTGCCGGGACCGGATGTTGCAATAGGCCTGGACTGCGCCAGTTCAGAATTTTTCCGGGACGGGAAGTACCACCTGGCATCCGAAGGTTTGAGTCTTACGTCTACGCAGTTTGTGGATTATCTCGCCACCTGGATCGATAAATATCCCATCCTCAGTATCGAAGATGGGATGAGTGAGCATGACTGGGATGGATGGAGATTGCTTACCAGTAAGCTCGGAAAATCAGTGCAGTTGGTAGGAGATGATGTATTCGTCACAAATTCCAGAATCCTGAAGGAAGGAATTGCTCAGGGTGTTGCCAACTCCATTCTGATTAAGCCGAACCAGATCGGCACCCTCAGCGAAACATTTTCTGCCATTGAAACGGCTAAGCGTGCGGGCTATACCGCCGTAATCTCGCACCGTTCCGGAGAGACGGAAGATACCACCATCGCGGATATTGCTGTGGCCACGAACGTGCTACAAATCAAGACGGGTTCACTCTCTCGCTCAGACCGCCTGGCGAAGTACAACCAGCTGCTACGTATCGAGGAAGACTTGGGTGATGCTGCCAGCTATGCTGGGAGAGGCGCCTTCTATCAGTTGAGATAAGACTCAATTCCTCG
>CANIWY010000083.1 GCA_947471695.1 Nitrosomonadaceae bacterium
ATTGGTACTCGACCCAGAATCGAAGTGATATTGATGATACGACCTGACTTCTGATAACGCATATGGGGCAGCACTGCTTGTATGAATCGTGCATATCCGAAGACATTGACCTCAAATTGCTGATGAGCAGCCTCCATTGAGACACACTCAATTGCACCCAGTTGACCATATGCAGCATTATTCACTAGGACGTCAATCCGGCCCTTAGTTGCGATGATATGCTCCACGACTAGTCTGATGCCCTCTGCATCCACAACGTCCAGACGGATGGGTTCGATTTGATCGCAACTCATCGGTTCAAGCTTCTCCATACGCCGTTCTACAGCAAATACGTAGTAGCCATTTGTCGCAAGCAGTTCAGCCGTGGCCTTTCCGATACCGCTTGATGCGCCTGTAACCAATGCAACCTTCAGAATCATACTACCCACCTTATGCATTTATTATTGATTCAATTATTTAGAGACAGAATCGAGCCATCGATTAAGTAGCAGGCACTCCATCCACATGCTCTCTCCCAATTCTGCTAAGCTAAATTTAGCAGCGAAAAATCAGAAGATCACGTGATTCTTTATAGGAGCCAGATATGTCAACCCTGAACTCTCCAACCATTCAAAATCCCAGCATATTAATTCCAGTACATCCAGCCATCGAGGATTATATGCGCGGATTATCGCGTCGTACTGATGATCCTGTATTGATAGACATGGAGAAAGTCGCGGAGGAGAATAACTTTCCTATCGTTGGCCGCTTGGTGGGTATTTTTCTTGAGACAATGGCAAAATCAATTAATGCCCGTCGTGTATTTGAGTTTGGTAGCGGATATGGTTATTCGGCCTACTGGTTTGCAAAAGCGGTTGGGGCGGAGGGACAAGTAATCTGTAGTGACGGAGACCCACTTAATCAAATAAAGTCAGAGCAGTATCTCGGCACGGCGGGATTGTTAGACAGAGTTAATTTCCACGTTGGATTTGCGCAAGAAATCTTTGCCCGGACTGAAGGTTTTTTTGATATCTGCTACAACGACGTGGATAAAGGTGATTATCCAGAAGTCTGGCAAATGGCCAGAAAACGAATTCGTCTTGGCGGTCTTTATATTGCCGACAATGTTCTGTGGCATGGACGAGTGGCCGTGGAAGACTTTGTTGATGTCGTCCCCGGTTGGACCGAGGCCATCCTTGAGCATAATCGACTCATATTCGAAGATCCAGAATTCGATGCCTTTATCAACCCAACGAGGGACGGCGTTATCGTGGCCCGTCGCAAGATGGACTAGCAAGAGGGTTCAACTAAAGGCTAGTGATTAGCGATATTGATCCTCTCATGATCCTCAACTGCAGCCTGCAACACGACACTTCGCTCCGATTCAGGTAGCTTACTGATCTCCTTGATCGCATCAAAAAATAGACCCATATCCCCATTCTTCTGAGCGAGTACTGCTTGGAATGCCGGCACCAGTTGTGTGTAGGTAGAGATGGTGGCGAGCAGTGCATTATTGAGGTTCTGTGCGAACCAATGGTCATAGCTACTGAACTCAGATTTGGCGATTTTTAGTTGGGCGAACTCTTCACGCAACTCATCAAAGATACGTGCCTTCGCTAAACGTTTCTCCGCATCAACTAGATCTGAGGCAAACAGCTCTTGCAGTCTTTTACGGTGGTTCATCACCATTTCAGTAAAGATTGCTTCTCTCTCTTGTCTAGCATTAAATAGGACTCTCTGAGAAGTCGCGCCATTGCTATCTAGCCAGCGACCAACCCCCTCTTGCTCGACCACAGTGGCAAAAGATTCATTAAAGGCGCTGTCTCCAGGGAGATAGAGTACCTGATGAGTCAGTTCATGAAATATCAAACGTGCAAGCTCCATTTCAGAATAACCGATGAAGGTATTCAGTACCGGATCATTGAACCAACCGAGGGTCGAGTAAGCGCGAACCCCTCCCACGTGAACATCGTACCCTTCATTCCTAATCTCCTCGGCATAGCTTTCTGCCTCAGCTTGTGAGAAAAAGCCACGATAATTGACGCAACCGGCCTGCACAAAACACCACTTCTTAAGCTCGCTGGAAAGTTCAGGTGCTGCGAATACATTCCAGACCACAAAGGGGCGCTTCAGGTCGGCATAGCTGGTATAACTCTGATTATTAGGTAGCTTGAGTTCGCGGCTAGCAAACTCCCTCATCAATACCACTCGAGCGAGGACTCGTTTCAATTTCTGGTCGACACCAGGATCCGCAATAATCGTCGCGATCGGTTGGGCCATTCGCAGAATTTCAATCTGACCATCCGCCGCCTGGGCGTAATAGGGAAGATTGGCACAGCTCCCCAAGAGGATGGCCTGACCCACGGTGATGACTAATTTTAATTGCTGCGAGATTCGTAAATTCATTCCGACTCCGAAGGATGCAAAAAATATCCTTGTCGTAAAAATGCACAGACTTGGCGCACAACCTTACTAGAAAATAGCATGCCAGTATGGTTAATATTGAGGACTATCCAATCACGTGCAAAGGGTACCCTTGTCTCCTCGACTGTTACCACACCATCATTCGGTACCGGCAACCCCCCGAGTAACTTACCGATTCCTACACTCATACGCCCAGCAATTGAACCGATCTCGTGGTGATGGAAGAACAGCGCATCCTCTCGTCTCATCAGCCACTGCCTCATACTCGATCCGATCAACCATCGCCCCGGTGCAATACGTGAGAGCTTGATGGCCAGGTAACTGGCCTGGTAAGGACTCCCCATCAGTATGATGCGACCGATCCGAGAGTCTAGATATTGTGACAGCATCTGCAACGCTAAAAGTCCTCCCAGGCTATGACCCACAAGATGGATACGAGTCGCTGCTAAACCTGAAATAAATTGGGACAGTGATAGCGCATTTTGTGACAATGAATCTCGCATGGAGGGGTAGGGGAAAATGACGGTATCAAAACCACACCGACGTAAATTCCTTCCGAGCAATGTCATGACCCAGCCGCTGACCCACAGACCATGGATCAATACCACTGTCTCTTTGACCGAAATCTCGCCAGACAATTCAATTCCAGAAGTTAATTTCACAACAGATTGGTCAACCTGATCTGATGACCCGAGACTTAATGCTGAAGGGTGCCGACCTTGCTCTGCTGGAGACTAGTAATATCCAGCAGACTCATAAATTCTTGTGCTATCGCACCCTGCCTAAATGGCAATACCCCTATCAGAGGACAGGGCAGTCTTTGTTGCAGTGTACGCACATTCTCATCAAGATTGAGCATCTGTGGATCAATCTGATTAGCCACCCATCCTACCAGTGGTAGACCGGTCGATTGAACAGCCTCTGCGGTGAGCAGTGCATGGTTTAAACATCCCAGACGCATCCCCACCACCAGTATTACCGGGAAGCCAATGGACCGCGCCATATCGCCAGTATCCTGCTGGCTATTGAGAGGGACCCGAAAACCACCGACCCCTTCAACGATCACTATCTCAGCCATATCTTGCAATCCACGGCAAGCGCTGAGGATGACTTCAGTATCGATTTCAATCCCCATCTCTCTTGCCGCGATATGCGGCGCAACCGGCTGAATCAAAGCATACGGATTGATCAGACTACGTGGCGCTGAAACGTTACTGGATGCGGCGAGCATCTCCACATCCGTCCATTCTCTCTCATCACCCCGACCTGCCGCCACCGGCTTCATTCCTACAACAGTCTTTCCACACGCAGCAAGGGCATGCATCAGGGCACAGCTCACAAGTGTTTTTCCAACGCTGGTATCTGTACCGGTAATGAAATAGCCTACCGACACCCGTCTATCCTGATAAGGGGAACTGATCGGTCGATACATGCTTGGTTACGATCTTACCAATCTCTTTTCGGGGGAGCGGCTTCCAGGCATGACCATAAATCACTTCGAAGGTAGCCGGCAGCTTCCCATCGACTCTTAGCGACTCATAATGATCGATCATTTTCTGCCACCTGACTCTCCCAGTGAGCCCATGCGCCCTGCCCTCAGTCACATTACGAGCCCCAATAGTTCTCAGATCCTTCATCACACTGATCACCTCATCATAAGTCAGTGTGATGTACTCCATATCCATGACCGGCGTCGCAAAACCATTATGGACCAGCATGTCACCGATATCGTGCATATCAGTGAATCGATTAATATGACTGTAATTATCTGCACTACGAAAGGACTGA
>CANIWY010000084.1 GCA_947471695.1 Nitrosomonadaceae bacterium
AATCGCTGTGACCAGAAGGCTCCGCGTTAGCAGTTGGAACCAGAAGCCACTACGCTGAACAAGGGGTAAAATGGCTGGCAAATTCAACAAATAATTCCAGTTTTACAGCTGGGAAAGTATGCTTAACTCTGTCTTGGAAAGGGATAGTGTTTTTCGAAATTATCCAAAATAGGGGTGTACAGCATCGTACCTAGACTTAGTATGAATAGTTGTCTTCTCTTTATTTGAAGCGCGTAGGCGGGCTGCATAGATAGCGTCAGTATAACCAGTTTCATAGAATTTTAACTCCGAATTCTCAAGCATGCACATGGCTATCCACTCTGCTGAAGAAATAATCGAATCCGTCTTGCCGTTTAGCCGGTATGCACAGCGCTTACTGACGAGTGAGCCTGGGTTGCGTGCTGAACTTTTGCAAAATATTCGGTTACCTTTTCTCAAAGAAGAGATGCAGGCAAGCCTAGATGTAAGTTACGGCAATGCCACGGACGAAGTAACACTTAATAAGGCATTACGTGACTTGCGTAAGAGAGTGATGCTGCGTCTGATCGTTCGTGATCTAAGCAGAATGGCAGATCTTGTCGAGGTTATGACAAGCATGACCCACCTGGCCGAAATTACAATTAGCTTTGCGCTAGAACGTCATCAAGATTGGTTATCAGACGTTGCTCGCTACGGCTCCCCTAGGGGTTCTGAGAGTGGAGCGGTTCAGAATATGCTGGTAGTTGCTATGGGCAAACTAGGTGGTGGAGAGCTCAATGTTTCATCGGATGTGGATCTGATTTTTGTTTATCCGGAAGACGGTGAAACAGACGGAGTAAGACGTATCTCCAACCATGATTTTTTTGCGAGATTGGGTCGAAAGTTGATTGCCAGTCTGCATGAGATTGCGGCGGATGGATTTGTGTTCAGGGTGGATATGAGGTTGCGCCCCTATGGTGATAGTGGGCCACTGGCAATGAGTTTCGTTATGCTGGAGAAGTATCTCATCACTCAGGGGCGTGAGTGGGAGCGTTATGCGTGGATCAAGAGCCGGATAATTGCTGCGGGGGCGAGTGTAGAAGAGTCAAAACTCATGCAGCAGATAGCGAGACCATTCATATATCGGAAATATCTTGATTTTGGTGCCTATGAATCTATGCGTGGTCTGCACTCGCAGATCCGCAAGGAGGTCAGTCGCCGTGAGATCCATGATGATATCAAGCTCGGACCTGGTGGTATTCGCGAAATCGAATTTATCGCACAGGTATTTCAGTTGGTACGTGGAGGTCGTGACGCTGATTTGCGGGTTCGCCCAACGCTTGCCGTTCTGCAGTGCCTTCGAGAGAAAAAGCAATTGCCAGATAAAACAGTTTTGGAGTTAGTGGATGCCTATCATTTTCTGCGTAATTTGGAACATCGGTTGCAGTATCTCGATGATCAACAGACTCACATGTTGCCGAGTATTTCCGCAGATCAGGAATTGATATCAGCCTCCATGGGGTCTCCAAGTTATATTGTTTTCTTACAGAATCTTGATACTCACCGTAGGAATGTAACTCGTCACTTTGAATTGGTTTTTGCTGCTCCTCAAGAATCTCAAAATAGGGATACTCTGGCTTGGTTATGGCAAGAGCACTCGGGCGACAAATCTGAGGCCAAGGCGGCTACTGATCAACTGGCCGCAATAGGATTCTCTGATCCAACAGCGGTACTATTCCGTCTGCAAGAATTCCGCCGTAGCGGTCGTTATAGACAGTTATCCGAATCCAGTCGCAGGCGGGTTGATTCTTTGGTTCCGGCCATCATAGAAGTAGCGGCCAAGTTTTCGCCAGCTGACCACACGCTGGAACGTATGTTGCAGTTACTGGAGAGTGTAAGCGGTCGCGCAGCCTATCTCGCCCTATTATTGGAATTTCCACAAGCCTTGGAACGGATAGCCAAGCTTGCAAATACTAGCCAATGGGCGAGTGAGTATCTGGGCCGGCATTCGATCTTGTTGGATGAATTACTCAATCCAGCTGATCTTAATAGCATCCCCGATTGGCCCAAGGTTAGGACGGAACTGGCACAGCAGTTAAATGAAGCCAATCAACTCGGTGATGATGTTGAACAACAGATGGATGTGCTGCGGCATTTTCAACATGCTCAAGTATTCCAGTTGTTGGTCAGAGATCTTGAGGGGCTATTGCCGCTGGAGACTCTGAGCGACCATTTGACTGAGCTCGCTGATTTAGTGCTGGATACGGTATTGAACCTAGCATGGTCGGGCTTGAGGAGAAAGCACCGGGATCACCCTGCTTTTGCGATCATCGGTTACGGTAAGCTGGGAGGGAAGGAGCTTGGCTATGCGTCTGATCTTGATATTATCTTTCTATATAATGATTCCCATCCTGATGCCCCTGAGATTTACGCTAGGCTTGCTCAGCGCATTAATTCTTGGCTTACCAGTTACACTTCAGCAGGGCTGCTTTATGAGGCCGATCTGCGTCTTCGCCCCAATGGCAGCAGTGGTCTGCTAGTAAGTTCCATTGAAGCTTTTGAGGAATACCAGCGGAGCCAGGCTTGGATGTGGGAACATCAGGCGCTGACACGGGCTCGCTTCGTAGTGGGTGATTGTCATGTAGGAGAGGCTTTTGAGAGCCTCCGTAAGGAGGTTCTTTGCCAACGACGTGACCTGGAAAATCTGAAGCATGAGGTTCTTTTAATGCGTCAGAAAATGCTAGATACTCATCCTAACTCCAGCGGGTTATTTGATATTAAGCATGACCGTGGCGGCATTATTGATGTTGAGTTTATGGTGCAGTATCTTGTACTTGGCCATGCCTGTGAACATCCGGAATTGACGGCCAATATTGGTAACATTGCGCTGTTAAAACTTGCAGGAAAATTAGATCTCATTCCTGTACAGCTCGCTGAGCAAGTGCTCAATGCTTATCGTGAATTCAGGAGGGTGCAGCACCGTCTCAGGCTGAGTGGAGACTTAGTATCGACAGGTGCAGCATCAATGTCTGACAAGCTACAGAAGTTTGCGCGTGTTGATGCGGATGAGTTAAGCGATGCCCGTGCGGCGGTATTGGGATTATGGGAAGAGATATTCGGTGTCTAGAAAGAATGACTTACTGCTCTGTTATAATTCTTCCTTGGAAAATACGTTAAAATGAAGTCTTTCGAATCTCTGTGGGAGTCCCTGTATGTCAATGGCTGACCGCGATGGCGTGATCTGGAACGATGGGAAGATGGTTCCATGGCGTGATGCTACGACCCATGTACTCACGCATACGCTGCACTATGGAATGGGCGTGTTTGAAGGTGTGCGCGCATACCAGACTGACAAAGGCCCCGCAATCTTCAGACTTCAAGAGCATACAGATCGACTATTCAATTCGGCTCACATCTTTATGATGAAGATGCCTTATGACAAGGCCACCCTGATTCAGGCCCAATGCGAGGTGGTTAAACAGAATAAGTTAGAGTCATGCTACATCCGCCCGATTGCTTTCTACGGCTCTGAAGCGATGGGTATCTCCGCCAAGACACTCACAGTACATGTGGCGGTCGCTGCTTGGCCTTGGGGTGCCTATCTCGGTGTGGACGGAATAGAGAAAGGTATTCGTGTCAAGACTTCATCTTTCTCGCGCCATCATGTCAATGTGAACATGTGCCGGGCTAAATCGGTTACCACGTATGCCAACTCAATCTTAGCTCACCAAGAGGCGGCCCATGATGGTTACGATGAGGCATTGTTACTGGATGTGGACGGTTATGTGGCTGAAGGTTCCGGTGAAAATATTTTCATCATCAAGCATGGAAAGCTCTATACCCCAGACATGACGTCCTGTCTGGAGGGCATCACCCGCGCCTCAATTATTGAACTTGCCGGAGAGATTGGTCTTTCTGTGATTGAAAAGCGTATCACCCGGGATGAAGTCTATTGTGCCGAGGAGGCATTCTTTACTGGGACAGCAGCAGAAGTCACGCCGATCCGTGAGCTTGATCACCGAACTATTGGTGACGGAAAGCGTGGCCCGATTACCACTAAGCTACAAGCTATGTTTTTTGACTGTGTCAGCGGCAAAGATAAGAATCATGCCGACTGGCTAACTTATGTTTGATCAAGTTTGACGGAGTTGCCTATGCAGGACCATCTCACCGACAATAAG
>CANIWY010000085.1 GCA_947471695.1 Nitrosomonadaceae bacterium
CGCTTGCATCTAATCAGACATTATCAGTGTGCTTCGCTCTCAAGTACCTTCTGGTAGCTTCCGGCATCCATTAGGCCACTCAGATCGGAGGTGTTGGTTGGCTTAACTTTGAAGAGCCAAGCCGCATAGGCATCCTGATTTATTTTTTCAGGCGCAGACTCAAGTTCAGTATTAATCGAGATCACTTCACCCGAGATGGGTGCATACACATCAGCGGCGGCCTTAACGGACTCGACCACTGCGCACTCTTCTCCCTGCTTGAGATTGCGTCCCACCTTAGGAATTTCTGCAAACACCATATCCCCCAGCAATTCCTGTGCATGTTGGGTAATTCCGATCGTTGCAGTGCCGTCATCCTCAAGTCTTACCCACTCGTGGGATTTGGTGTATTTTAGGTTGGTTGGGATATCCATGTCTTCGCTCCGGGATTAAATAATATTGTTCTGTTCTTCAGATCAAGCTCTTGCCATTTCGTACGAATGGGTACTTCACGACTTTTGCTCGTAGCATCTTGTCGCGAACCACCACCTGCACTTCATCTCCAGGGGACACCTCTGATGGTAATCGTGCCAGTGCGATGGATAGGTTGAGTGTTGGTGAGAATCCACCGCTGGTAATTTCGCCCTCTTTATTATCATACTGCGTGACGATCTTTTGGTGGCTACGTAACACGCCTCGGTCAAGTAGCAACAGGCCGATTAATTGCTGCCTTGCTGGGTTTTCTAGCAAGGCCTGCTTGCCGATGAAGTCACGTTCGCTCTTCAAGTCTATCGTCCAGGCCAATCCAGATTCGAGTGGATTGGTGGTTTCATCCATATCCTGGCCGTAAAGATTCATGCCGGCCTCAAGTCTCAAGGTATCGCGTGCTCCGAGTCCAGCAGGGGCGACACCAGCAGCACAGAGCGCATTCCAAAAACTGGGGGCGTCAGCGGCGGGCAGTAGGATCTCAAAACCATCCTCACCGGTGTAGCCAGTTCGCGCGATAAAGTATTGATCGTATGTGGTCGCCTGGAACAACTTCAGGTCTTCAGTTGCTTTTTGAGAGCCCGCAATGACTTGCCAGACCTTGGCGCGGGCATTAGGCCCCTGCACCGCAACCATGGCTAAATCACGGCGAGGAGTGATCTCTAAGTCAGGAGCAAGATCATCACGCCGTGCCTGTATCCACGCGATATCCTTGTCAGCAGTACCGGCATTCACTACGATTCGGAACCAAGACTCAGTCAGATAATAAGTAATCAGGTCATCAATTACTCCACCTTGTGGGCTCAGCATGCAGGAGTAGAGAGCCTTGCCCGATTGCGTCAGCTTATCCACATTATTGGCAAGCAATTGGCGCAGGAAAGGGCGCACGCTATCGCCCTTGATATCGACTGCCAGCATATGCGACACGTCGAACATGCCAGCAGCACTACGAACCTTATGGTGCTCATCAAGTTGCGAGCCATAATGTAGCGGCATATCCCAACCGCCAAAGTCGACCATCTTGGCGTTCTGATCTCGGTGGGTCTGGTTAAGGGGTGTTGTTTTCAGCACAGATCATTATCCTGGAATTAAAAAAGTGAAGTCATGTTACATGACCTCACCCCTCTGTCCTATTTACCTGAGAGATTACAGAACTTTGTTCCGTGTGCCCCTTCGGGGGCCTGGCTAAATGCCAAGCGCTCTCCACATTGCCTGTCGCAAGCGGTTTTTAAGGATCAGGACTGACCTAATCTCTGCCTGAGCGATTCCGGGAGGTTGCGCCTTCGGCGTCGTCGTAGAAACTGACGCGCTCTTCCGCTTGGAGGTAAATGGCAGAGTGGTAACTATACTCCAGCAGCAGGGGTCAAGACAAGGCATACCGTGCGGCCCCTTTTTACCCCTGCATCAACCTGATCTCCGCTGCTGCTAGGCTCTCCTGAGTGCCTCGTAATACCAGCGCATCGCCGATTTCCAGTTGTGTCTCGTTACTGGGCAATAGTTCTCGTGTATTGCGCCTGCGCACTGCAGTGACGTCTACCAACAGACCGCCCAGATCTAACTCCCCGAGAGTCATACCAATTGCGGCCGATCCGGAGGTGATCAGAACGGTATGTAGGCGCGGCTGCATTTGTTCTTCGATTGCCCCACCCTCGTCAGTAACGCCATGAAAGAATCCGCGGAAGAGGCTGTACCGTTGCTCACGTGTTTCTCGGATACGATCCATTACACGGTTGAGCGGCAGGCCGAACAGCATCAGTGCATGGGATGCAAGCATCAGACTGCTCTCCATAATCTCTGCTACAACCTCCGCTGCTCCTGCTTCTTTTAGTCGATCGATATCGGTATCGTCCAGTGTACGGACCACCACCGGCAACTCGGGGCGCAGTGCTCGTACATGGCTTAGGATTCTGAGCGCAGAAGCGGTATCGGAATAACTCACCACCAGCACCTTGGCACGCATCAATCCTGCAGCAATCAGCACCTCGCGCTTAGCCGCGTCGCCGTATACCACCGCTTCACCTGCGGCTCTTGCCTCTTGAATGCGTTGAGGGTCGAGATCTAATGCGATGAAGGGGATCGATTCTCTTTCCAGTAGGCGGGATAAGTTCTGCCCGCTACGTCCGTAGCCACAGAGAATGACGTGATTCTCTTCTTTCATGGTTTGTGCGGCGATAGTGGTCAGTTGGAGAGCCCGGTTCATCCACTCGGCAGCGGAGAAACGCCTCGCCATATGTTCACTGCGTTTGATAATGAAGGGTGCAGCGAGCATAGATAGTACCATCGCCGCTAGTACTGGTTGCATGGTTGGGTTATCGATCAGTCTGAGTGCGCCGGCCTCCGCCAGCAGGACAAAACCGAATTCTCCCGCTTGGGCTAGATTCAGACCGGTGCGAACAGCCATGCCAGAATCAGCTGAGAATAATCGTGACAGTCCCGCGATCAATGCAGCCTTCAGAGCTATCAGTGCTAGCAGTAGGATCATAACCCACAAGAAATTCTGCATGACGACCTGAACGTCCAATAGCATACCGATTGTCACAAAAAACAGGCCCAGTAATATATCTTTGAATGGTTTGATGTCATCTTCGACCTGATACCGGTACTCAGTTTCTGAAATGAGCATGCCCGCAAGAAATGCCCCCAACGCGAGTGACAGTCCGGCAATATCCGTAAACCAGGCGAGCCCCAGAGTAATCGTCAGAACATTCAATACAAACAGCTCTGAGGATTTCTGCCGAGCTACCAGATGAAACCAGGGGCGCATCAGTCGTTGTCCAAAAAATAAAATAAGCGCAAGCGCCGTTACTGCTTTAAGCAAGGCAATACCGAGGGTCATGGCGAGATTGTCACCACCACTGTCAACTGTGCTGGCCAGAGCTGGAATCATGATCAGAAGCGGTACAACTGCCAGGTCTTGGAATAGGAGCACACCGATAATCTGCCGCGCGTGAGGGGAGTTAAGCTCCTGCCGTTCAGACAGCATCTTGCTGACAATAGCGGTGGAAGACATCGCTAATACGCCCCCCAAAGCAAGCCCCACTCGCCAGTCTAGTCCCAGCATGAAGGTTGCGGCCATGACGGTTAACATGGTGAAGCCGACTTGAGCTGCTCCAAACCCAAACACGATGCTCTTCATGGTGACAAGTTTGGGCAGACTGAATTCGAGGCCGATGCTAAACATCAGAAACACAACGCCGAACTCTGCCAGGTGGAGGGCTTCTGATGCTTCCGGTATCCAGCCCAATGCATGCGGACCAATAGCGATTCCTGTAAGTAGGTAACCCAGTATGGGTGGCAGGTGCAGTAAACGAAAGGCGACAACCGCCATCACAGCGGTGGCAAGTAGGACTAGGACAAGCTCAAGAGAGCTAAGCATGGATAAGGTTCATGCGAAAGAGGTGACCAGACAAGAATCTGTTTGCACAGCATGCCTCTACCATATCAGACTGAAGGGGGTTAGGGGTCTGAATAAATTCTCCTCGGAGGGTGAAGAGGGTGCCGCAGACTGAATGTAGTCTGGATGTGATAGCGCCAAGCCATTCTTGTCGCACATTGACAGGCTCCAGCAAGGCCTGATGCTACAATGTAACGGTTCAGTACGCATTAATCTTACCTCCCCCATGCTGGTTCCTCA
>CANIWY010000086.1 GCA_947471695.1 Nitrosomonadaceae bacterium
AATGGCCATCTGGTCGCCTTGCTGACGCTGATGAAGGCCCAGCCACTCGCATATAACAAGGACAATCAGGAAGATAAAGAACCCCTATTTGATACTGTGGATACGCTTACGGATACGCTACGTATTTATGCCGATATGATGACTGGCATCCGCGTTAATCTGGAGGCGATGCGGTCTGCTGCGATGAAGGGTTATGCCACCGCAACCGACTTAGCCGACTACCTGACGAAAAAAGGATTGCCATTCCGTGATGCTCATGAGGCGGTCGCGCAGGCAGTCCGTTTTGCCGAGAAAAAGAATTGTGACTTGAGCGGGCTTACTTTGACTGAATTAAGAAAGTTTTCCCCGAAGATCAAGCAAGACATCTATTCAGTACTCACCCTAGAAGGCTCATTGAAGAGTCGTAACCATGCCGGTGGGACCGCCCCGAGTCAGGTGCGGATCGCGATTAGACGGTGCAGGAGGAAGCTATCCTAAGGCTCCACTTAGTAATCCGGTAACTTACCATGCTGTCATGGTCGGATATTGCTTCACAGATCTCGGCCTCCACGGGCATCCCTTTTGCCGTTCAGAAAGTTGCAAACATTGGTGGTGGCTGCATCAGCCAAGGATACCGGATCGAAAGTAGTGGCCAATGTTTTTTCGTTAAGACCAACAGTAGCGATAATCTATCGATGTTTGAAGCTGAGGCTGCGGGTCTTCAGGAGATTTACAATTCCCGCACATTGCGTGTCCCTGTTCCTATCTGTTGGGGGAGAAACGAAACCAGTTCATGGTTGGTGATGGAGTTTTTGGAAATGGGGAATGCGGGTAGAGGGAGTGCTGAGTCACTGGGTCGGGGCCTTGCTTCGATGCACCGTTTCTCTTCAGAAACATTTGGGTGGGTGCGAGCCAATACCATCGGCACCACGCCGCAAATTAACAGACCCTCTTCCAACTGGATTCAATTCTGGCGGGTTCACCGTCTGGGATATCAACTAGAGCTTGCACTGGCGAACGGCTATACGGGGAAGCTACAGTCATGGGGTGAACGGATGATGGCGGAACTTGATGTTTTTTTCAAGGATACGCTGACGGCCCCATCACTGCTGCATGGTGATCTGTGGAGTGGCAACTATACTTTTGACTCTGCTGGTCAACCGGTGGTGTTCGACCCAGCGATATATTATGGTGACCGTGAGGCAGATCTCGCCATGACGGAATTGTTCGGAGGCTTTCCTGCAGACTTCTATGAGGCCTATCGGGAGGCCTACCCACTTGACCTAGGTTATGTCATCCGTAAAGATCTCTACAATCTTTATCACATTTTGAATCACCTAAACTTGTTTGGCGGGGACTATCTCAATCAAGCGGAGAAAGTGATGGAGAGATTATATTCCGAGATCCGTTAGGCGGGCTTCGTCAGAATTCCTGCGGGTCCACATCCAAAGACCACCGGACCTTGCGGATGGGAAGTGTGGTAATTCTTGTGTACCAAGAAGTGAGGAATTCTTGCAATTTCTTGCGTGAACCAGATTGTACCAATAGATGTGCTCGCTCCAATCCCTTGAGTCGTGCCATTTGTGCTGGGACTGGGTCAAAAATTTCTACTCCACCTGTGGTGGAACCTGCCAACTCAGCCGCACTGGTGAGGAAGTTCATTGCAGTTGAGATCTGGGGTGCTTCTGCACGCAATAGGGCTTGATAAACGAATGGTGGAAAGCCTGCCATCTTTCTTTCTGATAGGAGTGTCTGTGCAAGCGCGGCATAGTCATGCCGTCGCAAGGCGTAATACAGCGGGTGATCTGGAAATTCAGTTTGAACCAGAACCTCGCCTGGGATATCAGCTCGCCCAGCACGACCTGCCACCTGCATCAGTTGTGCAAATAAGCGTTCCGCTGCCCGAAAATCTGTGCTGAAGAGTGCAGCATCAGAATTTAGAATGCCAACTAGCGATAGATTCGGAAAGTCATGCCCCTTAGCAAGAATCTGCGTACCGACAAGGATATCGACTCGTCTCTCGTAGATATCTTTCAGCATCTTTTCCCATCCATTTTTAAGACGAGTGCTGTCACGGTCTATGCGCAGAATCCGTGCATTGGGGAAACGCTCTGCTAGCAGAGCCTCTACCCGTTGAGTCCCTTGGCCAAATGGAACGATATCCTGGTCGCCACAATCTGGGCAGGAAGAGGGGAAGCGTTCTTGATGGCCACAGTGGTGGCAGCGTAATTGCTTTTCACGTAAATGAACGACTAGGCGACTTGTGCATCGATGACACTTGGCCGTCCATGAGCAGGATTTACATAATAGTACTGGTGCGTATCCACGACGGTTGAGAAAGACCAGACTCTGCTGGTCTTGTGCTAAGACTTTTTCCAATGCTGTGACCAGTGGTTTGGATAGTCCATCCATACACTTAGCAGAGCGGATATCAATGCAGTGAACGGCAGGTAGAACAGCTTTCTTAACAGCGCGCGATGACAGGCGTAGCATCCGGTAGCGCCCATTGGTGGCGTGGTAATAGCTTTCAAGAGAAGGTGTTGCGGAACCCAGAATGACCGGCACATTTTCTTGTTTAGCTCGAAAGATTGAGACATCACGAGCCGAGTAACGGAGCCCGTCCTGCTGTTTGAATGAGCCATCCTGCTCCTCATCGACAATGATCATTCCAAGTTTTGGCAGCGGCGCAAATACCGCTAACCGTGTACCGAGCACTATCTTGGCTTCACCTTTTTGCGCTTGTAGCCAGCCCTTTAGTCGTTCAGAGTCACTGAGTCTGCTATGCAGGCATACCAGTAATGTAGTGGGAAATCGTGAACGGAATATATGCTCTAATTGCGGGGTTAAGCTGATTTCCGGTACCAGCACCAGGGTCTGTCGTCCTTGTAGCAGCAGAAGTGTGATGAGCCGAAGATAGATCTCTGTTTTCCCACTCCCGGTGATTCCATGAAGAAGCCAAACGTTAAATTTTCTAATGTCATTGGCAACCGCATCAAAGGCGGTCTGTTGTTCAGTATTAAGAACAGGACTGGAAATAGATTTGGCGATGGAGGAGTGAATTGAAACCTCCTCAATCCAACCCATCTCACGAAATTTCTGTAATACTTTTGGGGCGCTTGGTGAAATCTGTCTGGCTTCTTCAGGTTTGATTACCCCAGTCTCTCGCAACCGAGTCAGTAGACGATGCTGGATGATGCTACGGACGGGGATGGATGTCGTATCTGCGTGACGTCCTGCATCGGTCAGGCGGAACTGGAAGGGGGTAGTTGGTTTTTGGATGAAGGGTTTACTGCTACGCAGTCTGCTCGGAAGGGAATTCATCACTACTTCCCCGAGAGGATGATGATAGTAGTCACTGCAGAATCGGAATAGATCCAGGAGCGTTAGGGGTAGCGGCGGAATGTCATGAAATAGAGAAGCAACCGATTTAAGTTTACTGGGGGTAACCGGGGATGAATCCAAAACTTCCATGATGACCCCCGTCATGATTTTTCTTCCAAAGGGGACCTGCACTCGGACCCCAATATCATGCGTTGTTGCATCAGACGCAAGATAGTCAAACAGGGTTGCCACGGGAACATCGAGTGCAACGCGGATGATCGGCATTTTGAAAAGATCTTTTTGGGAAATAGAATTAGCTGAATGATGCTCGGGGGCATTATCCGTCAAATTTATATCAATTAATTATTCGTAGTTAAAAGGGCGGGTTGGAAGGGATAGATCTCAAGAAAAACTTTTATCTATCGATATAAAAAGCGTGAGTTAGCTCTTGATGTCATGAGGGCAAGTAGTTTTTATTCATCAAGTTAGCCTTGTGAATTATTTTGATGGTTGAGATGGAAAGGTTGCAAGGCATAAATCGAGCCGTTCAAAAGCCGGCAGTCATATCATTTTTAGGGCATCTTCAGCAAGAGGAATGCACGACAAATAGCTTGACGAGGATAAGATTTATCGGCTAGGCTAGCCGCTGTAATGTGTATAGTCTTGTTTGCACTAGACCCATAACTAGAATTAACAGTATGAAGGTACGGTGGAGAAATTGGGCCGCTGTAGGACAGTAGTAGAAGA
>CANIWY010000087.1 GCA_947471695.1 Nitrosomonadaceae bacterium
CATCAATATTGAACCAATGAATGATAAGTTATTTTGCTTTTATTTTGGCTAAAATTGCACGGCCCGCTCATAACACCGAACGGAAATCAATCCTCGACAGCCTATCCATAACTGATCGACCAAGATTTTCATCCCGCCGAATAAAACTTACCGTTAAAATGCATCCATCAGATTTTTCATAGAGAGTTCACGCATGGCAATGATCGGTTTCATCGGACTCGGCGTCATGGGCAGGCCCATGGCGGGGAATCTTATCAGGGGTGGCCATACCTTATTCTTACATTCCCGTAGCGGCGTACCCGAAGACTTGCTAAAACAAGGGGGCATCCCCTGTGGGTCCCCCAGGGAGGTCTCACAAAATTCCGACATCATCATCACCATGCTCCCCGATACGCCTGATGTGGAGGCCGTATTATTTGGACCCGACGGTGTCGCAGAGGCATTAACCCCTGGCAAGACCGTGGTCGACATGAGCTCCATCTCACCCATCCAGTCCCGAGAGTTCGCTAGTCGCATCAACCATCTTGGCTGTGATTATGCGGATGCACCGGTATCGGGTGGAGAGGTCGGTGCGAGGGATGCAACACTCACCATCATGGTCGGCGCGACGGAATCGGTGCTCGAGAGATTGGATCCGATGTTCAAATTAATGGGGAAGATCATCACCCTGATCGGGACCAATGGTGCAGGCCAGACCTGTAAGATTGCCAATCAGATCATTGTTGCACTCACGATCGAGGCGGTGGGTGAGGCGCTCTTATTTGCTTCCAAGGCTGGGGTTGACCCCTCCAAAGTACGTCAGTCCTTATTGGGGGGATTTGCCTCCTCGCGCGTTCTCGAGGTTCATGGTGAGCGTATGATTAAACGAGCATTCGATCCTGGATTTCGTGTCGATCTGCATCAAAAGGACTTATCGATTGCGCTCTCCGGTGCGAATGCGCTTGGGATCAACCTCCCCAATACGGCGGCCACCCAAGAACTGCTGAATGATTGTATTGCGACAGGCGGTGGAAAGATGGATAGCTCATCGTTGGTCTGTTCATTAGAAAGACTGGCCAATCACAAGATTCAATAACCCCTCCAATTCATGCACCCACACGAACTTGTCTCTGAACTAAGCGCCTTTCTACCGGCTGAATCGGTGCTCTATGAGGGCGAGGACCTAAGACCTTATGAGTGCGATGGTCTGTCTGCATACCGACAGACCCCCATGATCGTGGTCCTCCCTCAGACTGAGGATGAGGTCATCAGGATCTTGCAGATCTGTCACCGAACGAAGACTCCCGTCGTTCCTCGCGGGGCCGGGACCGGTCTATCCGGTGGCGCGCTCCCGCATGAATCGGGGGTCTTACTATCACTTGCCAAGTTAAAGAAAATACTCGATCTCGACCCGGCATCTCGCACCGCGCGCGTACAGCCGGGTGTTCGTAACCTCTCGATCAGCGAGGCTGCTGCACCGTACGGGTTATATTACGCACCCGACCCATCCTCTCAGATCGCATGTTCGATCGGTGGCAATGTGGCCGAGAATTCGGGTGGGGTTCACTGTCTGAAGTATGGACTCACTGTTCATAATATTCTCGAGCTACGTGTAGTCACCCTGTCTGGCGAAGTCCTCGAGATCGGGGGCTCTGGTCTGGACGCCGCGGGTTATGACCTGCTCGCGATCATGACCGGCAGTGAGGGGATGCTCGGCATCGTGACCGAGATTGTCGTTAAACTCACCCCCAGTGCTGAGAAGGCCCAAGTTGTCATGGCTGCTTTTGATGATATCCGCAAGGCCGGTGATGCAGTAGCCAATGTGATCGGTGCGGGCATCATCCCCGCTGGGATGGAGATGATGGACAGGATCACTACACGTGCTGTTGAGGAGTATGTCCATGCCGGCTACAACCTGGATGCAGCTGCGATCCTGTTGTGCGAGTCCGATGGTACGGTTGAGGAGGTTGCTGATGAAGTCCTCCGGATGGGTGAGATCATGCGTCAGAGCGGCGCAATCGAGATCAAGACCTCCCGTGATGAGTCTGAGCGTCTTAGATTCTGGGCCGGCCGTAAGGCCGCATTCCCGGCAGCGGGCCGCGTCTCACCGGACTACTACTGTATGGATGGAACCATCCCACGTAAGAATTTAGCCTTTGTTCTGACGGGTATTGAGAGACTCTCATCGGAGTATGGACTCCGGTGCATGAATGTATTTCATGCCGGTGACGGCAACCTTCACCCCCTGATTCTGTACGATGCCAATCAGCCGGGCGAGCTTCAAAAGACCGAGGAGTTTGGCGCGAAGATACTCGAGATGTGTATCGCCGTCGGTGGAACTATTACCGGTGAGCATGGGGTCGGAATCGAGAAGATTAACCAGATGTGCTCACAATTCACACACTCTGAGCTCGAAATTTTTCATTCGGTCAAGGCGGCCTTTGATCCATCGGGCCTGCTCAATCCCGGAAAGGCGATCCCGACACTTCGTCGTTGTGCTGAGCATGGTGCAATGCATGTCCACCGTGGCGAAGAGAAATTTCCGGAGTTGCCGAGATTTTAACCGGCCGATTAATTTAGTTCACTCTCGCTCTAAACCCTTTTATGCAAGATGTAATTGATCAATTTGCCAGCACCATTCGTGCCACTCGTCCTGAGAGTCCGTTATGGATACGGGGGGGAGACAGCAAGGACTTCTATGGCAACGGCATTCCCGCTCGAGATAACAATCTACTTGATGCCCGCCCTTATCACGGGATCGTCTCTTATGAGCCGACTGAGCTGGTCGTGACCGCTCGTGCAGGCACCCGCCTCATTGATCTCGAGTCTGAACTCCTTGCACACCGGCAGATACTGGCCTTTGATCCTCCTCACTTTACCGAATCCTCTACCATCGGTGGATGTGTTGCTGCCGGGCTATCGGGTCCGAGGAGAGCATCGGCAGGTTCGGTCCGAGATTTTGTCTTAGGCGTTCGTATGATGGATGGAAGGGGGGATGATCTGCATTTTGGCGGTCAAGTGATGAAGAATGTTGCCGGTTACGATGTCTCACGGCTAATGGTCGGATCGATGGGGACGCTGGGACTGCTGCTCGAGATCTCTCTCAAGGTATTGCCACGTCCACCTGTCGAGATGACGGTCACTCTTCAGATGAATGAGTCTGACGCAATCGAACGAATGAGCCATTGGGCCGGCAAGCCGCTGCCGATCTCTGCGACTTGTTTTCACAACAATCTTCTGACACTCCGTCTTTCTGGCGCTGAACCCGCGGTACGAGCTGCCCATCTTAAACTGGGCGGTGACAGGCTGGAAGAGGGGGACGCCTTTTGGCGGTCTGTGCGTGATCAGACCCACCCCTTCTTTCAGTCTGAACGAACCCTATGGAGGCTCTCTATAAAACCAACCACTCCCCCTCTCTCCTTACCTGGCCCACAATTAACCGAGTGGGGGGGGGCATTGCGCTGGCTCAACACCGGTCCAGAGTTAGCTCATGAAGAGGTCCGCAAGGCGGCAAAGGCTGCTGGGGGTCATGCCACCTTATTTCGCGGATGCACACCAACTACGGAAGCGTTCCACCCTCTTTCACCTGAGATGATGCTGATCCACCGTCGTCTCAAAGAAAAGTTTGATCCGTTGCGGATACTCAATCCCGGTCGGCTGTTTCCGGAGCTATAAGAGTATGCAAACCAATCTCGCTGACTTTATCAAGAACTCTCCCGAGGGACAGGAGGCAGAGTCGATCTTACGGTCCTGTGTGCATTGCGGCTTCTGCTTGGCCACCTGCCCGACCTATCAATTGCTTGGTGATGAGCTAGACAGTCCTCGCGGTCGAATTTACTTGATGAAGCAGGTGATGGAGGGTCATCCCGTTACTCAGAAGACCCAGCTCCATCTTGATCGTTGTCTCACCTGCCGCGCCTGTGAGACGGCCTGCCCCTCCGGGGTCCAGTACGGACGTCTTATTGATATCGGTCGCGCAATCGTCGAGAAAGAAGTCCCTCGAGGTGTTGTTGATCGCGTCAAACGGTATGCG
>CANIWY010000088.1 GCA_947471695.1 Nitrosomonadaceae bacterium
GTGCACGTTTTGCAGTTATTATTGGGGATGATGAGGCGAATGCTACAGAGATCACCATCAAGCCATTACGTGAGGCGGTAGAGCAGGTTAGAGTTGGATTGACGGAATCGGTGAGTCTGCTTAAGCGGATTTAAATAAAAGACGTACTTAAATTTATTCGGGAAGTTAAATGGCGACATATGATCTGGAAGAACAGGAAAAGATAGACGGACTTAAGTCTTGGTGGGAGATGTACGGAACAGTGGTGATCGTGGTAGTGGCAACATTTGTCGCTGGTGTTGTCGGAACGCAGGTGTGGAATCGATACCAGAAACAGCAGGTTGAACAGGCCGCTGAACTGTATGCTTCGCTGCAACAGATCGATGAAAGCGGTGACCCAAAGAAGATTTCTGATGCAGCTCACTTGCTGATAGAAGGGTTTCCCAGGAGTGGCTATGCTCCGCGTGCTGCAATGGTCTCCGCGCGCGCGAGTCTTGAGGCAGGAGATAAGCAAGCCGCTAGAACTCGATTGCAATGGGCGATGGACCATACCAAGGAGAATGAGCTGAAGGATTTGGTACGGCTGCGACTAGCGGGTCTGTTGTTGGACGAGAAAAAGTATGACGAAGCATTTAAATTAGTGGAGAGCACGCATAGTGAATCCTTTGGCAGCCTCTATGCGGACCGCAAGGGGGATATCCTTACCGCCTCAGGTAAAACGTCTGAAGCTCGTATAGCCTATCAAGTGGCGCTCGACAGAACCAATGCAGAGAGTGCTTATCACAATATCATTCAGATGAAGTTTGATGCCTTGGCAGAGACCAAGTAGCTTCCGTGAGAAGATCCGCAACAACGAATACCGATAACATTTCGCGTCACCTCCTTCTGCTGATGTTGAGCCTGGCGATTTCAGGCTGCGCCAGTTTCGTTGAAAGAGTTGCGAGTGTTGCGGATCTCGATGTGTCGCCCGTTGTAGATCTATTTAAAAAGAAGGAACCCGAGATCACCGCTGAGCAGACCGCCCGTCTGGAGTTGGTCGCGGCGCCGCAACCACTGTGGCAAAGCAGTATTGCTGAAGAGAATATGGTGGCAGTTCTTTCGCCGGCATTTGCAAATGATGCGGTTTATGTATCGAACTCACAGGGTCGACTGATGCGGCTCGACCCCAGTACCGGTAAGCAGGTCTGGATCAAGGATACTCAGAATATGCTCTCTGGTGGGGTGGGTGTGGGTGAGGGAATGGTACTGGTCGGCTCCTTCAAGGGTGAGGTGCTAGCATTTGATGAGACGGGGAAATCGCTGTGGACGGCGCAAATCTCCAGCGAAGTACTGGGCCCGCCCCAAGTGGATAGTGGGGTTGTTGTTGTTCGTACGGGTGACGGCAGAATCTTTGGGTTGGATGCGAGTAACGGTAAGCGTAAGTGGATGTACCAGGGTGCTACCCCGGCACTGACTGTGAGGAATTCCAGTCGTGTACTGATTAAACGTGACGTGGTATTTGCTGGATTTGCTGGCGGTAAACTGGTGGCATTAAATCTACTGGACGGCAATGTAAAGTGGGAGGCGACCGTATCTCGTCCGCGGGGAACAACTGAACTCGAGCGTATCACCGATATCACTAGCCTGCCGGTGGCTGATGACTGGCAGATCTGTGCTGTAGCCTATCAGGGGCGTATCGCGTGCTTTGAGCTCAATAATGGCAATCAAATCTGGGCGAGGGATGCATCCAGCAGTGCCGGACTCGCCATGGATGATACCTATATTTACATGAGCGAGGCCCGTGGTACGGTGATCGCTTACACAAAGAGTAATGGGACCACCTCATGGAGGCAGGAGATACTTAACGGCCTCAGACTAACGACCCCAGCCGTTCGGGGGGGGCGTGTGGTGGTGGGTGACTCTCAGGGATATGTTAACTTCTTCAGGATTGATGACGGCGCAATTACTCTTCGCGCAGCGACCGATGAGAGTTCAATCTTTGCTCATCCAGAGCACCTTCCAAATGGGATTGTGGTGCAGACTCGGAAGGGCGGACTTTATGCGTACTCGATACAGTAGCCAAGTGCATCTATGAAGCCCACCATCGTTCTAGTTGGACGGCCAAATGTCGGCAAGTCAACACTCTTCAACCGATTGACCCGCAGTCGAGATGCCATCGTTGCAGATATCCCAGGCCTGACGCGAGACCGTCATTATGGTCATGGAAGGTTGGGCGATAAACCGCATCTAGTGGTAGATACCGGCGGTTTTGAGCCGGCTGCTAAGGATGGGATCCTGCATGAAATGGCCAGGCAAACTCTACAGGCGGTTGATGAGGCTGATATCGTGCTGTTTATTGTTGATGGCAGACAAGGATTGGCAGCACATGACAAGATAATCGCCGAGCAGTTGCGGAAGACTGGTCGCAAAATTTTACTGGTCGTTAATAAGACCGAGGGAATGGCGACCTCTGTCGTCACCGCTGAATTTCACGAATTGGGATTGGGTGAGCCCTGTGCCGTTTCCGCCGTACATGGCGACAATGTGAATGAGCTGATAGATCTGGCGCTGGCAGATTTCCCCGAACAGGAAGGTGAAGAGGAAAAAGATAAGCATCCCAAGATAGCGATCGTGGGGCGTCCAAACGTGGGGAAATCGACGCTGGTGAATACACTGCTCGGAGAGGAGCGCGTGATAGCCTTTGATCAGCCGGGTACAACTCGGGATAGTATCTATATCGATTTTGAGAGCAACGGTCGGCAGTATACTCTGATCGATACAGCCGGTCTGAGACGTCGCGGAAAGGTGCAGGAGGTCATTGAGAAATTCTCGGTGGTGAAGACTTTACAGGCAGTGGAAGATGCTAATGTGGTTGTGCTAGTGTTAGACGCGAGCAACGAGATCTCTGACCAGGATGCGCATATTGCTGGATTTATTCTGGAGGCGGGGCGTGCGCTGGTCTTGGTAGTAAATAAGTGGGACGGGCTGGACGAGTATCAACGAGATAACATTAAGCGTGAGATTGCCCGAAAACTTGCTTTTCTCCTGAGTTTTTCTAAGCCTCAGTATATCTCTGCATTACAGGGTAGCGGTATGAAGGGATTGTTGCCGTCAGTCGATACAGCGTATGCAGCTGCGATGGCAAAGCTGCCTACACCTAAACTCACGCGTACGCTATTGGCAGCGGTAGAAAAACAAGCGCCTGCACATACCGGGGTATCTCGTCCTAAATTGCGTTATGCCCATCAAGGGGGCTCTAATCCGCCGCTGATCGTAATCCACGGAAGCGGTCTTGATCACGTTGCTGAGACCTATCGCCGCTACCTCGAAAATACTTTTCGATCGGTCTATCATCTTGAGGGCACGCCACTGCGTGTTGAGTTCAGGTCGAGTAGTAATCCCTATGCTGGCAAGAAGCCGGGGCCATTGAGCGAGGCCGAGGCAAGACAGGCCCATCGACGCCGACGATTTGGCAGAAAGAAGTACGGTTAGTTGGAGAGGCTGAAAAAATACGTACGGTTTTTTCAGTGCAATATTCGAGGTGCACTTAGAATGAATTCTGGAATGGCTGCATCGAAGTGGAGCCCATCTTCGGCCACCATCTGATAACTACCTTTCATTGAACCCATTGGGGTCGAGATTGCGGTGCCGCTGGTGTATTCAAAGCTGTCACCAGGCTTCAATAGCGGTTGCTCCCCCACTACACCGAGCCCACGTACTTCCTGAACACTTCCGCCGCCATCCGCGATGATCCAGTGGCGGCTGATGAGTTGTGCTGCGACTGACCCGGTATTGGCGATGGTGATGGTATAGGCGAATACATAACGGTCAGAGACTTCATCCGATTGTTCTGGAAGATAGGTGGTGTTAACCGTCACATTGAGTTCATATTTTTTATTTTCAACCATACCCGCATTGCACACTATTTTTCGAATCAGGGCAAGGAGTGCTTGAAAAATATTCTGCGTGTGGGATGAAGCCAGTGGCCCGTGGTAGCCATTTCCGGGTAA
>CANIWY010000089.1 GCA_947471695.1 Nitrosomonadaceae bacterium
AGTGCGACCGGTCCAAGCAGCAGACCCACCGCGACCGGTACCGCAACCGGCATAAGTGAAGGAACAACCATCTCCTTGATGGCGGCCTTAGTAACCATATCCACAGCTCTGGAATAATCTGGCTTGGCAGTACCCTCCATAATCCCTGGTATCTCTTTGAACTGACGACGTACTTCAACCACTACAGATCCTGCAGCGCGGCCGACCGCTTCCATCGCCATTGCGCCGAATAGGTAGGGGACCATACCACCGATGAATAAACCGATGATGACCATATGATCCGACAGATCGAAGGTCAGCATCTTGCCTGCACCTGAGAGTGCGTGGGTGTAATCTGCAAATAGTACCAGCGCTGCCAGGCCTGCTGAACCGATTGCATATCCCTTGGTGACAGCCTTGGTGGTATTGCCGACCGCATCCAGAGGGTCGGTAATATCGCGAATCTCTTTCGGTAGTCCAGCCATTTCAGCGATACCGCCCGCGTTATCGGTAATCGGGCCGTAAGCGTCCAGTGCAACAATGATCCCTGCCATTGATAGCATCGATGTTGCTGCGATCGCGATCCCGTAAAGACCAGCAAGCTCTTGAGCGCACCAGATTGAAAGACAGACCACCAACACAGGAGCGGCGGTTGATTTCATGGAAACGCCCAATCCTGCGATCACGTTGGTACCGTGCCCGGTACTGGATGCCTCAGCGATATGCTGAACAGGACCATACTCGGTAGAGGTGTAATACTCTGTGATCCATACCATGGCGGCGGTCAGTACCAGTCCAACCAGTCCGGCCAGGTACAAGTTCATCGCTGAGATATTCTTGCCATCAATGACGACCCCATCACCCAGCATCGTGGTCGTGATGGGGTAGTAGACGATCGCTGCCAGTATCCCTGCAACGGCCAGTCCACGGTAGAGCGCATTCATGACCTTGCCACCCTCACGGGCCTTCACAAAGTAACAACCGATGATGGATGCAATGATAGAAAAACCGCCCAGCACCAGTGGGTAGATCACCGCATTGGCACCGACGACAGGGTCTGTGATCAGAAGTCCTCCGAGAAGCATGGTCGCGATGATGGTCACTGCATAGGTCTCAAACAGATCTGCTGCCATCCCGGCACAGTCACCCACGTTATCGCCCACATTGTCTGCGATCACCGCAGGATTGCGTGGGTCATCCTCAGGAATTCCGGCCTCAACCTTCCCGACCAAATCCGCGCCCACGTCTGCACCCTTGGTGAAGATCCCCCCCCCAAGACGCGCAAAAATTGAAATCAGTGAGCTACCAAATGCTAGGCCGACCAATGCATGGGTCGCATCTGATGCACTGGTCCCCATACCTACGGTCAGGACGGCGTAGTAACCCGCAACTCCCAGAAGTCCGAGACCGACCACCAGCATTCCGGTGATGGCTCCACCCTTGAATGCAACATCAAGTGCCGCATTAAGACCATCTCTGGCGGCTTCTGCGGTTCGTACATTGGCACGGACCGAGACATTCATGCCGATATAGCCAGCAATCCCGGACAGGAATGCGCCGAGCGCGAAACCGACCGCGGTCTTCATCCCGAGTGCTACAAAAATGGCCACCAAGAGGATCACACCCACGATACTGATGGTGGTGTATTGGCGGTTCAGATAAGCCGAAGCACCTTCCTGAATCGCAGTCGCGATCTCGCGCATGCGCTCATTGCCAGGAGATAAGCTTAGAATCCATTTAATCGAAAATGCTCCATACAGAAGCGCGGCCATCGAGCAGACGATTGCGATGATTAGACCATTACCCATTTAAATCTCCAATGAAGTTCAGACCGTCTGAGAATGCATACGAAATTTCGGCCCAATCATTCCGTATAACAGATTATTTATAAAAGTAACTCGGTGATGCTTAAATCTTGAAATTTCCCAGCTTCTTCTTGACCGCAACATTCTTCAATCGCACATAATTAGGCAATCCATCCCGGTAGGGAGGGTAGTCCTCACCCTTAATGAGCGGGGTCAAGTATTCACGACACTTCTCGGTAATTCCAAATCCATCCTTAGTGATGAAGTTGCTGGGCATCATCTTTTCCACATTGGCGACATGTGAGAGCTGAGCCATACCCACCTTCCACTTATAAGGACGGCTGGACAATCGATCGATCGTGGGCATGACTGCATTGTGACCCTTAATCGCAAACTCCACTGCAGCCTTGCCCATTGCATAGGCCTGTTCAACGTCAGTCCTGGATGCGATATGACGTGCAGCACGTTGCAGATAATCGGCCACACCCCAGTGATACTTAAGACCCAGTCCGTCCTTGATGATGTTTGCTACAACCGGTGCAACACCCCCCAGTTGGGCATGACCGAATGCATCTCTCAGACCTTGATCTGAGAGAAAGTTACCATCCGGACCTTTTACGCCCTCGGACACGACCACCGAGCAGTATCCAAACTTCTTGACATAGCTCTTCACCTTAGCCAGAAATTTTACTTGATCAAATGCGATCTCTGGAAAGAGAATGACGATTGGGATCTCGCAATTCGTGCTCGATGCCAGTCCGCCTGCAGCAGCAATCCATCCTGCATGACGTCCCATCACTTCCAGAACGAATACCTTGGTCGATGTTTTTGACATGCTGGCAACGTCGAAACTCGCTTCGCGTGTGGAGACAGCAATATACTTTGCAACAGAACCAAATCCGGGACAGCAATCGGTAATGGGGAGATCATTATCAACGGTCTTTGGGACATGAATCGCCTGGATTGGATATCCTAGCGTCTCTGACAGTTGAGATACTTTGAGGCAGGTATCAGCAGAATCTCCACCCCCATTATAAAAGAAGTACCCGATATCATGAGCCTTGAATACTGAGATCAGACGCTCATACTCGCGACGGTTCTGCTCAAGACTCTTCAATTTGTACCGGCATGATCCAAATGCACCTGAGGGGGTGTAACGGAGTGCCTTGATCGCGGTGACGGATTCCTTGGTGGTATCGATCAGGTCCTCAGTCAGTGCGCCGATAATGCCATTACGGCCGGCATAGACCTTTCCGATCTTATCCTTATGCTTACGGGCAGCTTCAATCAGTCCGGAAGCGGATGCATTAATGACTGCCGTAACCCCGCCCGATTGGGCATAAAATGCATTCTTTAGAGCCATATCGTTTTCTCCTGATTTATCTTATATCTTCGTCAGTCTTGATGGTATCAGTGTCAATGTTGCATTAATTCATTTGCGTATCCAGACCGAGTGTCGAGGGTAACTCTCACGATCCGAATTGTGGTTGCTTCAGAGACGAGAGGATCTGCTCTCGAATACCTTCAACCGATCCGATGCCTGTTGTCTTTACGTATCTGGGAGCACCCTTTCCACCCCCAGAGGCCCATTTTGAGTAGTATTCTACCAATGGTTCAGTCTGTGCGTGATAGATTTCGAGCCGCTTCCTCACTGTCTCTTCCTTGTCATCATCACGCTGTACTAGGGACTCTCCTGTTGCATCATCCCGGTCTTCAATTTTAGGGGGGTTGAGTGTGACATGGTAAATCCGGCCTGATGGGGTATGGATCCTGCGTCCGGATAGACGTTTGATGATCTCCTCATCTGCTACATCAATCTCGATTACATAATCGATCGGTACACCGGCAACCTTCATTGCATCTGCCTGTGGGATGGTTCGGGGAAACCCGTCGAACAGAAATCCCTTGGAACAGTCTTCTTCTGTGATGCGCTCCTTCACCAGATTAATGATAATGTCGTCTGATACTAATCCACCCGCATCCATGATTCTCTTGGCTGCAATGCCTAACTCGGTCCCCGCCTTAACCGCGGCTCGTAGCATGTCTCCGGGTGAGATTTGCGGGATACCGAAGTGCTCTTTGATGAAGCTGGCCTGTGTGCCCTTTCCCGCACCCGGCCCCCCTAATAAGATGATGCGTATGATTCTTCTCCCATTTCTAAATAAAACTCCCCGCGGG
>CANIWY010000090.1 GCA_947471695.1 Nitrosomonadaceae bacterium
CAGACTCAGATCTTCTCGCAACTGCCTTTGTGCTCGTTGAAACTCACGGTTGAGGTTTGCGAGTTCACGCTCCTTACCGCGACGATCTATCTCTTGGAGGGACGTCCCTTCTTTCTCTAATTGTTCCTGCAGAACTTTGATCTGAGAGGTCATTTTTTTGAGTTCCTGATCACGTGGCAGGAACTCCTTCTCTATCTTTTTCTGAGCCCTTACTGCTGGAGCCGATTCGATTAGGACTCTCTCGGTATTGACGATGCCTATCTTGATCTCAGCGGCATTGAGGTTGCTGGAGATCGCGATCGATGCACTGACCATAAAGGCAGCGGTTAAAATTTGTTGGTATTGGCTTCTCTGATTCAATTTTTTCTCCTGATTGATCACTACCAAATTTAGAACTGTTGTCCGAACTGAAACTGGAATCGTTGTATGTTATCACCTGGATGACTATTCAGTGGCTGGGCAAGACTCACTTTGAGTGGGCCCATCGGAGAGATCCACATAACAGCAAGGCCGGTTGAATAACGCATCCCCTCTTGAGAGCTGCGAGATGGGTCCCCCCCTGGGCCGAATACGGTACCCGCATCCAGGAATGTACTCAGCCGTACCGTCCGGTCATTCTTCATGCCGGGCAGAGGGAACATGAGTTCTGCACTGCCGACTACGCGCTTATTGCCTCCGAGTGCTCTACCGAGGCTGTCATGAGGACCCAATGAGCTGATATAGTAGCCTCGCACTGAGGCATTGCCCCCAGCAAAGAAATTCTTGAAGAAGGGCAGACCGTGCTGTCCATTATACCCATTGCCGATCCCGCCCTCACCATGCAGCATCAGCGTGAAATCCCTTGAAATGGGAAAAAACCACTTCAGAGCATAGCTCGCTTTGTAGTAGTTGAGATCTCCGCCCGGAATACCGGCCTCGCCAGATACTCTGTGGGTGGTTCCGCTGGTCGTCCAGATGGCACTGTCACGCCCGTCACGTGCCCAGCTCAAGGTAACCGGAACGTTAATGGTGATGCGCCCGTATTGATCAATGAATTGCTGGTAACGCGTAACAGTGCCGATCGAGTTAATTGTCGTCTGTTCCAGTCCCAGCCCGGCCGAGATGGTGTCATTCTCATTGACCGGAATGCCCAACCGCACCCCAGTCCCCATGGTAATTGTATTGAGGGGGGCCACCCCGGACAACATATTGGTGTTCAGGGTGCGGCTGTAAAGATCATATCCGGCACTGATCCCGTCCTTAGTAAAGTAGGGGTCGGTAAAAGATAATGAGTAGGTCTTGTTGATATTGCCGTTGTTGACCTGAATATTGATATTCTTACCACTGCCGAAGATATTGTCCTGGGAAACGGATGCGCTGAGTAACAGACCCTGTTGCTGGGCATAACCCGCTCCAAACATCACGGCACCAGTGGGCTTCTCCTTGACATCGATATTGATATCAATCTGGTCACTAACGCCTGGAACTGCAGGAGTTTCTAAGTTAACGGCATTAAAAAAATTCAACCTGTCCACGCGCATCTTGGACTGTGCAATCTTGGCAGTTGAGTACCATCCACCCTCGAATTGACGCATCTCTCTGCGTATTACTTCATCACGAGTGCGATCATTTCCGGTCACGTTGATGCGTCTTACGTAGACCCGACGGCCTGGGTCGATGAAAAAGGTGAACCCTACCTGCCTCTTCTCCTTATCGATTTCTGGCGCCGCATTGACATTGGCGAACGCATATCCGTCATTACCTAACCGATCGGTGATGAGCTTGACTGATTCAGTCAGCTTTTCGCGTGCGAATACCTCACCCGGAGCAATCTTGATGAGTTTACGTATCTCTTCTTCCGGTAGGAGCATCTCACCGGCCAGCTTGACTTCGGAGACCGAGTAGTTCGCACCCTCTGTAATATTTATGGTGATATAAATATCCTGCATATCGGGCGTGATAGAGACCTGAGTTGAGTCTATGCTGAGTTCTAGGTAGCCCCGATTCAGATAGTAGGATCTTAGCGATTCCAGATCTCCGCCTAGTTTCTGTTTTGAATACTGGTCATCCTTGGTGAACCAGGTCAGTAGGCCTGGGGTTCTGAGTGTAAACTGGCTCAGTAATTCCTTATCCTTGAATGCATTGCTGCCGACGATATTGATCTTACGTATCTTCGCAACCTCACCCTCATCGATATTAAAATCGAGGGCGACGCGGTTACGTTCAAGGGGTGTGGTCGTTGTGGTGATCTTTACTGCATACCTGCCGCGACTGATGTACTGCTGCTTCAATTCCTGCTCTGCCCGTTCCAGCATTGAACGATCAAAGATGCGAGATTCCGTCAGTCCCGCCTGCTTTAGGCCATCCTTCAGTTTGCTTTTCTCGAATTCTTTGGCACCGACTATATTGATCTGTGCAATGGAAGGACGTTCTTCCACCACCACGAGCAGGATTCCATTATCGGATTCCAGTCTGACATCCTTGAAGAAACCGGTTGCATAGAGAGCCTTGATGGCAGCGGCCGCCTTCTCGTCGTCCAGTGTATCCCCCACCTTCACCGGTAGATAACTGAAAACGGTTCCCGCTTCGGTACGCTGTATTCCATCCACTCGGATATCCTTAACCACAAAAGGGTCGATCGCCCATGAGGTCGATGAACAGAAGGTGATGGCAAGCGCAGCCAAGTACTTTATTTTCATTTTCAATTAGAGACAAGCCGGCTGATGTCGTTATATATCGCACAAGCCATCAGGGCAAACAGAAGAGCCATCCCGATCCGCTGACCTATCTCCATCACTTGGTCAGAGAGCGGACTCCCTTTGAGGATTTCGATTGCATAGAACAAAAGGTGTCCCCCATCCAGTATCGGGACGGGTAAGAGATTCAGAACCCCAAGGCTGATACTGATCAGCGCCAGAAATCCAAGATAAGGGGCCAACCCCATTTGTGCAGACTGGCCAGCGTAATCGGCAATTGTAATGGGTCCGCTGACATTTTTCCACGACACCTCCCCAACCACCATCTTTCCCAACATCCGTAGCGTAAATATGGATGTTTCCCAAGTCCTTTCCATCGCCTTCATCATGGATACGCCGAGTGGGTAACTGGTCTTAACCAGAAGCCTTTCAAATTCGGTAGGATCAATTTTGGGTGCAATGCCAATCTTACCAATCCTCTCATTTTTCTCCGTGACCGTATCTGGAGTGACTTGGATATCGAGGACAGAATTGCCGCGATGAATTTCTAGCATGAGTGGCTGACCAGGGTTGCCTCGTATCTGGCCAACCAGACCTTCCCAGCTTATAATCTTTTCGTTATTTACAGATAGAACCTCATCACCGGCCAACAGCCCTGCACGGTTACCCGCTCCCTCTGATGTCACTTGGGAGATGATGGGTTTTATTGAGGGTTGATAACTATTCAGTCCGATCTTCTTCAGAAAATCCCCATCCAGATCATCTGCGTGAAAGTCACTTAGATCCAGATTGCGCCAACTGATCTCCCCGCGCTGATTGAGCGTCTCAATGGTGACGACTGGAGATTTATCCACGACTTGTTCTAACAGTATCCACCGTGCATCTTGCCAGGTCGACACAGGCTCTGTACCAATTTTTACGATGGTCTCCCCGGCTTCAAATGCCGCAAATGCTGCAGGCGTTTCAGGTGTTACGGGACCTAAGATGGGCTTCATTCCGCTCACGCCGAGCATGAACAGAAAGCAGTAGAGCAGGATGGCCAGTAGAAAGTTAGCGACGGGCCCCGCAGCGACTATAGCGCTACGACGTGCGACCGATTTTCGGTTGAATGATCGTGGTAAATCCTCAGGTGCGACTTCGCCCTCACGCTCATCTAACATCTTGACATAACCGCCGAGCGGAAAAGCGGCGATCACCCATTCGGTCTGATCCTTACCCCACTTTTTCTTAAGTAGGGGCCGACCAAATCCAATAGAGAATCGAAGG
>CANIWY010000091.1 GCA_947471695.1 Nitrosomonadaceae bacterium
CTAACACCGCAGGCTTGGATTATAACAGGCTACGCCGTATCACGCTGCCCTATGGAGTCAGCCGAGATGGAGACTACAACACGTACCGGGCTAGATCTTCACTCTGAGATAAATCCTTGAGACGGGTGTCTACATAGGCAGAGTCGATTACGACGGTATCTCCGCGGTGCCTTGCCGCGTCGAATGACACATCCTCCAGCAATTTTTCCATCACGGTATGGAGACGTCTTGCACCGATATTCTCCGTCTTCTCATTGACCGCAAAAGCGATCTCCGCTAATCGCTTGATCGCATCGGTCGCGAACGCTAGCTTGACCCCTTCCGTCTCAAGAAGGGCCTCGTATTGCCGCGTCAGACAGGCATCGGTATTGGTGAGGATCTGGATAAAGTCATCTGCACTGAGACTCGACAGTTCAACGCGAATTGGAAAGCGACCCTGTAATTCCGGAATTAGGTCCGAAGGCTTGGCAAGATGAAATGCCCCACTAGCGATGAATAGGATGTGATCAGTCTTGATCATTCCGTACTTAGTGGTGACGGTAGTGCCTTCGACCAACGGAAGCAAGTCTCGTTGGACCCCTTGGCGCGATACATCTGCACCTGAGGTTTCGGACCGACTGGTAATCTTGTCAATCTCATCTAAGAAGACAATCCCATTTTGCTCGACATTCTGAACTGCTCGCAACTTTAGATCTTCATCGTTAATGAGCTTGGAGGCCTCTTCATCAGTGATGAATTTGAGGGCCTCACGGATTTTAAGTTTGCGAGTTTTTTTTCTTTCTGCACCCATGTTCTGAAACATTCCCTGGATCTGGGTGGTGAGCTCCTCCATCCCGGGTGGCGCGAAGATTTCCATATGAGCCGCATGAGATGCCGATAACTCAATCTCGATCTCTTTATCGTCGAGCTCACCCTCTCGCAGTTTCTTACGAAATTTCTGACGGGTGGTATTGTCACGATCTGGATCCTCTGATTGCAGACTCGACTCTCTCGCAGGTGGCAGCAGCACGTCGAGAATACGATCCTCCGCAAGATCCTCTGCTCGAGTTCGCATCTTGGCAGTCTCCTGCTCTCGCAATTGTTTGATCGCGGACTCCACCAGATCACGAATGATCGAGTCCACATCCCGTCCGACATAACCCACCTCAGTGAACTTGGTCGCCTCCACCTTAATGAATGGAGCATCGGCAAGCCTTGCCAGTCGTCTCGCAATCTCGGTCTTGCCCACACCGGTGGGCCCGATCATCAGAATATTTTTGGGCGTGATTTCCTGCCTCAAGGGCTCCGATACCTGCTGCCTACGCCAGCGGTTCCTAAGTGCAATGGCCACAGCGCGCTTAGCTGCTTGCTGACCGATGATGTGCTTGTCCAGTTCTTGGACGATTTCTTGTGGGGTCATTTATATGAATGTTTGAGGGGGGGACAGCGATACGTTACTCCAGAACCTCAATGATGTGGTTCTGGTTGGTATAGATGCATAGATCACCCGCAATGGTGAGTGCTTTCTTGACGATCTCAGGTGGCGCCTGGTCCGTATTTTCCAGCAGAGCACGTGCGGCAGAGTGAGCATACGCACCTCCACTCCCGATGGCTGCTAGTCCTAATTCTGGCTCAATCACATCCCCTGATCCGGTGATGATGAGAGTGGTCTCACGATCGGCCACGATCAGCATCGCCTCCAATCTTCTCAAGATACGGTCGGTTCTCCAGTCTTTGGCCAACTCAACTGCCGATCGCATGAGATGCCCTTGATGCTTTTCCAGTTTTCCCTCAAACCGCTCAAACAAGGTGAACGCGTCGGCAGTCCCGCCCGCAAATCCAGCCAGAATTTTTTCATGGTACAGCCGACGGACCTTGCGTGCACTGGCCTTGGCAATGATCGCGCCTAAGGTCACTTGCCCGTCACCCCCAAGTGCGACCTGAGTGCCACGCCTTGCGGAGATTATGGTAGTACCACGGTGTTGTATCATAGAATTATTTCATGATCGTTAGAGAGCTTGAATTATAACGCCGATTCATGCGGATTACGTATCTCAGGTCTTCTTCTTCGCTCTCGGATGTGATGCATCGTATACCTTCGCCAGATGTTGGAAATCAAGATGGGTATAGACTTGGGTCGTACTGATACTCGCATGCCCTAGCATCTCCTGAACCGCCCTTAAATCCCCACTCGACTGCAGTAGATGAGATGCGAATGAATGCCTCAGTACGTGAGGATGAACATTAGCGCTAATACCTTGTTGCGATGCCCGGACTTTCAGCTGCTGACTGATCGATCTCGGGCTGATACGTTTGCCATGCCGTGATAGAAAGAGCGCACTCTCTCCAAACTTAATCAGTTGGATACGAGACCTCATCCATGCATCCAATGCTAGCGCTGCTTGCTTTCCCACGGGCACTACCCGAGTCCTTCCACCCTTGCCGGTGACTCGTACTGTGCCCTCTGAGGGGCTCAAATTCTCAGGCTGCAGGCTGGCAAGTTCAGCCAACCGTAGTCCGGAAGAGTAGAACAACTCAAACATCGCTTTGTCACGCAGTGCCATCAGATCATTGGTGGGGAACTGAAGAAGCCTCGCCGCTTCGTCAGGCGAGAGTGCGTGTGGCAAAACTTTGGGTGTCTTTGGTGCACGTAATCCAGCACAAGGGTTGCTGCTGTGATGGTGGTTTCTCACTAGATAGTTATACAGCCCGCGCCAAGCGGATAGCATCCTGGCTAAACTTCTGCCAGAGATTCCTTGTGCGTGCCGCTTGGCAATAAACCGTCTGATATGATGAACCTGCAGCTGATCGAGCGGTGTCGACTCTGCCAACTCCAGCAGAATTCCAATATCATGTGAGTAACTCGCACATGTCAGTGCCGATAGTCGTCGCTCATTGGTAAGATGGGCTAGATACAAGGTCGCAAATGCGGCTGAGTTATTGTGTGTTGCCGAACTCACCCTCTCCCCTCTTCAGCTCTTGCCGTCGTCTGCATTTACTCTATATGTGCGATCGCCGTTCCCACTAAATCTCCTAACCGTTTTAGATGGATTGTGCCCATCTCCGGATAGAACCGCTGAGGGTCTTCGCTTGCGAGTACCATAATCCCAATCGTCTGCTCTGCACACAGTGGCACCATCGCAAATGAGCGCAAGTGAGATGTGTCGTCGCCAAACCATTGCTTAATTTCATCGACGACGTGTGGGCCACAATATGGATTTATTAAACTCTCAGCAATGATATGGATATCGTCACTGGTCGGAGCAAATTCAGGCAGATCGGTAACTTGATTTGGCAAGTTCCATAATCGCAGCACGGTATGCGGAACAGCGAAGTCTTCCCGTAGATTGAAATATAGCCCGTTCAGCGAATTCCCTAGATGTGTATATGTGAGTAAGATAATGGCCAGTCGATGCATCTTCTCACCGATGACATCATTCTCTTCACCGTACTTGATCAGTTCACGTAACTTTTCCTGCAGGAGATGATTCTTGTCCCGTAGTGTGACGATTTGCCGCTCACTGATCGAGATGACCCTTCCTCCGTGGGGATGGGAGACAAAAATATCTGCCAGCATGTCTGCATACTCATCAAAAAACTTCGGGTTTTCCCGCAGGTACTGGGCCACCTCTTCTGAACCGAACTCCATGACTCCCCCTATTTAGATTTTACAGTTCAATTTCACCATCGAATACCGTTACAGCAGGTCCTGTCATCCAGACCGGCTGACCTTCGCCTTCCCAGCGTACGGTCAAGTCACCGCCGCGCATATTGACTTGAACTGTTGATTGCAGCAGTCCACGTTCTATTCCAATCACAACCGCGGCACAGGCACCTGTGCCACAAGCGAGCGTTTCACCCGCACCTCTTTCATACACACGAAGC
>CANIWY010000092.1 GCA_947471695.1 Nitrosomonadaceae bacterium
GCCGTAACTGTAGCCGTCAGATCCATGGCGAAACAGCGCAAAAGCTGTCTGAATTTCTTTTCGCTGATTCGGGAACAACGGTAGTACCAATTTTTGGCATTCATCTCAAGAAGTTAACACACTTTAATAAGTGCTTAACTTCCTAAGACCCTATTCTATTACAAGTGCCGTAGCATACACATTTTTAATAAAAAAATGTCAAACATAATGCAGATATCGGTCTATCAGAGTCTTCCGTTCTACGGTTCTCAGACCTGGCCTTATTTACCCTTTCAATTCCCGCTAAATTCACATAATGAAAATACGTTAAGACCCAACCTCTCCAGACGCGCTCTACCCCCCACATCGGGCAGATCGATCACAAAACAGCATTCCACCACCAGCCCACCCATCTCCTGTACAAGCCCAGCAGCAGCTTCTGCTGTGCCGCCTGTTGCAATCAGATCGTCCACTAATAACACCCTCTCACCCGGCTGAATTGCATCCGTATGAATCTCGATACGGTCACTTCCATATTCCAACTGATAATCTCGTCCGACCGTTGCAGCAGGTAGCTTTCCTTTCTTGCGAATCGGTATAAAACCCAGATTAAGCTCGTACGCAACCGGAGCACCAATGATAAATCCACGCGACTCAATACCAACCACCTTGTCGATCTTTAATGATTGGTAGCGACTTGTAATCTCCTTAACGGTCGCTCTCAATCCTATCGGGTCCTTCAGTAGGGTCGTGATATCGCGGAACATAATTCCTTCATGAGGATAATGTGGAATGGTGCGGATGCGTGATTTAATGGGCATGATCAGTCCTGATTCTATTTATTGAAGAGGGATACGGCAATATTTTACGTGATGAGTCTGCGTAATGCACTCAACCCGCGTTGGGTGCGATGGTTTTGAGAAGCTTCCGCTGATTCTGGCCCCGGTAAGCGGTATCGCCGTAGGGTCGAGTCTCATCACCGTGCAAGAGGTTTGGCAACTCCTGGCTGTCATGCACATTGCCAGGAGTCACACTGGCGCTGTGTATCAGACCAGGCGACTACCCACCCCAATATGTACCTTCATTCCAAAGTGTCACTGATTGCCTTTCTTGCTTTGGCACATCTCCGGATCACACGCTTGCTCTCGGTTCTTGGTGGAGGGAGGCGCAACAATCAGCGTAGCGTCCACAACAGTGCCGCCAGAGAGCTTCATCCCATTGGACTGAAGCAACTCACAAACCTTAGCAAAGAGCGCCGCACCAATCTGATGCCCTTCCAACAAGTGGCGGAAATTGAGCAGGGTCGTCACATCGGGTGCTCGTTCACGTCCGAGGTCAATCCGGCAGAAGTCACGGAATGCGGGAATGTCATACAAAGCGTCTTCACACGCCTCATCAGCCAGGTTGAACCAATTGGCGACCAAGTACATTCGAAGCATCCGTTCAAAACCCACCGGCGGGCATCCATTCCCTAACTTTAGGTAATGTGGTTCACATCAGCGCGCAGAATGTTGCCTACGGAACAAGAATTTCCATATGCGCCAGATACGCCGCCTTGCGCGTCGCTCTGGCCGTGAACCTCAAATCCTTTGATTGTCGCCAGGGTCATTTGCTTCACCACATTTCCTCTTATAGTCAGAACTACTTATCTGATCATATGGCAAACGAATCATTCACTACTTATTCAGTGTTTCCCTAGTTCATTCCCTGAATTGACAGCGGCACCGAATGTTTCTATAGTCGGATGCGTTGCAAATCCCATGCATTGACCATTTCTCCCAGGAGCGCAGAAATGAAATCCCCTATACGTGTCGCAGTTACCGGTGCTGCTGGCCAAATTGGTTACAGCCTGATATTTCGCATCGCCGCTGGCGACATGTTAGGTCAGGACCAGCCTGTCATCCTGCAACTCCTCGACATCCCCCAATCACAACCCATACTCAAGGGGGTGGTGATGGAGCTAGACGACTGTGCATTCCCTCTGCTAGCGAGTGTGATCGCGACCGACGATCCAAAAATCGCTTTTCGTGATGCCCGCATTGCTATGTTGGTGGGAGCACGCCCCCGTAGCAAGGGCATGGAACGTAAGGACCTGCTAGAAAGCAACGGCGCTATATTTAGCATGCAAGGCAAGGCTCTAGATGAAGTAGCTAGCCGAGATGTCAAGGTTCTGGTAGTCGGCAATCCCGCTAATACCAACGTTTACATCGCGATGAGCAATGCACCCAGCTTGAAGCCAGGAAATTTCTCAGCGATGCTTCGACTTGACCACAACCGAGCATTATCACAAGTAGCTGCCAGACTGAGTCAGCCGGTTTCCATTATCCGTAGAATGGCGATATGGGGTAATCACTCGACCACTCAATACCCAGACTTGAATCATGCTGAAATTGCCGGTCAGAAGATTACTGAACTGATCAACGATCCGGCGTGGGTTGAAAACTATTTCATTCCGACCGTACAAAACCGAGGGGCGACAGTCATCGAAGCGCGCGGTCTATCAAGTGCTGCCAGCGCGGCCAATGCGGCTGTCTGTCATATCCGTGACTGGATCTACGGCACCCCAGAAAATGATTGGGTATCGATGGGCATTCCGTCAGATGGCAGCTATGGTATCCCTGCTGGCGTGATTTATGGTCATCCTGTTACCTGTAGAGATGGTGTCTACGCAGTTGTCCAGGGGTTACAAATAAGTGACTCCGGAAAGGTAAGAATGCAAGCAAGTTACCAGGACCTCCTCGAAGAGCGTGACTCAGTAAGACATCTACTGGGATAGAGGGATCTCTATATTTTGCTGAATCTTCGTTTTTATCTCTTTTCGCTTACACAGTTAAGAACCCGTACCCCCTTGAACTGAGATTCCCCCGATAAACAGTCTTCCAAAGGAGACGTACAGTTAACGTTACCTTTTGGAGGAAGAGGATGCAAGAGATTCCGAAGCAGGAATACACGACCGAGTTCAAGGAACGGGCGGTCAAGCATGTAAAGGATGGGAAGTCGATTGGCTTGTCGGCTAAGGAGTTTGGTCTAGTAGAACAAACACTACGTAACTGAGCGATAAGTCACCAATACGGTTTCTGGATGACTGGCTTATTGCTCAACAGAAAGAGAAACTGGTAGCATGAACTCCACCTCTTGGAAGATGAAAAACCGGGGGAACCTCAATCAGACGAAACCCGCATAAGCACCGGTATCAATCTCAACCCCTATTTGTCTTGCCCAACGTTCAGCATCTTGTTTACTGACAAAAGACTTTGAAACTGCAGGTTGTCCCTTACGGATAACACGTGCTTGCCACTTTCCATTCCGATTCCAAACTGATGCCATTTTCCTGACCCAATTGGACAGGAGTTGGAGAAGCCATCGTTACTTCTCTATAACCAACTGTAAATGAGAGGCTTTTGTCTGCCCTACAATGCCTTAACCATGCCTTCAATTACCTTCTTAGCATCGCCGAATACCATCATGGTCTTATCCATATAGAACAGATCATTATCAAGACCCGCGTAGCCTGCAGCCATGCTGCGTTTTACCACCATTACCGTGCGCGCTTTATAGGCATCTAGGATAGGCATGCCATAGATGGGGCTACCAGGGACATTCGCCGCTGGGTTGACTACATCATTAGCCCCTAAAACCAGAACCACATCTGTATTGGAAAAATCGCTGTTGATCTCGTCCATCTCCAATACCTGCTCGTAAGGAATCTCAGCTTCCGCTAATAGTACGTTCATGTGTCCTGGCATACGACCTGCAACAGGATGAATGGCAAATCGCAC
>CANIWY010000093.1 GCA_947471695.1 Nitrosomonadaceae bacterium
GACGGCCAGTGCGCTACTCGCCGTGTTGGCAGGTTTCTTGACAGTGATATGCCAGGCTGGACTTGCGAGTTTCTTGGCACCGATTGGACTGCCAACACTCACATTCCCCTTTGTTCTGGTGATGTGGATGTTCTTGTTCGCAGCACCTAAGTCAAAATACTGGGCAGATTAATTAATAATTAATATCGATACGGTTGGATTGTAGGTGGTCATTTTAGTGTTCACCTTCAATCCACCATCCATATGTTACAAATATTCAGAGGTTAGGTAGCTCAGAATCAGTGTGTGAGGTCCTGCCACGACTCCAGTTTAATGGTGCTAATTCAGATTTTTTAAGAGGAGTTCTTATAAGCACTGCCGCGATAGTGCATGAAGCACTTGGAAGCTAAGTGCCACAATAATTACTCACTATTTGACTTGATCCTTCCGATCCTGTCACACACAGCTACAAAATAAGAGGTTCGCTAGTTGTTCTGTGCTTTTACTCTCGATAGTCACCTTTGATCTTATTTCAGTTGTGATTCACAAACTTGTTAATTTTAAAGACAAGTATTTCAAATTAAATATTCCCCTTAAATAATGGCGGATTCTAGGATGAAGTGCAATTTTGATTAACGCTGGTCAAGTGGGTGAGATACGGTAGCATCGGTGTCCTTGGACCGGCAAGTCGAAATTACACAAATGAACAACACACAGACTTCGACCCCCTCGCTACGCTCTCTCCGAGAAGAACGATACCAAATTTACGCCCTTAAGAAGGCAGGATACAAACAATACGAGATAGCTGAAGTGTTGAAGCGAAGCGATTCAGCCATCAGTAGAGAGCTGTCATGAAACTGTGGGCGACGTGGCTATCGGCCGAAACAGCCACATAGTAAGTCGGTGGAACAGCAATCGATCAACGCTCGGACGATAGACGATGCGACATGGCAACTCACACAAGACAGGCTGCTAGAGCAATGGAGTCCGGAGCAGATCAACGGGCATGCCGCCATCAGCCCAGAGAAGGTGTATCAGAGTCTATGCAAACAAGCGAGCTGGCGGGTTGCTGTGGAAAAATCTGAGCAGCCAGAAGTTAAGAAAGAAGCATTACGGTAAGGTGGAGCGGCGCGGCACTATATCCAATAGGATTTCCATCGATGATCGGGCCGCCATCGTCGAGACATGCAGTTGGATAAGTGACTGGGAAGCGGATACCGTCATTGGCAAGAATCATCGTCAGGCCATTGTGAGCATCCTTGAGCGCAAGACGGGCTTCACACTGATTCAGAAGGTTGAACGCAAGACCGCACTTGCAGTAAGCCAAGCAATGATCGGGCTGATTAAGCCACGCCGAAAGAGGGTGCACACAATCACTTCGGACAATGGCAAAGAATTCGCTGGACACGAAGAGATCGCCCGCAAGTTGAAGGCTAATTTCTACTGTGCTCATCCCTATTCGTCATGGGAGCGAGGTACGAGCGAGAACACGAATGGATTGATACGGCAGTACTTCCCAAAAAATAGGGACTTCAGAACGATTATGCAACAGAAGATCCATATGGCGATGGAGGGATTGAACAACCGACCCAGAAAGAGACTTGGATACCAGACACCTAGTCAGGTATTCATCAAGTCAGATGTTGCGCTTCATATTTGAACCCGCGAATTCAAAAAATTGCGTATGCTCTCCTTACATTCTAATACTGATAGAGTAATTTGCATGCTTTCATTGAGGAAAGAATGAGTCAGTCAGTAACCGTAAAACTATTCGGCATTGAACCAGAAAGAGGACGTTGGGTATTCGTCATCCTCGGCATGTTGATTAATCTATCCTTAGGTTCGATTTATTCGTGGAGTGTCTTTGTTAAACCGCTAACCGAGTATTTTACGCAAACGATGGGGCAACAGGTAACAGCCACCGATATGCTTTTGCCCTTTTCATTCTTTTTGGCATTCTATGCTCTTGCCATGCCATTCGCAGGCAAATATATAGAACGTTACGGCCCACGAAATGTGACCATCTTTGGTGGTTTTTTAACTGGACTCGGTTGGTTGCTGGCATCTTTTTCAAGTTCAGTGCCGATGCTTTATGTCATGTATGGAGTCGTCGGTGGTGTTGGTGTCGGTATAGCCTATGGCGTGCCGATCTCAGTATCAGCTCGATGGTTCCCCGACCGCAGGGGGTTCACAGTAGGTCTTACAGTCCTGGGATTCGGGATCTCTGCCCTAGTCACGGCCAATCTCGCAGGGTACTTGATCGGCGACTATGGTGTGATGAACACGTTCCGGATATTTGGGGTTGCAGTAATTATCCTGACGACACTGCTCGCCATACCTCTAAAGTTCCCGGAGGTTGGGTGGAGACCTGTTGGTTGGAATCCCCCAACACCTGTAGTTGGTCAGCATCTTCTCCGAGAATTTAATCGTTCACAGATGCTCAAGACCTCATCTTTCTACGCACTCTGGGCCTGCTACTTTATCGGTTGCCTGGCTGGTCTTATGGCCATATCAATTGCAAAGCCGTTAGGTATTGATGTAGGTATCGAGACCGGACTTGCTACCATGCTGGTCGGATTTTTTGCGATCTTCAATGGGGGAGGGCGGCCCTGCTTTGGCTCGTTGACGGATAAGTTCACACCGAGAAATGCAGCGATGCTTTCGTTTGCCCTTATCGCGATGGCATCTCTACTCATGTGGCAGGTTCAGTCCGTAACGGTCTATATTATTTCATTCGCGATACTCTGGGGATGCCTCGGGGGATGGCTTGCCATTGCTCCAACCACGACCGGCAGTTTTTTCGGCACCGGCGACTATCCGCGGTGTTACGGGCTCGTCTTCCTTGCTTACGGTGCAGGGGCTATTGTTGGCCCACAACTTGCAGGTTTCATCAAGACATCAACCGGCTCGTACATCGGAGTGTTCCCCTATGTGCTGGGACTTGCCATTATTGGCATGGTGATCGCGTATACGACGCTGAAACCGCCGCTGCCACATTAGATATGGATTTCTGTCGATTTTCGCCACTGCTAGTAAAATCCCCTTATAGTAATCACTGTATCTGATTAATTAAGAAAGGAATTGGCGAAAAGGTATGTTTGGGCTATTAGGAATCTTTTTCGGTGTTCTGGGTTTTTTTACTTTTGGGCTAATATTTATCCCGCTTGGCTTGTTATGTACGGTAATAAGTTTTGCTAGTAAAAATGGTTTTTTACTAGGCATTGTCAGCTTTATTATGAATGTTGTTGCAATAGCTGTTTCACCATCCATATGGTTGCTGATTGCTGGACTTATAGGTGGCAATATTGAGACTGCACCCACTAGAATCAAAATGACGGTAGAACAGCCCCTTCATCCCATTAAGAGTATTGATAAAAAATTTTACGCTGTTAACTTCCAAGCTCCCTAACTGGAGGTGGCATATTACGCCCGCTCTCATATCTTGAGCCGACGCTCTGAGCAACTCCGATCTTGCGTCAGAAATCACGTTGACTAAGCCCAAGTTTTCGCCTAATTTAACGTGGATTAGATATTTCAATAAAAAGTTCCATAGCGCTTAACGGCACAAATGAGATATACAAATCTATGATGATCTCAAGTTGAATTGATTGTCCAAGATTAAAGTTCTGAGGTTCCCCCAATAAATAGTCTTCCAAGGGTAACGTACAATTAACGTTACTTTTTTGAGGAAGAAGATGTAAAAGATCCTGAAGCATATAGTGGTCCCCGGTTTTAAGACAATGGTTTAAGCTGTGCCCTGTACAGGGGGTAGGTGAAA
>CANIWY010000094.1 GCA_947471695.1 Nitrosomonadaceae bacterium
ACCCCATCCAGTTCGCCAGTACCACCCTCATCAATCAGATCAAACAGTCGTGGAAATGCCGTACACAGACTGACACAACGACGACAGCCATGACAGACGTCAAACACCCGCTGCGCCTCATCAAGCAGCTTTGTTTCATCATAAAAATCTAAGTTTTTCCAGTCGATCGAATGACGCTTAGGCGCCTCCAGACTGCCTTCACGGGTGGTCATGAGAGTAGGAAGAGGAGGCTCGGCGGGGGTCTGCAGGGTCATTACGGATCAACTGAATCAGGGCTGAGCGCTCCTGTCCGATCGATCCGCCTTTTAACAACCCTCTACTAGTCAGCGAAGTTATCCAAAGCCTTCTGGAAACGGTTTGCATGAGAACGCTCTGCCTTGGCCAACGTTTCAAACCAATCAGCAATCTCATCGAAACCTTCATCGCGTGCGGACTTAGCCATACCGGGATACATGTCCGTATACTCGTGAGTCTCACCCGCGATGGCGGTCTTTAGATTGTCACGGGAAGCGCCGAATGGCAGGCCAGTAGCCGGGTCACCACAGCTCTCTAGGTACTCCAGATGACCGTGTGCATGGCCGGTCTCACCTTCTGCGGTAGAACGGAACACCGCTGCCACATCATTCTGACCTTCCACATCAGCCTTAGCAGCGAAATATAGATAGCGACGATTGGCTTGGGACTCGCCTGCAAAGGCCGCCTTCAGATTAGATTCAGTCTTCGATCCTTTTAATTGCATCATTTTCTCCTATTGATATAACAAGTTGATGAGTAAAGACTATACAGGGCAACAGAATATCTAGAATGAGATCGCGGACTCAAAATGCCTGCATTCCAAGTAACCAGGAACCGAGCGGGAAGACTAGCGGAGGGTCTCTGGCTTGTCAACTAATGCGACAACAACGAATGAATCACTGCTCATCAACATGCTAAGCATATCTAAGCCCCATCACTTCTGATTCATTCTTGCAGAAAACAGACTTGCAGATGCGATCATTGCACCCCCCATCCACTCCTTCAAAGCCATGGTCTCGTTTGCCAAAAAATATGCAGCAATGGCCGCAACCACTAATTCAAACAGCATGATCACACTGGCTCGATTCGCCGCAATATGAGTCAACCCGTATTGCATGGTCAGGCTCAGAGCGAATACCACCACCCCGATCGACAGCATGAGTAGCCACGATCCTTTGGAAATTTCAGTCAGCGCAAATGGAGAAGGAAGAAGCAGGCTATGACCCAGTCCCACCAACATCACTCCCAGCCATAGTGCGAGTGACTTCATCTGGATGCTGTGGTGCTGATCTTTGCGGATCATTACATTCATCATCGCGAACATAACGCCACCCGTTAGCCCCATCCAGTCACCGTGGGATGAAGGTAGTGGAAATCCACTCCCTGGTTGCCACAGCATGGAAACTGCACCAGCCAACGATAGAACGATGACGAGGTATCCGTGCAGACTCAATTTCTCGTTCAGTAACAGACGTGCAAACAGGATAGTCCACAATGGAGCCAGATAAAACAGCAGCAATACTCGCATCACCTCGCCGTGAATGACGCCAAGAATATAAGCCATATTGGTCCAACCCGCGAACAGGGCAATCCAAAACAGTAGCTGCGGGTTCCCAGAAAATATCTGCGATCTCTTGATACTTTTTCTAAAGAGCACCAAGCCCATCACCAGGGCGATGGCATAAGTAATCACCGTTGAGATCTGCCCGCTTATTCCATCCTGCGTCAACAGCCGGTAGGGATACCACAGAAGGCCCCAGATAGCAGCGCCGGCCAGCAATGCTGCGACCGGAAGAACATTTTGCTGGCTTGGTGTGGTTATCAACCCGTCCGACCTTTATAATTCGACTTTACTGAAGCGGTGCGGCATCGAAAAACGAGCATGACCTACCTAACTCGATCACAGTGAACCCCAATCTCCTCCATTTACAGCCCTACCCCTTCCAGAAGCTCAAACAGCTCTTCGAGGGAATTACGCCCAACCCATCCCTTAAACCCATTAATCTGCACATAGGAGAACCCCGTCACGCAACACCCGACTTTATTCTGGAGTCGGTGGCACGTAATCTAGCGGGACTGGCTCATTATCCCACAACGATTGGAACCCGATCACTGCGAGAGAGCATTGCCGCTTGGCTCATTCGCCGTTATAACCTCCCCACCATCGATCCCGATACCGAGGTTATCCCTGTCAATGGCAGCCGAGAGGCCCTATTCTCATTAGCCCAGACGGTGATAGACCCATCCTCCCCACAATCAGCTGTGGTCTGCCCAAATCCATTTTATCAAATCTATGAAGGTGCGGCCCTGCTGGCCGGAGCGACACCCTACTTTCTGAATACCCGACCAGAAAATGATTTTGCGCTCGACTATGCACAGCTCCCTGATGATATCTGGACGCGCACACAGTTGGTCTATGTCTGCTCGCCTGGCAACCCCACAGGCAGAGTAATGTCGTTAGACGAGTGGCGTGAACTATTCGCACTCTCCGATCGGTACAGATTCATCATCGCAGCCGATGAATGCTATTCCGAAATCTATTTTGATGAAATGCGACCCCCGCTCGGTGCACTGGAGGCCGCAAATCGTCTAGGCCGTCGCGGGTTTCCCAGACTCGTAGTGTTTAGCAGTCTGTCTAAACGCTCTAACGTACCTGGCATGCGTTCCGGTTTCGTTGCTGGGGATGCCGCGATCCTGGAAAAATTCCTGCTCTATCGTACTTATCACGGCAGCGCAATGAGCCCAACAGTACAAGCTGCGAGTGAGGTCGCGTGGAATGACGAGTCTCATGTCCTGGAGAATCGCCGCCTATACCGACAGAAATTCGCCGAAGCCGCAGCAATGATGCCGATATCCATGCCAGCGCCCATCCCGGCAGCGGCTTTTTATTTATGGGCAAGAACTCCCATAAGCGATGTCGAATTCGCCCAACGGCTTTATCGCGATTATAATGTCACCGTCTTACCAGGGAGTTATCTGGCGCGGCATGCGCATGGCATCAATCCCGGTGAAAATTTTGTGCGCATCGCACTCGTCCCACCACTGGCGGAATGTATCGATGCGATTGATCGCATGAACAGTCTAGTAAACTGCTGAATGAACCCTCCGTGAGACTCGTTTCTGATACGCTAGAAGAGTCGAATCGATAGCACCATCTTTTAAGGAAAATCATGAATCAACTGCAAAGCACCATTGAAGAGGCATTCGAGCGTCGTGCCGACATCACCCCACATAACGTTGAGGCCAAACTCAAAGAATCTGTCACCCAGGTACTGGATATGTTGGACAACGGCAAGCTGCGAGTAGCGGAGAAGATCGATGGCGAGTGGCATACCCACCAATGGCTCAAAAAGGCAGTTCTGCTATCATTTCGCATGGAGGACAATAGCTTCATCAAGGGAGGATTTTCCAACTACTTTGATAAAGTGCCTTCCAAATTTGCAGACTACAGCTCCAGGGATTTCCGTGATGGTGGTTTCCGAGTGGTGCCACCAGCAGCCGTACGCAAGGGTTCATTCATCGCCAGTAATGTGGTACTGATGCCATCCTATGTAAATATTGGCGCTTATGTGGGTGAAAATACCATGGTCGATACCTGGGCCACGGTAGGGTCTTGTGCTCAGATAGGGAAGAATGTTCACTTATCCGGTGGGGTGGGTATCGGCGGCGTGCTAGAGCCAGTTCAGGCAAACCCGACCATCAT
>CANIWY010000095.1 GCA_947471695.1 Nitrosomonadaceae bacterium
CTCCTTGTGCTTGAGTATCTGCCGATCGAGCTTGTCTACCAGACTATCGATGGAAGCGTACATGTCGGGGCTATCCGTTTCAACAAAAATATCTTTACCACGAACATGTACATTGGCCTCAGCCTTCTGCTTAAGCTTTTCCACTGACAAAATCACGCTAACATCAATAACATGGTCAAAATGACGCTTTATTTTACCCATCTTAGAAGTAACGTAATCGCGCATCGCTACGGTAATTTCCACATGGTGACCGGTAAGATTGAGATTCATCATGCCTCCTTGGCTTAGGTTAAAACGACTTACGAAGACTAACTGGCGGAATCTGCATGGACTCACGGTACTTCGCAACCGTACGTCGAGCAACCACAATGCCTTGCTGTCCTAAAATCTCTGAGATTTGGCTATCACTTAGTGGTTTCTTGATATTCTCACCGCCTATAAATTGCTTGATCAGGGCTCTAATTGCCGTAGCGGAGCAAGCTCCACCGGTATTCGTTGCAACGTGACTGCCAAAAAAATACTTCAGCTCAAATGTTCCGCGCGGTGTTCGCATAAATTTCTGGGTAGTCACACGTGAGACAGTGGACTCGTGCAACTCGAGCACATCGGCTATTTCACGCAGCACTAGTGGACGCATGGCGACTGCACCGTGCTCAAAAAATTGTCGCTGACGCTCGACTATCGCACAAGACACTCTCAGGATTGTGTCAAAGCGCTGCCTTACATTCTTGATGAGCCACTTGGCTTCGTTTAATTGACCGACCAATCGCTGTGTAGAGTCATCATTATTCTGCTTCAAGATAGAAGCATAGTACTGATTTATCCCTAGGCGCGGCATCGCTTCTGGATTGAGGCGTGCCACCCAAGCATTACCAGCCCTAGTCACAATCACATCCGCCACGATGTAGCGTGCTACTGTAGTACTAAAATCGGAACCAGGCTTGGGGTTTAAGTGTGTAATAAGATATTGTATTGATCGCAGGCAGTCATCATCACAGCGCAATGATTTCTTAATCAGACGGAAGTCTCTAGCTGCCAGGCTCTCCAGATGACTAGTCACCAATAGTAGAGCCTTGTCGAGGTAGGGGGTGTCATCTGGCAGAGCATGTAGCTGCAGGGCAAGGCACTCCGCTAAGTTACGGGCCCCAATGCCGGGCGGATCCAGATGCTGCAAGCACTCTAAAGCAATGTGTAAGTCACCGAGATCTATCTCAAACTCTGAGGGCAGCAAACTAATAAGCTCCTCCAGATCCTGAGTGAGATAACCATCATCATCTAGGCTATCTATGAGTAGACCTACAATCCCTCTATCGCGCTCGGTGATCTGGCTGAGGTTAATTTGCAGATTGAGATGATCGCGTAGACTGGGAGAATCTGCTGCTTGCTGCGGGAACTCGTGATCATCATCGTCATCATTCGCACCACGAGAGCCTCCCTCACCCTCAAACCAGTCTGATTCGTCGACTGGACTGGCCTTCGTGTCAGTATCATACTCGGGAACAATCGTATCGCCTGAGAGCTCACTCTGAGACTCCGATATATCTTCACCTTGTGGTAGCGGAGACGAGTCGTCTGCCCGGAAACCCTGGTGCTCAAGATTATCATCAAGCTCCAGCAGGGGGTTTTCCTGAACCATGCGCTCTATCTCCTGATTCATCTCCAGGGTCGAGAGCTGCAGCAGTCGTATTGATTGCTGTAACTGCGGGGTCAGGGTCAGGTGTTGCGACAGCTTAAGCTGTAAGGTAGGTCTCATAATTTTGGAGAAACAACAGACAACCACAAACTCGGAGAGGTCGAATCTTTAATCTCACAACTGGAAACTCTCTCCCAAGTACACCTTCCTTACTTCTTCATTGTAAATAATTTCATCGGGCTTGCCCCCGGCCAGCACAACCCCCTGATTGATAATGTAGGCATGATCGCAAATTCCTAGCGTTTCTCTAACATTATGATCACTAATGATCACACCGATATCACGTTCCTTGAGGAAATTTATGATCTTCTGGATATCCAATACAGCAATCGGATCGACCCCTGCAAATGGCTCGTCCAATAGAATAAAGCGTGGCTGCGTTGCTAGTGCTCTAGCAATCTCTACACGCCGACGTTCGCCCCCAGATAGACTAATGGCAGAGTTGCCGCGCAAATGACTAATATGTAAGTCATGTAACAATTCATCCAGATGCTGCTGTATCTCATATGGATCGTAACCCTGCAGCTCCAATACCGCAGAAACGTTTTCCGCCACAGACAGCCGTCTAAAAATTGACGCGTCCTGCGGTAAATAACTCAATCCTAGACGAGCACGGTGATGGACCGGCATCTGACCCACATCCTTTCCATCTAAATATATGCTACCGCCATCCAGCGACACCAACCCCACCATCATGTAGAAACAGGTAGTCTTACCTGCACCGTTTGGGCCGAGCAAACCCACCACTTCTCCGCTGTTAACGGCAAGCGACACATCTTGCACCACAGTACGGGACTTATACTGTTTCTTTAAGTTACAAACCTTAAATTCACTCATCTCTATAAAACTCGGACTCCGGATAGGGTTACTCTCCTACGGCTTCTCGGTCGCCGATCCCTCCTGTTTATTCTTCGGTTGGATCACTATCCGCACCCTACCGGTAGGGTGCGCTTGAGTATCTGTTTTTTCATTGTTGCCCGTTACCTGAAAGAATTCGCTGACCGCATCGTAAGATATATAGTCACCCTCAACCTCGTCCTGCCCACGTTTCAGTCTCGCTTTCTTAAAGAGCTGTACCTTATCTGCCTTGCCATCATATTCCATCCGCTCACTCCAACCCTCGATATACTCATCCTTACCATCACGTTTCTGCCGAAAACTGACGGGATTACCGAAAGCTGTTGCATGCCGGAAGCCACTAGAGTCTTCCTTAACTAGCATCTTATCCGCACGCATGATCAGAGTTCCTTGGGTGAGAACTACATTTCCGGTGAATACACTGGTGCGAGTGGCACTCTCCACAGTGGCCCGATCAGCCTCTAAATTAACCGGCTTATCACGATCAGCACGCTCGGCCAGAGCATGTCCAGAAGGCAACAACGCTAACAACAATATGATGGAGAGTAATTTCATGCGTACCTTATAAATAGACCCGGATGCGACCATCAAACTACCGTTCCTTATCATGAACAACTCTGACCTGTGACATCAATCGAGTGACGTTAGTGCCACTGTCCAATTCCATTCCAACGGCATTAATGGTGGTGCCCCCTTCTTTGATGGTCACAGCTTTATCAGTTCTGGCGATATCTCCATCTGGATTGATGAGTAAGGAACTGGTGATCAGGGTTGCCCTATTCGAACTGGTACCCACATTACGCGATAAGATCACATTTCCGCTGAGATTAACATCATCATTGTCACCTGATATCTCTCCTCGGTCTGCGCTTATCTGCACCTCTGATTTTCCGGGGGCAGCATTGACAAGACGAGGCTGTTCCAAATGAGTGCTATCGTCGTCTGAATAGTGCAGCATTCTTTTTGCGAAGAGCCTATAGCGCGCTACACCCTCATTGTCGGTTCGGATAACTGAGAGGCCTTCAAGCATGAAGTCTGGATCACGGCGAGCAATACCATCCTCCACCATGGCCGGCGGTTGCACTGCTTTACCCAGC
>CANIWY010000096.1 GCA_947471695.1 Nitrosomonadaceae bacterium
ACCATGAGACGAGAATTTCACCCCCTGCTACTCGCCCAAATGCGGAATTTTCCGCAGATCAGGCTCCTAACAGCCGACCTCGGCTACAAAATGTGGGACAATATCGCCGCTGAGTTCCCTGACCGCTTCACCAACTGCGGCGCGTCCGAACAACTCATGCTCGGCATGGGCGTCGGCATGGCTCTAGAGGGGCTAGTCCCCATCTGCTACTCCATCACCCCATTCCTGCTCAAGCGTCCCTACGAGTGGATCGACAATTACCTGAATCACGAACAGATTCCTGTGAAACTGCTCGGCGGCGGACGCGGGACTGACTACGCCCACGACGGCTACTCCCACGACGCCTCAAAAGACTGGCAAATCCTCGCCACTTGCCCCAATATCGCGCAGTTCTACCCAGAATCCGTCTCCGAACTCCCCGAAATGATCCACGCTTGGCTCCACCATTGCGGCCCAGCTTACCTCAACCTCAAACGATAGCCTCATGCTCAAGCTAGAACTCATCATCGAGGAAACACCCACAGGCGTCACCTGCGAAATCTCACAATGGTCAAACAATCCAGTCTCAATCAACGAGGAAACTGCCGCCAACGAAATCATCGCCGCCATCCAAAACAACGCCCCAAAAGAGGAGCCAACACCTATCCAGTAGTATGCCCGACTCCCCACGTAAACCCAAAATCTCCCTCCGCGTCGCCGCTCACATGCTCGACCCAGCCCTGTTCTCAGAAGCCAGGAACGGCGTCAAGTGGATCAAGCTCATCCTCATCCCGTTCTTCACGGGCACCAACGTCAACGGCGAACAGTGGATGGTGAAACAGCAACTCTCAGCAGACAAACGCAAGTCCACTCCCACCCCCACCATCGGCTCCGCTGGTGAATGGGCGCCTTCCGATGACCAATGAACGCTTGACCTCATGCACGCCGACCCTACAGCCCCGATTCCAGCACCGACGTTCCCGGCGTTGCATGCAGGTCATTGTTATGCCTCTTCGTGTGGCCGCGTGACGTTGTATCTTGGGGACTGCTTGGAACTCCGCCACCTGGTGCCAGCCGACGCGGCAATCATCTCTGACCCGCCATACGGAATGAAGCTGGACACCGACAACAGCCGATTCAGCGGCGGCAATACTGCCAGCGTAGCACGCCGTGGAAACGGCATCGGAACCGGAAAAGGAAAGGGGATCATCAACGACGAAAAGCCGTTCGATCCGTCGCCGTGGCTCGCATGGGAAAAGGTGGTTCTCTTCGGGTCGAATCACTTCGGCGCTCGCCTGCCAGTGGGGACGAAACTGATCTGGATCAAGCGGCTGGATGACGCCTTTGGATCGTTCCTGAGCGATGCCGAGGAAGCGTGGATGAAGGGCGGGCATGGAATCTACTGCAAGCGCGACCTGACCATGAACGGCGAGGCTCGCACGCGGCAGCATCCATGCCAGAAGCCAGTCCCGCTCATGGCATGGTGCATGGACAAGGCCAAGGTGCCAGCCGGTGCCGTGGTGGTAGATCCCTACATGGGCAGCGGCTCCACAATCATCGCGGCCATCCGCACGGGACGGAAAGCGATTGGATTCGAGCAAGACCCGGAGCACTTCGCAAACGCCGTGCAACGCATCACAAACGAACTGGCCCAAGGCGATCTTTTCGCGGGGCATAACAGTGTGGATACGAGGCCAAGTAATGACAACGTAAATACAAAAATATGAATGATAATCAACTTTGTGACGACTGCGGCGGAAGAATTGGATCAACGTGCCAATGCCAAAGAACCAAATCTATGAACATCACCCCACAATCGCTAGAATCCCTGCTCCCAATCCACAAGGCAGGACTCGCCCTCACTCACAACGACCACAAACTCGCCTATCAGACGGCAGAACTGTGTATCCTCGAAAATGAATCCCGCGAATGCCCTCCAGATTGGGAGAATCCAGAAATGAGGCAGAAAGCCATCAAAACAGACGAAATATGGGAACTCCACTGGTATCCCGACACTCCAATCGGCTTCTTCCGCATCGCAGCACCTACTCTTGCCGATCTGCTCCGGTATGCGGCCACACTCCAAGACTAATGAAGAAACAATCCCGCAGGCAACTCCTAAAGCTCCTCACCGATTGGAAGTCCGCATTCCTCCAGATCGAGCAGACCGTCACCAAGCTCGAAGCCATCTTTGGAGTGAAACCAGAAGCCGAGATTTACTGCACCTTCTACGCGCCATTCCAAAGCTACACCGAGGCCATCTCAATCGTCGTAGGTGACGAGGACGAATGGCTCCACTGGTTCTGCTGGGACAACGACATGGGCAAAAAGAAGCTCAAGGCAAACAGCAAGCCCATCGCCTCACTCAACGACCTGCTCTCCCTCATCCTTGACTCCAAGTAACCGGCACAGATCAGCCACAGCACCCCAAGCCGTAGCACCATGCCCCACAACCAGCCCCGCAGCCCCCAGCATCGCGCAAAAACACAGCCCATGACTCACCGTGTTGCAATACCGCACATGCAAGACCCCGCGATCCCTGATTATCTCGTCAATCGCACAAGCGTCCATACTTCATCAGTCCTTAGGTAACGCCACTCGCGCACTGTTCACTCGCTTCTCAACCAATGGACACTTCACCCCACTCTCGTCCACCAACCGGTCCAGCAAGAACAACTGCGCCCGCACCCCCGCAATCTGCAACTCAGTCAAAGCATCAACCATCGTCGGATCAAATATCAACATCGCCCGCAACTGCTCCCGAATCCCATCCAACTTCCCCAGATACCACCGGAAAGCATAGTGATCCTTCAGCACAGTCCCATTCTCCAGGTCCGCCTGCATCTCAAGCCGGAAACGATCCTTCGCCGCCGCTTCAATCAAGGAAATCTCCTCCGCTCTCTTTCTGCTGTCTTCGTTGCTCATAGGCCCAAAGATTACCACAATCGAGCCAAGCCGCAAGAACTTTCCACCACCACAAAAACCATGACTCAACTAATCCTCCACCTCATAGGCGATTACATCACCCAATCTCAATGGATGGCCGAGAATAAGACGAAACGATTCTGGCCTGCATGGGCACACGCGATAGCTTACTCCCTGCCATTCCTGTTGATTGGATCAGAACCCGCATGGCTTGTCATTCTCTGGTCCCATTTCCTCATCGACCGATACTCGCTCGCCAAATATCTCGTCTATGCGAAAAATAGAATACTCCAGCCGCCACCATACGATTACGAACAACCATCATCGTTCAAGTGGCATGAACGCTGGAAGTGGTCCAACTGCTCCACAACAGGATACCCATCAGACGTTCCACCTTGGCTCTCGGTCTGGCTCCTCATCGCAGCAGATAATGCCCTGCACCTAGCCATCAACTACGCCGCACTCCGTTGGTTGTAAACGGTTCCTCAAGAACTTTCGCCACCCTTGACTTTCCCGCCACACTAGCTATCGTCACACCCATCAAACGGAGGTAGCAGCCATAGCCGCATACTAACCCCTCCCCCGGCAGGGAATCGCTCAGGGCGGCCCTCTCTCGTAGCGCCTCCGGCATCGCCTCCCCTCAAAAGGACTCGCAGTAGTATGCC
>CANIWY010000097.1 GCA_947471695.1 Nitrosomonadaceae bacterium
CCAGAGATCAGCGCCAACAAATATGCACTCAACATCCGCTTCATTGTCTCCAGTTCAAAACAAAAGACCAAGATATATGAGGGTGATGTCGAGTTTGAATTGATCTTCTGTAACCTGTAACCGATACACCATCTTGCACTCTCAGTGCATTTAGATGTTTGACTCTAATGGATGGTCCCTCATGAAGAAGAGTACTGTCAATTGCCCCCAATGCAGCAAGGCCATTGTGTGGGACTCCTCTAACCATTATCGCCCATTCTGCTCAGAACGCTGCAAGATGACCGACCTGGGTCTGTGGGCTAACGAGTCCTACCGAATCCCTGAAATAGAAAAGCAGGAGGAATGGGAGATTAAGAGTGGTGATTAGCTAGACCCGCTCCATCTAGCTCGATTTCAGGTTCACTCTTAGCACTGATAGCCACGTCACTGTACGACCCCCGCCATCCCCCGCATCATTGCAACACCATTCCCACCATGCTCACACGAGGTGTTCAGATTCTCCTCGCGCATCCCACCCAGCGCATAAACTGGGATCGGATAATCACGGATGAGCTTGGCAAATTTCTGCCACCCCAGTGACGATGACCCAGGATGGCTTAGTGTCGGCAGAACTGGCCCGAGCATCACAAGATCCATCTCCATCTGAGCGGCCTGAAAGAGCTCCTCTGAGTTGTGACAGGATGCACTGCACCACTCAATATCAGGACGTTGGGTCAGATCCATCAGATCTGATGAAGGGAGGTGCACCCCATCTGCACCCACCTCCTGAGCCATTACGAGATCGCCATTCAACAATACCCGAGCACCGTATTGGCGAGACCGATCGATCACACCATTGGAAAATGCACGTAACTCATCTCGGCACATCTCCTTCTCACGGATCTGTATCAGTCTTAACCCCTTCTGAAGTGCACTCTCTATCCGGGCCAGTGACAGACTCACACCGATCTCTGAAGCATTGGTGATGGCGTAAATAGGGGGCAGGGTCAGAGATCTTAGTACCGACGCATTCGCAGGCAGCATTGGCGCTACTGCAACATGATTGGCTAATTGCCAGGATAGAATCTGCCCTTCGTATGGGTAAGGTTCCCCATACCAGCCCACAACCCTATAAAAGTGTAGCCTCACAGTGGCATGCTCATAGACAAATATGCGGGTGATCCATGGGTATGAATGCTCGACCTGCAGCCCAAGCTCTTCCATGAGCTCACGATTGAGTGCCTGCTGCGGACTTTCACCCGGCTCTATCTTGCCTCCTGGGAATTCCCAATATCCCGGATAAGGCTTTCCTTCGGGTCTGCGCGCAAGGAGAAAGCGCCCATCAGGTCGGGTGATGACAGCTGCCGCGACGTCAATTATTTTTAGGGGTGTGGCCATGGTGGAGTGATTGAGGGGGATCGTTGACTAAACCTGAAAATTCTGCAGAAGATCCTACCGTGCCCCGACAGACCCCATAGACTGCCTTCCAGACCAATCGCGAGCGAACTGCCAGGCGACCCGTCCACTCCTCGACCCTCGTTCAATCGACCACTGAAGTGCCGCCACGCGGGAAGGTGGGCTCATCTCTGGAATACCGTAATGGGCCAACCAATGTTGGACGATCTCGAGATAATGATCCTGATCAAATGGGTAGAAGGATACCCACAGACCAAAACGTTCAGATAGGGAGACCTTCTCCTCGATCGACTCACTCGGATGGATCTCTGAACCGATATGCTTGGTATCGAGATTATCCTGCATGAATTCCGGCATCAGATGTCTCCGGTTGGAAGTGGCATAGACCAGAACATTCTCAGAGGATGTCGCGATAGAGCCATCCAAAACCACTTTCAGGGCCTTATAACCGGGCTCATCTGACTCGAACGAGAGGTCATCGCAAAAGATAATGAAACGCTCCGGGCGTTTACATACCTGATCGACGATATCGTGCAGATCAGTGAGATCACCCTTCTCAACCTCGATCAATCTCAAACCCTTGGAGGAGTACCTATTCAGTACCGCCTTCACTAGGGATGACTTACCGGTCCCGCGTGCACCAGTTAAGAGTACGTTATTCGATGGGTAGCCCTGAACGAACTGTCGGGTATTACGGTCGATGAGTTTCTTTTGAGAGTCGATCCCGTGTAATGCAGAGAGCGCAATACGGTGTGGCTGATTCACCGGTTGTATGAACCCGGCACCCCCCCTCTTCCGCCAACGGAAAGCGATCGATGCATCCCAGTCGGCTGCCTTCCTCTCCTCAGGCAGAAGACCCTCCAGTCGGGAGAGAAGATGGTCGGCACGGCTATAAAATTTTTCAAGGTCACTCATCGGATCAATCCATCAGCTACGATAGCTCGCATTGATCTTCACATAGTCGTATGAGAAGTCACAAGTCCATACCGTCACCGATGAATCCCCTCGGTTGAGTACAACCCTCACAGTGATCTCATCTTGATTCATCACCCTCTGCCCATCCGCCTCCAGATAACTCCCAGCCCTGCCACCATTCTCTGCAACGAGCACCTCGTCCAGATAGAGCTCCATCCGATTCACATCGAGATCATTGATCCCTGCATAACCGATGGCGGCGAGTATCCTCCCCAGATTCGGGTCGGAAGCGAAGAAGGCGGTCTTAACTAGAGGGGAGTGTGCGACTGCGTAAGCAACCTTAGCGCATTCATCCTGATCTACCCCACCCTCAACCTGAACAGTGATGAACTTGGTCGCACCCTCACCATCGCGAACAATCGCTTGGGCCAGATGGACCGACACCTCCGTCACCGCATCCCGCAATGATCTGAAATCCTCGCTATTTAAGTCTACGATCTCATCATGACCCGCCTGTCCGGTTGCAATCAGGATGAATGCGTCATTGGTCGATGTATCCCCATCAACCGTGATGCGGTTAAATGAGAGGTCGGCAGAATGCCTTAAGATCTTCTGTAAGAGTGCCTGACTGATGAATGCATCTGTCGCCACATATCCCAACATGGTCGCCATGTTGGGACGTATCATCCCAGACCCCTTGGCAATTCCGGTAATGGTGACCGTGCTTCCCTTGATTCGGATCTGCCTCGAGACCGCCTTCGGCACGATATCGGTCGTCATGATCGATCCTGCAGCATCAAACCAGTTATCCGACTTCAGATTACTGATAGCGATGGGTAGTCCTGCTATAACCCTCTCCTGAGGGAGCTGTTCCATGATGACACCGGTCGAGAAGGGTAAGACCTGATCGGCATCACATCCCAATAGCCCGGCCACTGCAGAGCAGATCGAACGGGCTGAATCAATCCCCTGCTGACCAGTACCTGCATTGGCATTTCCGGTATTGATTACGAGGGCACGTACCGATGAATTGAGACCGGATAGGTGTTCCTTCGAAACGATCACCGGTGCAGCGCAGAACCGGTTCTGAGTAAAGAGACCCTCAACACGAGACCCCTCATCCAGCACCATCAGGAGGAGATCATTACGGTTAGATTTTTTTATTCCGGCTGCAGCGATACCGAGCGAGAGCCCTCTGATCGG
>CANIWY010000098.1 GCA_947471695.1 Nitrosomonadaceae bacterium
CTCTCAATCAATCGGACATGGGCACGCCCCTCCCAAGCACGGACCTTATCAGGGGTTCCGTCCTTGGAGCCATCATCGACAATGATGACCTCAAAACTATCCTGCGGCAGATCGAGTGCAAATAAACGTGTCAATAACGGATTAATATTGTCCGTCTCGTTCAGAGTAGGGATGACTACAGAGAATCTCATCATGCAAATTGCGTCTATGTCTACTAAATGGATAGTTCGAGACAACGAGAGGGAGTCCGGAAAGGGTTTTGCTTGGAGCATTGCATAACCGTTAATCGTAGCATAACTCCCCCATGAGAGGGTCGCATCATGCGACTCACAGATCTCATTTCTTGAAGAGTCTCTTAATGATGATAATGGCTAATAACACCGATAAACACCGATACAGACTCGGATAGAGATGAGGGCAAATGGGGTACCCATGAGGTATAATTCCCCCCTTTCGCTTGAATGAATGTCTGAACAAGTCTCTCATTCTTAATGAAGTCTATTTCAGACCCTCCCTACCCATGTCGATACTGCAAGGAAGTGAACTCGAGTGTGTACGCGGTGACCGCAGACTATTTAAGGGCGTTAACTTCTCCCTTGATGCGGGCGAACTGCTGCAGGTTCACGGGGCCAATGGTAGTGGCAAGACCAGTCTTCTGAGGATGCTGTGCGGCCTTGCAACCCCCGCCCAAGGACAGATCCTCTGGCGTGGTACCGATATCCACTCCCTGAAAGGGGATTATTACAGTGAGATTACCTACCTCGGTCACTTAAGTGGTGTGAAGGATGACCTCACCGCGATTGAGAATCTACGTATCTCGAGCGCACTATCCGGTGCCGAGATTGATACCGAAAAAGCTCATGGAGCCCTCCGACAGATGGGTCTTGGGGGCCGAGAATCACTCCCTGCTAAGGTGCTATCACAAGGACAACGACGAAGAGTGGCACTATCACGACTGCTGGTCTGTGGGACGACCTTATGGATACTGGATGAACCTTTGGCAGCGCTGGATGTTGCAGCGGTGAAGCTCATGCAAAGCCTACTCGAGCAGCATCTGAATCAAGGTGGAATGGTGGTCATGACGACCCATCAAGAGATCGATATCGCTGCTGTCTCGACCCACCGTTTACAGCTGAACTAGCATGTCTTTATGGGTCATACAAAGGGATCTACTTCTAGCGATGAGACGTCGTTCAGACGTCCTGACAACGCTGTTTTTTTTCATCATCGTGGTAAGCCTATTCCCGCTCGGTGTGGGACCGGAAATGAATATGCTCCGGACCATGGCACCGGGTGTGGTATGGGTTGCAGCACTGCTGGCATCTATGCTGTCATTGGGGAGAATGTTCTCAAGCGACTATCTGGACGGCACTCTCGAGCAGATGCTGATATCGCCCCAGTCCCTCTCAATGCTGGTATTGGGCAAGGCGATGGCACACTGGCTCGTGACCGGGGTGCCGTTGGTTCTGATGTCACCGGTTCTGGGTATCCAGTACGACCTATCAACCGATGCCCTCCTAATACTGACCGCATCATTACTGCTGGGGACACCGGTCTTAAGCCTAATCGGGGCGATTGGGGCAGCACTGACTTTAGGGCTACGGGGTGGGGGTGTACTGGTATCACTCCTGGTGCTTCCACTCTATATTCCGGTACTGATCTTTGGTGCTGGGGCAGTTGAGGCCAGTACAGCAGGCCTAGGAGCGGGTGCGCACCTGTCACTGCTGGGTGCATTTCTGCTGGCATCGCTCGTATTGTCCCCTTGGGCGACGGCAGTTTCATTGCGAATTTCGATGGAATGAAGAAAGCCATTCTGAATTTCAGCATTTTGGTTTAAAATCGGCGGCTGCAAACCGAGGGCTCAGGCTTTTAAACATGGCAATTAACTGGTTTAAATATTCCTCTCCAGCAAGTTTTTATGTCTTAGCGGGGAAAATGATCCCGCTATTCTCTATCGCTGCGACCATATTATTTGCGGTGGGCCTTTATATCGGCTTCTTTGTTGCACCCACTGATTTTCAGCAGGGTGAGGCCTACCGAATCATCTTCATCCACGTGCCTGCGGCATGGATGTCGATGTTCCTCTACGTAATGATGGCCGTTTGGGCGGGCATCGGACTCGCATTCAATACCCGCCTCTCCTCCATGATGGCCACCGCCATTGCACCGACAGGGGCAATGTTCACATTCCTGGCTCTATGGACGGGGGCAATCTGGGGAAAGCCCATGTGGGGGACCTGGTGGGTATGGGACGCCCGTCTAACGTCCGAACTGATTCTGCTATTCCTCTACATCGGATTCATGTCACTACAGGCCGCGATAGATGATCCTCGACGTGCCGATAAGGCGGGTGCAGTGATCGCGCTGGTCGGTGTGGTCAATATCCCGATCATCTACTTCTCCGTAAAATGGTGGAATACCCTTCACCAGGGTGCGACTGTCAGCGTGACCTCTTCACCAAAAATGGCCGCGACCATGCTGACAGGTATGCTGATCATGTCGATCGCATGCTGGATGTACGCCATCGCAGTGATACTGATCCGTACACAGACCATCATTCTAGAACGCGAACGTCATACCTCATGGGTGAGTGAACTGAAGGGGGTCTCGTCATGATCTGGGCGAGCTGGTCTGACTTCTTTGACATGGGGGGATACGGATTCTATGTATGGGGATCCTACATCGTCTCGATCATCTGCATCGTCGGGGAAGTGATACTGGTCTTAAAACGCAAACGAACTTTATTGAAACATCTTAGTCTGATCCAAGAATCAACTAAAGAAGAGAAGGCAAATGAAACCACGTCATAGAAAGATGGCGATCATTGTTTCTGGCGTGAGTGCGCTGGGTATTGCTGCTGCACTGGTCTTGAATGCATTCGAGAGTAATATGGTCTTCTTCTTCAGCCCAACCCAAGTCGCTGCCAATGAAGCCCCTAGAGGGAAGAGCTTTCGCATCGGTGGACTGGTTGAGGAGGGCAGTATCAAACGTCAGGGTGATGGTGTGACGGTCAATTTCGTCGTGACGGATACCGCTAAGGTCATCCCTGTCGTTTATACCGGCATCCTTCCCGACCTGTTTAAGGAGGGCAAGGGTGTGGTTGCACAAGGCAAGTTATCGCCTGATGGTGTATTCCGTGCTGACGAGGTTCTTGCCAAGCATGATGAAAATTATATGCCACCAGAGGCTGCAGGAGCCATTGAGCAGGCCAAGATGCAAAAGACTGTGATGGCTAAATAATCAGACTAGGGGTGGGAACGAAGTTAACTCCCCCGCCCCCCCTGCCCCTCGTTCTTAACCCCTAACCTCAAAATCTCGACCATGATCCCAGAACTCGGTAACTTCTCACTCATCTTAGCGTTGCTACTGGCATTAACCCAGGGAACTCTCCCCATCATTGGTGCAGCACGGGGTAATCTGTCATGGATTGCACTGGCCAGACCGGTGGTCCAGGGTCAGTTTGTCTTCCTTGCAATTGCATTTGGTTGCCTTGCTTACTCATTCGTTA
>CANIWY010000099.1 GCA_947471695.1 Nitrosomonadaceae bacterium
CTAGCTCCAGTTTGACTTACACGTCAATAACCACCAAAGATGCTGGTACGTTTGCTTAAGGCGTGGATTGTACCCACTGTGCGCTTGACAGACCGACACCACTGCTCGCGTGGTGTGCTTGGTGCTCCACTACAGGCATTCATACCCTGCTCTACCCGAGCAATGGTCTTTAACCCACGCTCCAGATCTTCACTGATCTGCAGGTCCCAGCGCAAACAGTTTTTTATTCATGCGGGAAATCTCTTTTAGAGTTGAAACAAACGAGCTACATTCCCGCACCGACAGTCTCGCGGTAGATTGCGTCCCGCAGTTTAGACCTCTCAATTCGAGAAGATTGGATGAATTCTGCCTAAGCCTGCCGCCGGCTGCAAGGTATCAATGTTATTTAATAGCAATTCGCAGGACGTGTTGCTTTTATGCAACAAATCTGTAACAAATGATTCTTAACATCTTCCCCGCCAGAACTAAAGACCCCGATGCGGTCACCCTTACCCCGCACCATTTCTTATGCTAACCGAATAATCGTGTTAATTCCATACCAGGGTCGTCCGCACGCATCAATACTTCCCCAACCAGAAAGGCATTGACCTGGTGCTCTCGCATTAAACTCACATCCTTGAGCCCATGTATCCCGCTCTCGGTCACCACGATCCGGTCCGCAGGAATGCGCGCGAGTAGTTCCAGCGTGGTCTCTAATCGCGTCTCGAAGTTACGTAAGTTACGGTTATTGATTCCGATGAGAGGAGTCTTAAGTTGTAGCGCTAACTCGAGCTCGATCCCGTCGTGCACTTCGACCAACACCGCCATCCCGAGCGACTGTGCTAGCGCTTCCAGTTGCCTCATCCGGACAACCGGGTCAACTACCACCCCCGTCTCAGTTTCCGACCCATCGGGACCACAGAAGGCCGCGACGATGAGTAATATACAGTCCGCCCCCATGGCACGTGACTCGATCACTTGATACTCACTCAGCATAAAGTCTTTACGCAGTACCGGTAGCTCGCATGACCCTCGTGCCTCCTTCAGGTATTGCATACTCCCTTGGAAGAACTGCTCATCCGTCAGTACCGATAGACAGGCCGCCCCGTTCCGTGCATAACTCTTAGCAATACTGGTCGGTTCAAAGTTCTCACGCAAAAGGCCCTTGCTTGGGCTTGCCTTTTTAATCTCTGCGATCACTGCAGGTAGCCCCTCCTCTATTCTTGTCCGGATTGCGCCGATGAAATCTCGTGGTGGGGAGTTGGACTCTGCCTCGGCGACTAAGGTTGCAATCGGTTTATTTGCCCTCGCGGCATCGATCTCTTGTCGCTTAACCGAGAGTATTTTTTGCAGGATGTCTGACATCTTGGGTGTTTTTATCTAAATACAATTGAAGGATTTTTGAAACTATGGAAGATGAGTCCATTTTTGTGGAAAGTACGGCCTCATTTTCTTCTGAAGTTATTGCTCTGCTTGCTGGGTCATCTCCACCAGTTGCCGTAGCTTCTCCTGAGCGGCACCACTCTTAACTGCTGCACGGGCGCTGACCACCCCCTCCTGCAGAGAGTCCGTTACTCCTGACACATAAATTGCAGCACCTGCATTGAGCAATACGATATCGAGCGCAGGGCCGGGTTGGTTATCCAGTACCGATTTCAATAGCACTCTCGACTGTTCGCTATTTTCGACCTGTATCGTCTCGATGGCACTGACCTTCATTCCGAAATCTTCCGGTCTGATGGTGTATTCACTCACCTCTCCGTGTTTAAGCTCTCCGACCAGAGTCTTCCCGGCAATGGTGATCTCATCGAGTCCATCCTCACCATTCACGACCATCACATGATGGCTTCCCAACTTTTGTAATACCCTCGCAACAATCCCAACCAAGTCCTCATGGAATACCCCGATCACTTGGTTCTGCGCTCCAGCGGGGTTCGTTAGCGGACCCAGTATATTAAAGAGAGTTCTCACCCCCAACTCTCGTCTGACTGGTGCCGCATACTTCATCGCACTGTGATAGTTAGGGGCGAACATAAATCCCACCCCGATCTGGCTGATCTCTTGCGCCACTTGGTGCGGTGTTTGATTTAGATTGACACCGAGTGACTCGAGCACATCCGCACTACCTGACTTACTCGAGACTGATCTCCCTCCGTGCTTGGCAACCCTCGCCCCTGCTGCCGCTGCCACAAATGCTGCAGCAGTGGAGATATTGAATGTATGTGCTGAGTCTCCCCCAGTGCCACAGGTGTCAACAAGATTCTCACGGTTCTCGATCTCTACCTTAGTTGCTAACTCACGCATCACCTCAGCCGCTGCGCTGATCTCCCCAACACTCTCTCTCTTCACTCTTAAACCAATCATGATGGCCGAGATCATGACCGGTGAGACTTCACCCCTCATGATCTGTCTCATCAGGGAGATCATCTCATCACGCGAAATCTCGCCTTGGTCGATGATCCGAGCGAGTGCTTCTTGCGGATTCACGAATTATTGCCCCGGCATTGCGTAGCCTGATTCGATCCTTTACTGTTCAAGGAAATTCTCCAGTATCTTGTGCCCATGCTCGCTTAGAACCGACTCTGGGTGGAACTGCACCCCTTCCACGGACAGTGTCTTGTGACGGATCCCCATAATCTCTCCATCCTCCGTCCAGGCAGTGATCTCCAAGCAATCGGGCAGGCTCTCCCGCTCGATCACGAGCGAGTGATACCGTGTTGCAATGAACGGGCTTGGTAGTCCACGGAAGACTCCCTTGTTGTTGTGAAAGATCGGCGATGTCTTGCCATGCATGACTTGCCTGGCATGGACGATCTTTCCCCCAAAGGCCTGTCCGATACTCTGATGACCTAGACAAACTCCCAGTATCGGCACCTTCCCGCCATACTGTTCGATCATCGGTACCGACACACCCGCCTCATTCGGTGTACACGGTCCTGGCGATATCACGATATGCTCAGGATCGACCCGTAACACCTCATCCGTCGTGATTGCATCATTACGAAATACCCGCACCTCCTCACCCAGTTCACCAAAGTACTGAACTAGGTTGTATGTGAAGGAATCATAATTATCGATCATCATCAGCATACTGAATCCAAGGTGTGATTTACGTGGCAGTCAGGTCGTTCAACTTCTTGCCGCGGGCTCACTACTGTGTTCTGAGCCCGTCCTTTCATTTGATTGTGTCTGCTTGTGTGTATTATCCTTTGTCTGCTTCCACCGAACAAGGCTAAGCTGTATCTCCATTTCCAGTCTTCTTTCATGACTTTCTTCTGAATCCCTCACCCATTCTATCCTTCATAGGCAAGCCCTCCTTCTTGCCCCTTCATAAAAAAACGCGGCCTCAACCGTGAGGTTGAGGCCGCGTTGGGTTTATGACGACCCTATACGTTTCTTACTTGCTGGGTGCTGCCTTCTTGACTTGTTTCATCATGTCATCATCCCACTTGCCTTCTACCATCATATGAGCGGCAGCTCCTAACAATACTGCCTCGATCAA
>CANIWY010000100.1 GCA_947471695.1 Nitrosomonadaceae bacterium
AGCGTCGGCGCCAGCCACATTTCTGCTTCTTCCAGTGTCCAGCCCTTGCGCGTTGCGTAGTCCATCACTTGATCCTTGTCGATCTTCCCAACGGCGAAGTAGTCTGCGTCAGAATGAGAAAAATAGAAGCCTGATACCGCTGCAGTTGGCATCATCGCGTAAGACTCAGTAATCGTGATGCCGGCATTCTCAGGAACCCTTAGCATTTCAAATAAGGGCCCCTTCTCGGTGTGGTCTGGGCAAGCAGGATACCCGGGTGCGGGGCGCCTGCCTCGATATTCCTCGGCGACAAGTTGTTCGGTGTCGAGGTTTTCATCTTTAGCATAGCCCCAGAATTCACGTCGTACCCGCCAGTGCATATGTTCGGCGAAGGCTTCAGCCAGACGGTCAGCCAATGCTTTTAGCATAATGGCACCGTAGTCATCATGCGCCTCTTCATAAGCCTTGACCCGTGCATCTATGCCAAATCCTGCGGCAACAGCAAAGGCACCGATGGCGTCAAGAATGCCGGACTCTTTTGGAGCAATGAAGTCTGCCAGGCATAGGTTAGGACGGCCCCCAGGTTTTAGAGTCTGCTGCCGCAGGTTATGGAATGTCATAGCGACTTTATTACGAGACTTATCGGTATAGATTTCGATGTCGTCATGGTTTACCGAATTAGCAGGGAATAATCCGATTACGGCATTAGCAGAGAGCCATTTTTGTTCAATAATTTTCTTTAACATGACTTGAGCATCGCGTAACAGATTGCGGGCAGCCTCACCCACCACCTCATCTTGCAAGATTGCTGGATAGGGCCCGGATAATTCCCAAGCCTGGAAGAATGGACCCCAATCGATATAGGGAACAAGTTTTTCTAGTGGGTAGTTGCGGAGCGATTTGATGCCTAAGAAATTAGGTTCGGGCGGAGTATAGTTCTGCCAATCTATTTTGAGGGCATTTCTACGCGCTTCCGCAATCGATAGCATCGGAGATTGTCCTTTCTTGTTCTTGTGCTGGGTACGAACTTTCTCATATTCAGTCTGGATCTCCTTGACATAATCTGAGCGTAGATCCTCCGATAGTAAATTGCTGCATACTCCTACGGCGCGGCTTGCATCCGGCACCCATACAGTCACACCGCTGTAGTGCGGTGCGACCTTCACTGCGGTATGGACGCGTGAGGTGGTCGCGCCACCAATTAGCAAGGGGATGGTGAAGCCTTCACGCTGCATCTCCTTTGCCACATGCGTCATTTCCTCTAGAGAAGGGGTAATCAGCCCGGATAACCCAATGATATCGGCCTCTTCCCGTCGCGCCATCTCTAAAATCTGCGCACACGGGACCATTACACCCATATTCACTACTTCATAGTTATTGCATTGCAGTACCACTGTGACGATATTCTTGCCGATGTCGTGTACATCGCCCTTAACCGTTGCGATGACGATCTTTCCCTTGGGCCTAGAATCACCGGAGCGTTTCTTTTCTGCTTCGATGAAAGGCAGTAAATGTGCCACTGCCTGTTTCATGACCCGTGCTGACTTGACTACTTGTGGCAGAAACATTTTTCCAGAGCCGAATAAATCACCAACTACATTCATGCCATTCATCAGAGGCCCCTCAATCACCTGGATTGGGCGCCCGCCTTGGGCAGTGATTTCTACGCGTGCTGATTCGGTATCTTCAACGATATAGGTATTGATGCCCTTGACCAGGGCGTGTGTCAAACGCTGTTGAACCGGCTCATCGCGCCAAGCGAGATCTTCAACCCTCTCTTTGCTCTGACCCTTGAAATTCTCGGCGAATTCCACCAGCCTCTCGGTGGCGTCACTGCGGCGGTTGAGCAGTACATCCTCAACCCTTTCTAGTAAGTCCGGTGGGATATCCGAGTAAACACCCAGTTGCCCGGCGTTAACGATACCCATGGTCATACCAGCCTGGATGGCGTGATACAGGAAGGCGGTATGGATCGCCTCCCGTATCGGTTCGTTACCTCGGAAGGAGAATGAGACATTAGACACGCCACCACTCACTTTGGCATGTGGCAGGATCTTCTTGATGATGCGAGTGGCTTCGATGAAGTCGACGCCGTAATTATTGTGCTCCTCAATACCGGTGGCAACTGCAAAAATGTTCGGATCGAAAATGATATCTTCCGGAGGGAATCCCACCTGGTCTACTAAGATGCGGTAGCAGCGAGTGCAGATGTCGACCTTACGTACCTGGGTATCAGCCTGTCCAGATTCATCGAAGGCCATCACAATCACGGCCGCTCCGTAGCGGCGTGCTAACCTAGCATGTTTGATGAACTCCTCCTCACCTTCCTTCATGCTGATGGAGTTGATCACGGCCTTACCTTGTACGCATTTCAGGCCGGCCTCAATTACTGACCACTTGCTCGAATCGATCATGACCGGTACGCGGCTGATATCAGGTTCAGCCGCGATTAGATTGAGGAAAGTCACCATCGCTTTCTGTGAATCAAGCATCGCCTCATCCATATTGATATCGATGATCTGAGCGCCACTTTCTACCTGGCTGCGGGCGACACTCAAAGCCTCCGCATAATTATTGCCGAGTATTAAACGGGAAAAAATTTTAGATCCGGTAACGTTAGTACGTTCCCCCACATTCACGAATAGGGAGTCATCATCAATATTCAGTGGCTCCAGTCCAGATAGCCGTAACTTCTTTGGAATGTTGGGAATAATGCGTGGCGCAATGCCACTCACTGCAGTGGCGATGGCTCTGATATGCGCGGGCGTTGTGCCGCAGCAGCCGCCCACAATATTAACGAAGCCTGACACTGCAAAATCCTTGATCAGGCTGGCAGTGTAATCAGGCGATTCATCGTAGCCAGTCTCTGCCAGTGGATTGGGTAGGCCGGCATTGGGGTGCGCGCTGGTATAAACATCAGCAACCTTGGAGAGTTCTTCGATGTAAGGACGCATCAATTCTGCGCCCAGTGCGCAGTTTAATCCCACCGATAATGGCCTGGCATGACTGACTGAATTCCAGAATGCTTCTGGGGTTTGTCCGGAGAGAGTGCGTCCGGAGGCATCGGTAATGGTGACCGAGATCATGATCGGGACACGGATGCCATGATCCTCGAAATATTGATCTATTGCGAACAGAGCCGCCTTGGCGTTGAGGGAATCAAATATGGTTTCCACCAGCAGGATATCGGCGCCCCCTGCCAGAAGGCCGCTGATGGCGACGGTGTAATCGCTAACCAGTTGGTCGAAAGTGATGCCCCGAAAACCGGGGTCATTCACGTCCGGTGAGATTGATGCGGTCTTGGTGGTTGGTCCTAATACGCCGGCTACGAAGCGAGGTCTGTTCGGTGTTTTTGCTTCCATTGCCAGGGCCGCTTCCTTCGCCAACTTTGCCCCAGCAAAATTCAG
>CANIWY010000101.1 GCA_947471695.1 Nitrosomonadaceae bacterium
ATCGACGCCGGCAAGACCACGACCACTGAGCGTATCCTGTTTTATACCGGGGTATCGCACAAACTGGGTGAGGTCCATGACGGAGCTGCTACCATGGACTGGATGGAGCAGGAGCAGGAGCGCGGAATCACAATCACCTCAGCTGCTACAACCTGTTTCTGGAAGGGGATGGAGAATAACTACCCCGATCACCGCATCAATATTATTGATACCCCTGGACACGTAGACTTCACCATCGAGGTCGAGAGGTCGTTACGCGTATTGGATGGTGCTTGTACCGTCTTTTGCGCAGTGGGTGGAGTCCAGCCGCAGACCGAGACAGTGTGGAGGCAAGCCAACAAGTATAAGGTTCCAAGGCTTGCATTTGTGAACAAGATGGACCGCGCAGGTGCGAATTTCATGCGCGTATATGAGCAGATGCAGGTCCGTCTAAAGGCCCATCCAATTCCCGTTCAACTCCCCATAGGTGCTGAAGAAAAGTTTGAAGGGGTTGTCGATCTTATCAAGATGAAGGCTATTTACTGGGATGACTCGAGCCAGGGAATGAAATTCGAAGAGCGTGAAATTCCAGCTGAAATGCAAGAAAATGCCAAGATATGGCGTGAGAAGATGCTGGAGACCGCTGCAGAAGCGAATGAAGAGTTGATGAATAAGTACTTAGAAGAGGGCGATCTTTCCGCTGCTGATATTAAGCAGGGGTTGCGCATGAGAACGATCAATAACGAGATTGTTCCGATGTTGTGCGGATCCGCTTTTAAGAATAAGGGCGTACAGGCAATGCTGGATGCGGTGATTGATTACCTTCCATCGCCGGTCGATATCCATGCAATTGATGGTGAAAAGGAGAATGGAGAGAAGGATGAGCGTCATGCCAGCGATGATGACCCATTCTCTGCACTGGCCTTCAAGATTGCAACAGATCCCTATGTAGGCCAGTTAATTTTCTTCCGTGTCTATTCCGGCGTGGTCGCGACCGGGGATACTATCTACAACCCGATTAAGGGTCGTAAGGAGCGTATTGGTCGGTTATTGCAGATGCATGCTAACCAACGCGAAGAGATCAAAGAAGTTCGTGCGGGCGATATAGCCGCTGCAGTGGGGTTGAAGGAGGCTGTTACAGGAGACACTCTGTGCGACCCATCTAGGATTATCACCTTAGAGCGAATGATATTCCCTGAGCCCGTGATTCATGTGGCTGTAGAGCCAAAAACAAAGGTAGATCAGGAGAAGATGGGCCTTGCCTTGAATCGTTTAGCTCAGGAGGACCCATCCTTCCGCGTGCGTACCGACGAGGAGTCTGGGCAAACTATCATCTCCGGCATGGGTGAGCTGCACCTGGAGATCATTGTTGACCGTATGAAGCGAGAGTTTGGTGTGGAGGCTAATGTTGGCGCGCCACAAGTGGCCTATCGGGAAGCCATTAGAAAGTCAGTTGAGATTGAGGGTAAGTTCATTAAGCAGTCCGGTGGCCGCGGTCAGTATGGCCATGTCTGGCTCAGGATGGCGCCAAATGATGCTGGGAAGGGTTTTGAATTTGTGGATGCAATCAAGGGCGGGACGGTGCCTCGCGAGTACATTCCAGCAGTTGAGAAAGGACTTAGAGAAACTCTGCCCAATGGTGTGTTAGCAGGTTTTCCGGTGGTCGACGTCAAGGTCACTCTCTTTGATGGCTCTTACCACGACGTAGACTCGAACGAAAATGCCTTTAAGATGGCGGCATCAATGGCATTCAAGGATGGCATGCGTAAAGCGAGTCCAGTTTTACTGGAGCCGATGATGGCGGTTGAAGTTGAGACGCCTGCGGATTTCATGGGTAACGTGGTGGGTGACCTATCATCCCGTCGCGGGATGATACAAGGCATGGACGATATGCCTGGATTGAAGGTGATACGTGCAGAGGTACCGCTGGCGGAGATGTTTGGTTACTCTACATCACTGCGTTCTGCAACGCAGGGCCGTGCAACCTATACCATGGAATTTAAGCAATACTCGGAAGCGCCGAAAAGTGTAGCTGAAGCGATCATCAATAAAAAATAACTCATACCACGAATAGGACGAAACCATGGCAAAGAGCAAATTTGAGCGGACGAAGACACACGTCAATGTAGGAACAATTGGACACGTGGATCATGGCAAGACCACGCTGACAGCGGCAATTACGATGGTGTTGTCGAAGAAGTTTGGCGGTGAAGCGAAGAGCTACGCCCAGATTGATTCGGCTCCAGAAGAAAAGGCCCGCGGCATCACGATTAATACCGCTCACGTTGAGTACGAGACGCAGAAGCGTCACTACGCGCATGTGGATTGCCCAGGACACGCTGATTACGTTAAAAATATGATTACGGGTGCCGCGCAGATGGATGGCGCCGTTCTGGTGGTGTCAGCAGCCGATGGGCCGATGCCTCAAACACGCGAACACATTCTGCTGGCGCGCCAGGTTGGTGTCCCCTACATCATCGTCTACATGAACAAGGCAGATATGGTGGACGATGCTGAATTGCTGGAACTGGTGGAGATGGAGATACGTGAACTCCTGGTCAAGTACAACTTCCCTGGCGATGAAACTCCGATCATTATTGGGTCGGCTCTTAAGGCCATTGAAGGTGATCAGAGCGATATTGGTGAACCTTCCATCCATAAGTTAGCGGATGCGCTAGACGAGTATATTCCAGATCCAGTCCGTGCTATTGACGGTGCATTCTTAATGCCGGTGGAAGATGTCTTCTCCATCTCTGGCCGCGGTACCGTGGTGACGGGACGGATTGAGCGCGGGATCGTTAAGGTGGGTGAGGAAATTGAGATTATAGGTTTGAAGCCTACCCTTAAGACGGTCTGTACCGGTGTGGAGATGTTCCGTAAGTTACTGGACCAGGGCCAAGCGGGCGACAATGTTGGCGTGCTGTTACGTGGAACTAAGCGTGAAGAAGTCGAGCGTGGCCAAGTGCTAGCAAAGCCGGGATCCATCACCCCACATACCAAGTTTACTGCTGAGATCTACGTTTTGAGCAAGGAAGAAGGGGGCCGTCATACTCCATTCTTCCAAGGCTACCGTCCTCAGTTTTACTTCCGGACTACCGATGTCACCGGGGCAGTTGAATTGCCGGCAGGGACAGAGATGGTGATGCCGGGAGATAACGTCTCGGTAATAGTAAATCTGATTGCACCGATTGCGATGGAAGAGGGTCTTCGTTTTGCTATCCGTGAGGGTGGAAGAACCGTTGGTGCCGGCGTCGTGGCGAAAGTTATTGAGTAATGGCTGAAGGAGTTATGTACC
>CANIWY010000102.1 GCA_947471695.1 Nitrosomonadaceae bacterium
ATATGTGGGTGTTGCAATTCTGTGGCTATGGTCGGTCGATGGGATTCGACCTACTACATGGGACGTAGTCGGATCATTGGTGGCACTACTTGGCATGGCAATTATTATACTTGCCCCCAGAGGCGCTTAACCATCACTTCAGGTTCACCCTTATCCATCGATGCCCGCATATGATGTCGTTTATGTAATCGTTGGGGCTGATGCTTGTGTAGTTGGTTCATACCCGGCAGGTCAGGGTCAGAATGACGCACCAGAGCATCGGCATACCGATCGGCCATGGCATTATCCATTTCCGCAGAGTCAGACAAACTTCCCGCACCTTATCATGTTGATTCCGGAAGAAATAGGCAACACCCAGGTTATTCCACGATTCTGCATTTGTCGGACCAATCCGCACCGCCTCACGATACGCCTCAATCGCCTGGTCATGCTGTCTTAATTTACTCAAAGCGACACCCAAATTATACCGAGCGTCAATATCCTCTGGTGCAATACTCAATACCATCTGACAGGCCCGAATCGATTGCTCATATTGCTGAACATTGCTATGAGCAATGCCCAAGTTATACCAGCCATTACTGCTGTCCGGTCAAATTCGAAGCATCTCTTGGTAGGCCAAAATCGACTGCTGACGCTGCTTTAGCCCATCGTACCAGACCTAGAATCAGTATGACTCGGCCGGATGCGTAAGGATTCACGGCATGCCTGAATCGCCTCTTCATGTTGCCTCAATGAGTCATGTGCAAGACCTAAGTTATGCCAAGCCGGCGTACTCTGGTCGGATTCGTAATGCTCCTCTGAAGGCAGTAATCGCTTGACCATACTGCTTGAGCTTAAGGTGGGCTACCCCAAGGGTATACCAAGCGCTGATATTTTTTGGCTGAATGCGAAGCGCTTCCTGCTATGCCTCGGCAGCTTGGCCGTACTGCTTAAAGCTCCTATCAGCCACACCCAAAATGAGACGGGCAACAGGATTTTTTGTGATCACTCTCAACCCACTCTTGTCCTAGTTTTAGTAGTCCCTGGAAATATTTCTTTTGAAGTAAACCGGTGCGAGGATTGACCAGTCCTGTCCACTTTTCTTCATTACTACCGTACGGCCTGCGCTGGTTCTGCAAGTGCAGCCTGGATACCAGTCACTGCAGGAGTGAGTATCAACAGAACAAAAAAAGCAGATACAAAACGCATACTCATACTACTCTCCGATGGACATGAATAAGATGAATGCTACCGTCGAAATACTGAATTAGCGGACTACTTAATTGAGCAGAGAATACCCATAGGAGGTTTATCGGTCGAGTCATTTCAAAGGATAAGCTTATATTTTATGCTAAAGGAATAGCTTACTTCTATGCTCTTATGTGTTTTTCTACCGTAAGAATTTCCTGACAGCAGCGGAACTGGTTGCCTCCCCATTAATTAGACTGATTCATAATTTAATCGATGCTGAGGTTATGCGTGCACGTACCGGCAGGGTAGATTAAACTAAGCCCCTTATGCCATTTCTTTAATTTGGATAATGATGCTGCCAAAAGCTCGCATTCATAGCTTTCGAGAGTGGTTGATAACTGATAAAACCGTAAAAATGAGAAATATAAAATTAATTACTATCGCTGGGTATGTGCTGACATTGCTAGCACTCCCCGCTACCGCTGGGGATTTTGAGGATGGACAGAAATTTTTTGCCGACAAAGACTACACCAGGGCGATTGAGTCTTTAACAAAATCTGCTGAGCAGGGAAATATAAAGGCACAACTACAACTTGGCATCAGAAACTTTATCGGCCTATCCATGCCACAGAATTACCAGCAAGCGGTATTTTGGTACCACAAAGCGGCAGAACAAGGCTCTTCGAGTGCACAGCTCCAACTAGGAGGCATGTACGATGACGGAATGGGTATTGAACAGGATTACCAGCAGGCATTGACGTGGTATCTCAAGGCGGCCGAGCAGGGGAATGCAGTTGCACAGATTAAATTAGGAAACATGTACACCAATGGAAGCGGCGTCATGCAAGACTACATTGAAGCAGATAAGTGGTTTATCATTGCCGATGCGAGCGGTCATCCGGGTGGCGACAAGAACCGCAAGCTTGTGGAAAAGTACATGACACCCGAACAAGTTAACGAGGCAAAAAACCGTGCGAGCGATTGGACGGTGGAGCACAAACGCCCCTAGTCAGCAGCGCTTGATCTCACGAGAATATCAATACACCGGTCATGAGACATAGTTTAATCTCACCTCGCAACCTTCTGTTAACCTTTTTACTGTTCTTTAGTATTAGTTGCCATGCAGAAATACCGGTCATCGGAGCGATCAGCTCAACCGAACTCTCCCAAAGATTATACCAGTCTGGACCGCCCCTTATCTTAGACGTACGTACGCCCAATGAATACTTGTTAGGCCACATTCAAGGCGCGGTAAATATATCCCACGATCAACTCGAACAGTGGATTGATGAAATACCGGGGGATAAATCCCGTGAGATAGTCGTTTACTGCCAGAGCGGAAGGCGTTCGGGTATTGCAGAGAAAATACTGGTCGAGAAGGGCTATACGAATATCAAGAGTCTAACCGGTCACTGGCAGAGCTGGAGTACCCGGTCTAATCATTAGCGAGCATGTGGTCCACCTGGAATCATGCCCACACAATGACTAGACTCGCTTCTTGAATTCGTTAGTACGGGTATCGATCTCTATTCGATCGCCAATTTCTACGAAGGCAGCAACCTGTACCTCGAAGGCATTACCTTTAAGGCGTGCAGCTTTCATGATCTTGCCAGAGGTATCTCCTCGGACAGCAGGCTCGGTATACTCCACCTCACGTACGACACTGTTTGGCAGCTCTACCGAGATGGCTTTGCCATCATAGAACGTCACTTGGCACACGTCTTCCATTCCATCGATGAGATAGTTCATCACATCAGACATATTATCTGCTTCAATTTCAAACTGGTTGTACTCATTATCCATAAAAACATATAACGGGTCAGAGAAATAACTATAGGTACAGTCCTTGCGGTCAAGAACAACCATTTCAAACTTTTCGTCGGCCTTGTAAACTGATTCTGCAGTGGTGTCGGAGAGAAGATTTCTCAGCTTCATCTTGACCACCGATGCATTACGACCAGACTTCGTAAATTCAGCCTTCTGTACCACCATCGGATCATTACCGACCATCACGACGTTACCTGCTCGGAGCTCCATTGCAGTTTTCATGTTTTCCCTGAGAG
>CANIWY010000103.1 GCA_947471695.1 Nitrosomonadaceae bacterium
GCAATAGTCCTGCTACTTTGAAACTCGGTGAACGTTAAATGTAGTCTTATTTTGTGTATTCACCGTTGCTGTATTGCCATCCGCGCTGATACTAAATGAGACTGCATTGTTTTCAGAAAATCCTGAGCAGCCATTTGTGTCATACGTGAACCCTTTAATACTAAACCCCTTGCTGCTGGAATCATAAGTGTAGTTGGCATATTCGACACCTGGGGCACCGCAGCTCTTATGACTATCACGGTCTAAATCGCCGATCGGGTCCAGCATCAAAAATTTCCCGTTGGTAAAGAATAGATAGGTGGGTGTCTTGATTGCAGATGGATCCACCGCCCAGGCTCCAACAATACCCCTTGGACCATTCTCCATTTTGGAGTAACGACTCTCCTCTATCCGGGTCTTTAGAGGTTCTTTCTTATCCGTTACAGCCAGCGTCCCACCACGTGTACCAGCATGGAATAATTCACTGAAGACACTGTGCTGCTTCCTCTCTCTCTGTACCGTTAAGATCTCTGTCGAGATCAAGTCCGAACCATCGGTACGGATACGCCAAGTAGGCTGTGGATGTGATAGCCCGGCCTTAATATTGGTATCAACCGTCGGTTTGACAGCGATCTTGAAGCCTCGGTTATCAAACTCGGAAAGGATCGCAGTGCCATACTCAACCCCAGCCGTACTCGCCTTAGTGCCACCACATATCCGGTTGGCATCGCAGAAGTCATCTGTTATGGCCTCCCCTTGTAAATACTCGCCCGTTGGTAAAGCGCGTAACACAAAGGCGGTTGAACCTTCTTGTCTAAACCAAATATTGGTACTAAGCATCGCTATGCCTTGCGAGAGGAAGTGTGTTTTGGCCTGAGCGAGAGTTCTGGTTGGACCGGTAATGCCACCGGACTCTCTTACCTTCTGTAGCTCTGCAGATGACGAGAATGCGGCAGGATCACTATCTAAATTGATAGAGGCACTTACAGCGGATGCGGCACTAGCCGGAATGGAAATGCCGTTTTCTGGGTTGCTATCCGAGTCTAGAGACTGCAATAAAATCAGCAGGTTTTGCAGTCGAGTGGGATTGTCTTCAGCGAGTTCCATGGGCGTTATGATAGGAGCGCCCTTAACCTTGCCGATCACTAGGCTGCCCAGCTTGAACTCGACTGTATCACCATGGTTATACTTGTAGACGCCCTGTCCATCAGTATTGCCAGCAGCGCCAGAAGATGCCAGATAGGCTACACCAGAAACCGCTGAATCCATCAATACCCCGGTAGTGGGTGTGGATGCGGCCGTATTCGAACTGGATTGCGGCTTGCTTGTTGTTTTAGCTGCATCTCCAGCCGCACTTTTCTTCTCACCATCACAGGCAGCAAGACCTAGAACTAGAGCCAACGGAATTAAATAGACTCCATGCATATCCTGTCTCTTCTTAGATCTCATTCAGACGATTCCTTCCAATTTAATTGTGGATCAGGTTCTGACCCTAAAAAACAGATGATGGCATCTTCTACTCATCGAATGGATGCAGTTTGCCATAGGCGTAGGGGGGATGTCGAGTCTGCCTGACCGTGCGTCCAATCTCGAGGCCTCATCGGTAGAACGCTTGTGGTGCATCTTAATTGAGTGCAATATTGTGGCTGGTAATGTCGACAGAGAGTCATTATTAATGCGGGAAGTGTTGACGGCAATGATCAAGGCCCACGAGATCCAAGGCTGTTTGGCTCTGGAAAATAGCTTTAACCGAGTAGGGCTGGATCATGGAGAATGTGCTATTTAAAATCTCTTTTCCGGCAGAGTTCCATGCCCAATTAGCAGTCGAGTGCGCCATGCAATTGCATCCCATGGTCAGGGAGCGGATCGCCGATATAGAAAAGATCACGATCCGTACTCATGAGGCGGCGGTCCGTATTATTGATAAGCAGGGGGGCCCCTTAATAATTACGCCGACGGCGACCATTGCATGCCGTACATGGTTTCGGTTGCATTGATTTTTGGGAGGCTGACGGCGCGATTATGCAGATGATGTTGTCCGAGACGAGCGCATTGATAATCTGAGGGGGAAGATTAGTTGTATTGAAGATCCTCAATTTACTAGGGTTTATCATAACCCTGAAAAACGTGCCATCGCCAATGCTGTCACGGTAGAATTCATGAGTGGTGAGAAATTGCCGGCGTTGGTGGTAGAGTATCCAGTTGGTCACAGTCGTCGTCGCAAGGAGGGGGTGCCCTTGTTAGAAGACAAGTTCAGAACCAATCTTGCTCACCATTTTCCGGTCAAGCAGAAAAAAGCGATCATCGACCTGTGCCTTAACCAGAAGAGACTCGAAGAAACGCCGGTCAATGAGTTTGTCGATATGTTTGTAATCTAGTATTTTCCCCTGCAATCTAGAACATGATCTTCCAGGAGTGTGTAACGCCATGACCCACAATCTATTCAATACCCTGAAGGAATTTCAGATTTCTAAGGGCAAAAAAGCAAAATTCTATTCGCTACCAGCGCTGGAAAAATCCGATGTAGGCAAAGTCTCGCGCCTACCTGTTTCTATCCGCATCGTGCTTGAATCGGTATTGCGTAATTGTGATGGAAAGAAAGTTACTGAAACGCATGTGCGCCAACTCGCCAATTGGCAGCCCAATGCTGTGCGTACCGATGAGATTCCCTTTGTGGTTGCTCGTATCGTTCTGCAGGACTTTACGGGCGTCCCGCTCCTGGTGGATCTTGCGGCAATGCGTAGTGTTGCAGAGGGTATGGGCAAGAATCCAAATCTGATCGAGCCTCTGGTGCCGGTTGACCTAGTGGTTGATCATTCGGTACAGGTTGATCATTATGGTAATAAGCAAGCTCTCGATCTCAATATGGAGATTGAGTTTAAGCGTAATAACGAGCGTTATCAGTTCATTAAATGGGGTATGCAGGCATTCGATACGTTCAGGGTCATTCCGCCGGGTATCGGTATTGTGCACCAGGTAAATCTTGAATATCTTGCTCGTGGAGTGCATCAGAAGAATGGTGTGACCTATCCAGATACGCTGGTAGGTACTGATTCGCACACCACCATGATCAATGGGATCGGTGTGGTTGGATGGGGGGTAGGGGGTATCGAAGCCGAGGCGGGGATGCTAGGACAGCCGGTCTATCTACTCACTCCAGATGTGGTAGGGGTCAATCTGACTGGCCGGTTACGTGATGGTGTCACAGCAACCGATCTGGTTCTGACC
>CANIWY010000104.1 GCA_947471695.1 Nitrosomonadaceae bacterium
AGCAATGCCGTGAACTCGGGTTACCTTATCTTTATCTTGGTTACTGGATCAAGCAAAGCCGAAAAATGGATTACAAGGCCAATTTTCAACCCATTCAAGCCTTGATAGATGGGCAATGGCGTCGGTTAGATAGCTTCCAGCTGGAATGTGACGAGTCATCCATCTGAAATTTTGACCGAGTTCATCGTTTCAGTGACCGTATCTCTGCAGCGCGCTTCTCCAGTGGCAATGCTTTGTTTGCATAACCAATATCCCGATACAGTTGGGCCAGATTTTCGAGGCAGATAGCTACATTGGGATGATCCAGGCCAAAGGCCTTTTCTGATATCGTCAGTGCTCGTCTGAACAGCGGCTCGGCATTGGGATACCGGGCTTGATCTTTGTACAGTCCGGCTAAATTATTCAGACCGAGTGCTACGGTGGGGTGTTCTGGACCGAGGGTTTTTTGCGAGAGTGCGAGGACACGCTTATACAATGGTTCAGCTAATGAATATTTTTTTTGTGCGTGGTAGAGCAGTGCTAGATTATTAAGGCTGATGGCCACGTTAGGGTGGTCTTTGCCGAAGGTATTTTCCAGGATTGCTAGGGCACGTTTATGCAGAGGCTCGGCCAGTTCATACAGTTCTTGAGAATGGTAAAGCTGTGCCAGATTATTCAGAACTGAGGCGATATCAGGGTGTTCTGTTCCGAGGGCCTTCTCATCAATCAATAGTGCTCGTTTATAAAGCGGCTCAGCTTGAGAATAACGTCCCTGAACGCTGTACAGCAGCGCCAACCTATTCAGGCTACTGGCTACATCAGTATGATCCAGACCGAGAGATTGCTCAGCTATTTGAAGGGCTTGTTTGGCCTTATCCGTTGCCAGCGTATATTGCCCCTGTTGATACAGAAGGTCAGACTGACGGTTGAGCGCAGTCCATTCAGGTGCACTGGCATGACAATATGCACTCGCTACAAGGCTCAGTGCGATGAGGGTCCAGGCATTGGGGAGATAAAGTATTTTCATGGTCCTGATGTATAGTTATCAAGAATTAATTAAATCTGAGGCTATCAGACTTAGACTGTAGCAGTCCATGCGTGATGGAAAACAAACAGGTTAAGGATTCATGAGCATGTGAGTCCTCGCGCCCGATCAGCTCGGCATCCTCCGCGCATACAGGGTCTTTTCCGGGTTAAAATCAGGTCATGCTTTATTCCCTGCTCCGTCCCTTACTATTCAGTCTTGATCCCGAGACTGCACACTGCCTTACATTCGCTACAATTGAGAAGGCCCGCCGTCTTGGACTGCTTCCGGGCCAGCCATTTTCCTGCCAGTCGAGCAGGGTCATGGGCATTGATTTCCCTAACCCGGTAGGATTAGCGGCGGGGCTGGACAAGGATGGGGAGCATATTGAGGCACTTGCCGATCTCGGTTTTGGCTTCATCGAGATAGGTACGGTCACCCCCCGCCCCCAGCCTGGGAATCCACGGCCGAGAGTATTCCGTCTCCCCCAGGCGAATGCCATTATCAATCGTCTTGGATTCAATAATCACGGTGTGGATAAAATGGTCGCGAATATCAAGCGTTCAAATTACCGGGGCATACTGGGTATTAATATCGGCAAGAACTTTGATACACCCACAGATAGGGCGGTTGATGATTACCTGCTGTGCCTGCGTGAAGTTTATCCTCATGCTAGCTATGTCGTGGCAAATATCTCTTCACCCAATACGCCGAATTTGCGGCAGTTACAAAATGCTGCAGAACTCGACCAATTACTTGGTACCTTAAAAGTTGAGCAAGAAAGGTTGGCTGATAAATATGGCCGCTATAAGCCGCTGGTGATAAAGATCGCACCGGACCTGGACCCCCTCCAGATTGAGGCCATCGCTGCACTATTGATGAGGCACCGTATTGACGGTGTGATTGCTACTAATACCACCCTTTCACGAATCGGTGTGGAGGGATTACCACATGCGAGCGAGGCAGGTGGGCTAAGCGGCGCACCACTGAAACAGCGTGCTACTGTGGTCATTGAGCAATTACAGGCCATGCTGCAAGGATCTCTCCCAATTATCGGTGTGGGAGGCATCATGTGTGCAGCAGATGTAAAAGAGAAAATAGCTGCGGGTGCAAGTCTGGTGCAGATTTATACCGGTCTAATTTATCGCGGCCCTGATCTGGTCCGCGAGTCGGTACAGGCGGTATGTGCACAATGAGACTCTCTACCGTCGGATGAGAAGAGATACTCTGATAGAAAGAATAGATTCCACCCTGCCGCAAACCCAGTGCCGTCAGTGTGGATTTTCTGGTTGCATGCCCTATGCAGAGGCAATTGCCGCAGGCAGTGCAAGTATCAATCAGTGTCCACCGGGTGGTGAGGCTGGTATCCGACAGTTGGCTGATTTGTTGGGGATCAAGCCGATGCCGTTGAGTGCTGTGAATGGTGTGACTAAGCTCAAAGCGGTAGCGCTGATTGATGAGCAGGATTGTATCGGATGCACACTTTGCATAGATGCCTGCCCGGTGGATGCGATTGTAGGAGCTGCTAAGCAGATGCACACGGTGATCGAGGTTGAGTGCACGGGTTGTGAGCTCTGCCTTGCCCCCTGTCCGGTGGACTGTATCAGAATGATTCCACTCACTAAACTAGTCGCCAGTCTAGAAAGTAGCCATTCCATTATTATTGATAGTGGGTCGTTGAGCGAGAGTGAGATAAAGAAGAGAGCGGCCGATCGCGCACGAGAGCGCTACCAATTCAGGCTACAAAGACTGGATCGTGAGGAGCAAGAACAAGCAGAAAAATTTGCCCAAAAAACTATATTAGCCTCCAGAGGCTCTAAGAGAGCCTCAATGTTGTCGGGACTAAAATGCACTCTGCCACATCAGTCAGATAGCTGATTAACAGCAAACAGATTGCACAATAGTTTTTTTTCAGCTAACCCCATGAATATAATTAAACGTCGCGAAATTTTCACCCGTTTCAGGACGGCAAATCCTCACCCCACGACCGAGCTGGATTACAGTACGTCATTCGAGTTACTGGTGGCTGTGGTGCTCTCTGCTCAAGCGACTGACAAGAGCGTGAATCTGGCGACTAAAAGACTCTTCCCCAGAGATAATACACAAGAAAGTATCCTTGAGTTGGGGGAGGCGGGATTACGGGATAACATCAAGAG
>CANIWY010000105.1 GCA_947471695.1 Nitrosomonadaceae bacterium
ACAAAGCTGCTTGATGAGGCGCAGCGGGTGTTTGACGTCTGTCATGGCTGTCGTCGTTGTGTCAGTCTGTGTACGGCATTTCCACGACTGTTTGATCTGATTGATGAGGGTGGTACTGGCGAACTGGATGGGGTCGAAAAACAGAAGTACTGGGAGGTGGTTGATCGCTGCTACCTCTGCGATATGTGTTTCATGACCAAGTGTCCCTACGTGCCACCACACCCCTGGAATGTGGATTTCCCGCATTTAATGCTACGTGCTAAGGCTATCAAGTACAAAAAAGGTGCGACTAACTTCCGAGATAAGATGCTATCTAGCACCGATCTGCTGGGAAAGCTCTCAACTATTCCGGTGGTGGTGCAGGCAGTAAATGCCCTGAATAAGGCCCCTTACGCCCGAAAGCTGATGGATGGGATGCTGGGAATCCATGCTGAACGAGATCTTCCCGAGTATGACAGTCATAGATTTCGTGAACATGCGAGGCCCAACGAGTCCTTCGTAGTGGTGGATGGGGTCAAGACGAAAGGCAAGGTCGCGATTTATTCTACCTGTTATGTGAACTACAACGAGCCCGGGATTGGGCATGACTTATTAAAAATACTCGAACACAATGAAATTCCGGTGTGTCTGGTTGAGAAAGAGGCTTGTTGTGGGATGCCCAAAATGGAACTGGGTGATCTGGATGCGGTAGAGCACCTTAAAAATATAAATATCCCACACCTGCTAAAGCTGGTCAAAGAGGGTTATACGATCCTCACGCCGACCCCCTCATGTACGCTCATGTACAAACAAGAGCTACCATTAATGTTCCCGGAGGATGAGGGGGTGAGGGCGGTTTCAGCAGCAATATCTGACCCCTTTGAGTATTTGATGCTACGCAACCGTGATGGACTACTCAAGACTGATTTTAAACAGCCGCTCGGCAATGTGTCATACCATGTCCCGTGTCATTTGCGCGTTCAAAATATTGGACAGAAGACCAAAGACTTGCTGAAGTTGGTTCCTGGAACTCAGGTCACCGTGGTTGAGCGCTGCTCTGGTCATGATGGTACCTGGGGTGTCAAGAGTGAACATTTTTTTGATTCAATGAAGATTGGGAAACCAGTATTCAAGCAGATGGCAGCGCCGGACCCTGATTACATTAGCTCAGACTGTGCTATTGCCGGGCGACATATCCAGCAAGGTATGAACGAGAGCAGGGCCCAGAAACAGCATCCACTGACGTTGATCCGAATTGCCTACGGAATTGACTGAGCGCTAAAATAGAATACCCAGGGCCGTTATGCCTAGCCCTTGTTACCAAGGAAGATTTATGTCCCAAATTAGCCGTGATAGTCTGATGACCCTTGAGACTTATTCTAAGGAGCGACAAGAGTTTCGCGCTCGTGTGATGTCACACAAGAAAAATCGAAGAGTCCTGTTGGGTAAAAACGTAACTCTCATTTTTGAAGATGAATTAACCATCCGGTATCAAATTCAGGAAATGCTGAGGGTAGAGAAAATATTTGAAGAAGTGGGCATACTCGACGAGTTGCATACTTATGGTGTTTTGGTTCCTGATGGCAGTAACTGGAAGTCGACCATGATGATCGAATACGCTGACCCTGACGAGCGTGCTATCAGATTGACACAGTTGATTGGTATAGAGGACACGGTATGGGTGAGGGTGCAAGGTCATGTTCCAATCTACGCCATCGCTGATGAAGACCTAGAGCGGGAGAATGAGGAGAAGACCTCTTCGGTACATTTCCTTCGTTTTGAACTCCCCGAGGACTCGGTTCGGGCGCTGCAACAGGGTGCTGTCCTGAGCATGGGGATTGATCATCCCGCTTATCAAGCGGTGATTGAATCGGTAGACGTAGCGGTGCGCGAATCACTAGTCGACGACTTGGCGCCAGTGTCATGAGAAAGATTCTTCTGTTCCTCTGCTTACTGCCGATTGCAGTCTTCGCTGAGCAACAGGAGAAGACGGGCGCCCCCTCAGAATCCGATGCTCTCGCTAAGCCTTTCTTTCTCAGAGCAGAACTAGATTATCTCGATGGATCAATTCCGGTTCATCCACGTAGCCCAAGACACCTTCAATTTCATGACTTGCCCGCTGCTGAATTCTTCGGGTTTCCGCGGCACTATAGTTAATCAGCCCACGAGCAATTTCATTGCCCGCTGGATCAAGGCAGATCACTACCTCGCCACGCTCGAAATCACCACTGACCTTGGTTACGCCGATCGGTAGCAGGCTCTTGCCACCGGATGAGAGCGCTTCTACCGCACCCGCATCTAGGATGACCTTGCCACGAACTTGTAGATGATCCGCGAGCCACTGCTTGCGTGCTGCCAGCGGCATAGTCTCCGCCAGTAGTTGGGTTCCAATCACTTCTCCCTGAGCAAGACGGATGAGTACATCAGTCTCGTGACCTGATGCGATGATCGTGTGCGCGCCGCTACGTGCAGCGCGTTTTGCAGCGATGACCTTGGTCAGCATACCGCCGCGTCCGATATCACTGCCGGCACCACCAGCCATTGTTTCTAGGGTGGGGTCACCAGCCTTAGCCTCGTCGATCAGTGTGGCCTGAGGGTCTTTGCGTGGATCGGCTGTGAATAACCCGAGCTGGTCGGTGAGTATTACCAGCGCATCGGCCTCGATCAGATTGGTTACTAGGGCAGCCAGCGTGTCATTATCCCCAAAACGGATCTCATCAGTCGCCACCGTATCATTCTCATTGATGACGGGAATGACTTTTAGACTGAGTAGTGTTGTCAGGGTCGAACGGGCGTTGAGATAGCGTTTGCGGTCAGAGAGGTCCTCGTGAGTGAGGAGTACCTGTGCAGCTTGTAGATCATGTTCGCGGAAGCAGGATTCATAGGCCTGTACTAATCCCATCTGCCCGACAGCGGCAGCAGCCTGTAACTCGTGCAGTGCGTGTGGACGCTTTTTCCAGTTTAGGCGTTGCATGCCTTCGGCGATTGCGCCCGAGGAGACCAGCACTACCTCCTTGCCCATTTGTTTAAGTCGAGCAATCTGTGCAGCCCAGAGTGACAGCGCAGTATGGTCTAGGCCTTGTCCCTGATTCGTGACGAGGCTGCTACCGACTTTAATAACAATACGACGGGAATTTTTTAGAACTGACTGCATGGCAATTTTTAAATTAATTCAG
>CANIWY010000106.1 GCA_947471695.1 Nitrosomonadaceae bacterium
GCAGAGAGCCAACGCATCAAGGCACTGATCGTCCTTAATAAGTCCGACCTTGCTGAACCAACTCGTTCTGCCGCGGCCACACTCTTACTCTACCGTGAGCTCGGATATCCACTCCTACAAATCAGCGCCAAGACAGATGTCACCTCGATGCTGCCACATCTGCAAGGACACCTCAGCGTCTTGGTCGGACAATCGGGTATGGGTAAGTCCACACTCATCAATGCACTCATCCCGGAAGCGGAACGTGCAACAGCCGAGATCTCGGTCGCACTCGATACCGGACGCCACACCACCACTCACGCACGACTCTATGAGATTGACCCGGATACTCGCCTGATCGACTCACCCGGCATGCAGGAGTTTGGTTTACATCACATCAATGGAGCTGATCTGGCTTGGGGTTTTGTGGAGTTCCATCCCTACCTTGGTCAGTGCAGGTTTAGCAACTGCCACCATACCGGCGAGCCCGGTTGCGCGCTGGATAGCGCGTCAAAGACTGGGGAGATCAACCCACGTCGTCTTGTCTTCTACCGCAAGTTGATCTCATCTCTCGGAGCTGCACTGAGAAAGTAAGTGCTAACGTCTCAGTATGAGACGGCAGGCCCTTCAACCCACAAGCAATCTGAGATCAAGCACATTCCACCGAACTCTTTTAACTTCGGGCTCAGCGCCTTGACTACTTTCTGTGACTGATCCTCTTGGCAGGCGAGTATCACCATCGCATTCTCCTCCTGCAAGAAAAGACCATCAGGCCGCCTCACACCACGTGAACCGAGACCACCCGTATTCTTGATGAAGCTATATCCACGCACCCCAGTTGAATCCAGCAGCGCGATCATGTCATTCAGCTTCTCCGCATCTATCACAATCTCGAGACGTTTCATTGCTATCGTTTTATTCATGACTCCTCCGTTAAGTAGTTCTTGATCTAATGCCCTACTTAATTTTTTAGATTAGCCAACCCTTACGCTGCAGATGTCATCAGTACAATACCGCTCGGATCGACCCGAGCATCGTCGATGTTGGGCTTCAATAGAGCGACCACAGTCCCTATCGCATCAGAGAGATTCGGGTCAAATGGAGCAACGATAAAGGCTGTATTGATGGCGTGTAGCCAGCCAAAACCGAGACCTACTCCCAAGACCCACTCTTTGTGTTTTCAGCCTCTTCGATCGGCCTATTAGAGTCACAAGTCATCCTAGCGTGTCGGATGTTTCCTTCAGCCAGTGCAATGAGGTCCCTGAAGATCTGCTGCAGCATTGAAGGGTAAAACGAGCGCAGAAATCCCTCCAACTCAATACCTGTTAATCCTTCTTGTATCTCTGCTAGGTCGGCAACTCGACCATCCTCACCATGCAGAATCAGTGCATCGAGATCGGTCTCGATGCCACAAAGGATGGGGCACAGCGGCACCCTTCCCATAAATGCGCTCAAACTGATTCTTGAGATTAATGGCGAGATCTCTAGCGGCATTGGTATCGTAATTAAAACCTCTGCAACCCCGGTGAGTATCTCCACGTGCAAAGTGATAGGTCACAAAAACGAGGAAGTACCTGCCTCGTATGATCGAATACTGGATCCAGGTTTCGAGGGTTGCGAAAGAATGGCCAACCCAGATCAAACTTACCACCCAAATTACGGAAGGGTTGAATGATGCCGACTGCAGTCTGGGTCATGACCGGCAGATTAAGCCTACCATCCATACACTTAAGGGCACCTCTAAAAATCCAAACTCCGTCGCGTTGCTGCGTTGCTGCGTTGCTCAAAAACTTTAATTCTTACATATCAAACATATGCAGCGCGCTAAAATTTTAATCGCGCCTTGCCTGGCTTAGGATTTTCAATTTTTAGAGTTGCCCTTTAGTCACGCTTTCCTCTCTCCTCGCCATTATTCTCTCCCGCCTCTACCCGCCATATTGGACGAAGTCCGCATGTCAGTATTTTTATTCCTCGTTAATTCAATAAATTACGCGCGGACTAATCAACCCCGTTTGATTGGAAAATTGGTGAGTGGAGGGAATAGCACCGATTCAGCGATATCTTCTACAATCGGCAAGGAAGGAACTACGACACCACCAGACAGCAGAACTTCCCAAGCTGCAGGTCGCCGCCAGGATCCCTGCACCAATGCAAAATCTCTCTCACCTACTGGTATTAAATTTACAGCAGCTTATTGCTCCGGCCCGCTTATGTTTGAAGTTCGTTCACGCTAAATTTGCCGAAGAGTGAATAGGCTACGGCGATTCACTCCAAATGGAGTTGTACCTCATCATGCCGGATCAATAATGGCACACCCACCCACCAACTTGGTGGGTGGGTGAATAAACCCTATTTTATATTCGGGCAGTCAATGTAGTTAGGGTGTGAGGTGGTAATGGTCGCAACACGGTAATTCTGATTTGGTGTGTTGTCAGGACTCCCGACCTCACCAAACGCTTTGACGGTTAATTGGCCGGGCCTAACACCTTCTTTCACCAAACGCTGAACCACTGCTTTGGCTCTGTTTTCCGACAGCGCTTGGTTTTCGGCAGCTTTGCCTACGGTATCGGCTGATGCAGTGACCGTTACAGTTGCATCGGGATGTGCTTGCAGCCAACGTCCTACTCTGCCAATGGATTCATCTTCAATTTTAAACGCTACAGCACTACCGGTATGAAAGTAGGCGACTGTATGATGCGTCCCTTCAGTTTTATGATGGTTTTGTGAATGCACTTCCATCAGCCATTTGCACATTTCCTTTTCGGATTGTAGGCGATGGTGTGCAGCCGCTTTGGCAGCCTCCAACGCTTTCTGTTTTTCATTAATATTCCAATAATAACCTTTTTCCAAGTGCTCCAGGACGGTGCTGGCCTCGTCTAGTTTCTCTTCTGAAAGCTCTGCATGCAGCATAGCCTGACCATAAGTACCGACTCTAGAAGCATCCATAGAAGTGGCCCCAAGAATCTGAACAAGCCTATAAGTGGAAAATCTGCTACCTTTTGATGGCCCTGCGGGGCGTTGATATGGAGCGGAAAATGGCAAAAAGAACGAGACGAACCCACTCGGCTGGATTCAAAGCCAAAGTGGCGCTGGC
>CANIWY010000107.1 GCA_947471695.1 Nitrosomonadaceae bacterium
ATACCCCGCTACAAGATCAACACGAAGTGGGGAGAGATGAGCGTGGCTTCGAGTTCATGATGAACGCGCTGCGCCTCACAGCAGGATTTGCCAGCGAAATGTTCCAGCAACGAACAGGCCTACCGATCACCGCGATCCAGCAGCAACTCAATGAAGCTGAGCAGCGTGGGTTAATCGTGCGTGATCACCTCCGTGTCACCCCTACTCCTGTGGGACGACGCTTTCTCAATGATTTGCTGCAGATTTTCCTACCCGATAAGAAGCAGCTATAAACTGGTCAGCCTCAATTCTGGCCCCTATTCAATAGAGTGGCGTAGAGTAAGGGTCACTTTTTCTGGAATACCAGATCCCACACCCCATGCCCTAACTTCAATCCTCTCTGCTCGAACTTGGTCAAGGGCCGGTATGCGGGACAAGGCGCATAATCTGTCACCGTATTAATAAGTTGCGGCTCAGTACTCAGCACTTGCAGAATCTGTTGAGCATATTCCTCCCAATCCGTAGCTACGTGCAGATATCCGCCATGCTTTAACCGTTCGCTCAACAGCGTAATGAATGGAGACTGAATTAGACGTCTCTTATGGTGGCGTGCTTTAGGCCAGGGATCTGGGAAAAAAATGTGCGCTCCGGACAGGCGCTCGGGTGGCAGCATACGCTGCAATACTTCAACCGCATCATGCTGAATGATGCGCAGATTGGTCAGGCCCGTCTCACCGATCTGCTTCAACAAACTTCCAACGCCCGGTGTGTGTACATCAATAGCAAGGTAATCATTCTGCGGATGCATCTTGGCGATGGAGATAGTCGTCTCTCCCATGCCAAAACCGATCTCAAGAAATTTGGGTGAGCTCCTGCCAAAAATCTGGTCAAGGTCGATCAGATTACCTACAAATGGAATGCCATACTGTGACAGCAAGACCTCATACGCATGCCGCTGCGCGTTCGAGATCCGGCCCTGTCGAAGAACAAAACTGCGGATAGGACGGTGTTCTGGCATGCGGGAGGGATGATACTGTGCGGCAGCCTAAAATCAGGCCGCTCGATCTTTGCTACTACTGCTGATGGCGCCAGTGACGGGTGAACTCGGGCTCGCACTATAGAACTTCTTCGCCATACGACCGGCCAGATAGGCTTCTCGCCCAGCCTCCACCGCTTTTCTCATGGCAGAAGCCATCAGTACCGGCTTTTGAGCGGCAGCAATAGCCGTGTTCATCAGCACTCCATCGCAACCAAGCTCCATGGCGATGGCTGCATCCGAAGCCGTACCCACACCCGCGTCCACGATCACCGGTACCTTAGCATTGTCGATGATGATCTGCAGATTCCATGGATTCAGAATACCCATGCCTGAGCCAATCAGCGAGGCCAGCGGCATCACGGCAACGCAGCCTATCTCTTCCAGTTGCCGAGCCAGGATCGGATCATCTGAAGTGTAAACCATCACCTGGAAATCTTCCTTCACCAGGATTTCAGCAGCCTTAAGGGTTTCAACCATGTTCGGGAAGAGTGTCTTCGGATCCCCGAGCACTTCCAACTTCACTAGGCTATGACCATCGAGTAATTCACGCGCAAGCCTTAACGTACGGACCGCATCATCAACTGTATAGCAGCCGGCGGTGTTAGGCAGTAATGTGTATTCAGAGGGGGGCAGTATATCCAACAGGTTAGGCTCACCCGGATTCTGACCGATATTGGTGCGGCGGATTGCTACGGTAATGATTTGTGCCCCACTCGCGTCAATCGATGCACGCGTCTCGGCAAAGTCTTTGTATTTTCCGGTACCGACTAGCAGTCGAGAGGAATAAGTCTTACCGGCGATAATCAGGTTATCCATGGAATCCTAGATTTGTTACTGAGAGAAATCTAACCACCACCCACTGCCACCACGATCTCCAGTCGGTCGCCATCTGCCAGCATCTGCTCTCCAAATTGACTGCGGGGAACAATCTCGCCATTGCGCTCAACCGCAATTCGCTTACCCTGCAAGGTCATATAATCGAGCAACTGCAAGATATTTAACGTGGTATCAAAACGTTGCGGCTGACCGTTAAGTGTCACTTGCATCATTAACGCGTTGGGACTCGTATTGGTTTTCAGCATCTGTACAATTTAAATACACAGAATTAAGGATTTTACTTGCGTTGCCAGTATTACTCAATGACAGTATTGGAGACAATCGATAATCCGAACATATAAAAAGCTAATCTCACCGTCACACATGAAATCAGAAAAATACTTACAAACACTATTATATTTCTTACTAGCTGGAGTCAATCTGCAAACGATTGAGTAATCCCTCTAACGCAAGTAGAATCTGGACAATTGCGGGTGTAGCTCAATGGCAGAGCAGAAGCTTCCCAAGCTTACGACGAGGGTTCGATTCCCTTCACCCGCTCCATTCCTATTCCGTTCAACACACTACGTGTGAAATTTGCTACTCACCTAATCCGCTGGCAACACCTCCACGGACGCCACCAACTCCCCTGGCAGAACACGCAAGATCCATACGCCATTTGGCTATCCGAGATCATGCTTCAACAGACCCAAGTGGCAACGGTTGTACCTTATTACCTGCGATTCTTGCAACAACTCCCTGACATCAACAGCCTCGCGCTAGCATCGCTAGATGACGTTCTCTCACTATGGAGCGGTCTCGGATACTATGCCCGAGGCAGGAATCTGCATCGGGCTGCACAGATGATCGTTGACCAATACAACGGTATATTTCCACATGACCTTAAACTCATTCAACAGCTCCCAGGAGTTGGCCGATCAACCGCCGCTGCCATCGCCGTATTCGCTTATGGTGAAGAGTGCGCGATTCTTGATGGAAATGTTAAGCGCGTCTTTGCACGCTACTTTGGTATCGACGGCTACCCTGGAGCAAAGGATACTGAGACCCTTCTGTGGCAGAAAGCAGAAGAGCTGATCCCGAGGAAGGATAGTGTCGGCCAGATCCAAACCTACACACAGGCATTGATGGATCTCGGTGCCACCATTTGCACCCGGAGCAGACCCCAGTGCTCAGTCTGTCCACTCCGGATTGACTGCATTG